>CALAQS010000098.1 GCA_937888435.1 uncultured Acidobacteriota bacterium
GACTCGTCCGATCCCTTCCATCGCGCCGTCCTCACGGCGCGGCGCCTCGCCACGAACCACTTCACGGGCTGGGGCTACTGGATCTGGTTCATCCCGCTCAGCGGCGGCGAGACGAGCGTGGGCCTCGTATGGGACACGCGCCTCGTGCAGCCGGAGGGTGCGACGCCGCTCGAGAAGCTCACGCGCTTCCTCGACGCGAACCCGCTCACGAGGGAGCTCCTGACGCATGCAACGCCCGTCGAGGGCGACTGCCGCTTCTACGGCCATCTCCCCTACTACGTCGACCGCTTCATCGGGTCCGGCTGGACGTGCGTCGGGGACGCCGGCGGCTTCCTCGATCCCTTCTATTCGCCGGGCCTCGACCAGATGGCGTTCTCGGTCTATGCGCGCGTCCGCCTCGTCGAGAAGGCCTTGTCCGGCACGCCCACGGACGAAATGGCGCAGGAGTACGAGCTTCACAACAAGCGGTACGCCCGCTACTTCACGTACTTCTACGAGGCGATCTTCCGCGACAAGTACTACGTCATGGGCGACTACGACACCATGACGATCGCCTTCCTGATGGACACGGCGCTCTACTACCTCGCGGCCGTCATTCCGATTTACCGCTGGTCGTCGGAGCGTCTGGGCATTCCGCCGTACTATCAGGACGGCTCGGAGATCGCGTTCTACCCGATGCGTTTCTACAACCGGCGCCTCGTGGCGATTGCGAAGAGGAAAAAGGCGCTCGGGATCTACGGGAATCACAACGCTCTCCGGCGTCCGGGGTTCGTCGGCTTCTCCGTCCGCGGCGCGAGCTGGGTGATGCTCGCACACGGCCTCGTGCGCTGGGCGAAAGCCGAGCTCGCGAACGCGTGGTCCTATCTCGTCAAGCCGGCGCCCGTAGGCGGGCCGGTCCCGAACCTGCCACCGAAGCCGCAGGGCGGTCCGGCGGCCGTGCCTCAGATGGCGAAAGCTGCCTCGGCGGACAGCGCCTAGCCTCGTGAAGCGTCTCTTGCCCTTCTCCGCGACGGCGGCGCTGCTCATCGTCTGGTTCCTCGCGGCCCACCGGCAGGTTTCAGGCCTGTTTCCCGACCCGCTGCAGGTCCTGAAAGGCCTCCTCGAGCTTCTGCGGCGCGGCCTCCTCGCGAAATACGTGGTCGCGTCGCTTTTCCGGGTGACATGGGGCTACTCGCTCGCCGTCGTGACGGCGATTCCGCTCGGGCTCCTGCTCGGCTGGTACAAGCGGGGTGAGAGGGCCCTGAACCCGCTCCTCCAGCTCCTGCGTCCGATCTCCCCGCTCGCCTGGATCCCGATCTCCATCCTCTGGTTCGGCGTCGGGGATGTCGCCGCGATCTTCCTGATCTTCCTCGCCTCGTTCCTGCCGCTCACAGCGGCCGCGATGAACGCGGTGCGAAACGTGCCGCCGACGCTTCTCCGCGCCGGGCGCAATTTCGGCCTCTCGAACCCGCGCCTCCTCGTCGACGTGATCCTGCCGGCGGCGCTTCCCCAGCTCATCGTCGCGCTCCGGATCTCCCTCGGCGTCGCCTGGCTCGTCGTCGTGGCCGCAGAGATGATCGCCGTCAACTCGGGGCTTGGCTTTCTCATCGTCGACGCGCGAAACGCCGGGAACCGGTACGACCTCGTCGTGGCGGGAATGGTGATGATCGGGCTGATCGGGCTCGTCCTCGACCTGGGAATGCAGCAGCTCGAAAAGATGAAAGCCCTCAAGTGGGGGTACGGGTCGTGACACCGCCGCCGAAAGTGAGCATCCGCGGCCTCTCGATGCGGTTCCCGACGGACGGCTCGGTCATCGAGGTGCTTTCGTCGATCGATCTCGAGGTGAAGGATGGCGAGCTCGTGTGCATCCTCGGGCCTTCCGGCTGCGGAAAATCCACGCTCCTGAACATCGTCGGCGGGTTCCTGAAGGCCACGAGCGGCGCGGTTCTCATCGACGAACAGGAAGTCGCTGGCCCCGATCCGCGCCGCATCTTCGTGTTCCAGGAGCGGGGCGTCTTCCCCTGGCTCACGGTCGAAGGCAACGTGGGCTTCGGCCTGTTTCGCCTCGGCGCCGCGGAGCGCGCGGAACGGATCGCGTACTACGTGAAGCTCGTCGGGCTCTCCGGGTTCGAGAACGCGTACCCGCAGGAGCTGTCCGGTGGAATGAAGCAGCGGCTCGAGGTGGCGCGCGCGCTCGCCGTGAATCCCGACGTGCTTTTTCTGGACGAGCCCTTCGGCGCACTCGACTCGATCACGCGCCTCGTGATGCGGAGCGAGCTTCTTCGCATCCGCCGTGCCGAGAAAAAGACGATCCTCTTCGTGACGCACGATATCGACGAATCCGTCCAGCTCGCGGACCGCGTCGTCGTCATGTCGACGCGCCCCGCCACGATCCGGCGGATCGTGGAGATCGACATGTCGCATCCGCGGGACCTCAGCTCCCCCCGCTACATAGCGCTCCGTGACCTTCTGCTCGGGGAGATCGGCCTTGCCCACAAGATCTGACGTCGAGCGAGTCCTGCTGCCCCTCGGAACAGCGGCTCTCGCGATCGTCGCCTGGTCGCTCGCCGTGCGGTTGACGCACACCACCGTTTTCCCGTCGCCCTTGAAGGTCGCGGCCGGTCTGAGGGAGCTCGCGGCACGAGGCGTTCTCTGGCGCTACACCGGCGACTCGCTCCGGCGCGTCGCGACGGGCTACTCGCTCGCGCTCGTCCTCGGGGTTCCCGCCGGCCTCGCGCTCGGTTGGATTCCCGCGCTCGCATCCGCCTTCAACCCGGTCATCCAGATGGCGCGGCCGATCAGCCCGCTCGCGTGGATGCCGCTCGCGATCCTCTGGTTCGGCGTGTCGGAGGCGGCGCCGGATCTCCTCATATTCCTCGGCGCCTTCTTCCCGATCGTCGTGGCCTCGATGAACGGTGTCCGGAGCGTCCCTGCGATGTACCTCCAGGCCGGCCGCAATTTCGGCCTGTCCACGCCCCGCCTCCTCGCCCGCGTCGTCTTCCCGGCGGCGCTGCCGCAGATCCTCGTGGGCCTGCGCATCGCGCTCGGAATCGCGTGGCTCGTCGTCGTGGCCGCCGAGATGATCGCGGTCGACTCGGGCCTGGGCTATCTCATCATCGACTCGCGAAATGCCGGCAAGCGCTACGATCTCGTCGTGGCGGGGATGCTCCTCATCGGCGCGATCGGCCTCGTCCTCGACGTCGTGGCCCGGCGACTCGAGCGGCTCCGGAGCGTGCGTTGGGGCTTCCAGGGAGAAACGGCATGACTGGCCCGAAGCGCATCGCTCTCGGCGTCGGGGCCTGGCTCCTCGTCGTGTCCGCCCTGCACTCCGTCCTCAACGTGAACTGGGCCGTCCTCGCGAACGATTTCCTGGCGCCGGACAAGAGGAAGCTCAACGTCGCCTACATCCCGGTCACCTGCCACCTCGCCTGCCCGGTGACCGACTACATCTCGAAATTCTCCGAGGCGGGCGAGGTCTTCGTCCCACGCATGTTCCAGGGCTTTCCGGAGATCAAGGAATCCCTCATCGCGAACAAGATGCAGGCGGCGTTCATCGTCGCCCCGATGGCGATCGCTCTCAAGGCGCAGGGCGTCGGGATCCGCATCGTCTACCTCGGGCACCGATACGGGAGCGCCGTCGTCGTGAGGAAGGACGGCCCCGTGAAGACCTTCCCCGATCTCAAGGGGCGGACGATCGCGGTGCCGAGCCGGTATTCCGACGAGCGGCTCATCGTCTTTCGCGTCCTGAAGAAGTACGGCATGAAGCCGGAGGACTTGAGGATCGTCGAGATGGCTCCGCCGGACGTGACGGGCGCGCTCGCGGCGGGGGCCATAGACGCGTTTTCCATGGGCGAGCCGTTTCCCTCCCAGGCCGAGCTCGGCGGATACGGCCGCGTCCTCTTCCATGCGCGCGAGTACTGGCCGGACTACATGTCGTGCGTCCTCGTGGTCCGCGAGGACGTCATCGCCTCCCGCCCCGAGGCCGTCCAGACGCTCGTCGACGGCATCGCGCGCTCGGGCCTCTGGCTGGAGGAGGGGAAGCCGCACCGCGACCAGGCCGCGGACTTCGTGGGGCGCTTCTATTACAACCAGAACCCGAAGATCCTCCGCTGGGCCCTCACCAACCCCCTCGACCGCGTCATGTACACGCCGCTCTCGCCGCGGAAGAGAGATTTCGACCTCGTGCGCGACCTCATGATCGAGACGGGCGTCCTCGATCGGAAGATCGAGTTCGAGGAATACGTCGACACGCGCTTCGCCGAAGGGGCCAAGGAGCAGGTCGCCTGGCGCTACGAGGCCGGAGCGAACGAGGCGCGCTGAGGGGGCGGCCCCGCCCTCTGCTTTCGTCCAGGTCTGAACGAGAATCTGCGGCTCGCTTGACACGAACGAATCGAAAAGCAACGATTCTCTCGGGCCATGAGCGGTATCTACCAACTGGCGCTCTTCGACGCATCACCGGGGACGGTGTTGGTCGTCGACGACGATGCCCAAGTGCGCGGCTTGCTCGTGGCTCTCCTCCGGCCTCGGGGCTACCAGGTCGAGACGGCCGCTTCGGCCGAAGAGGCTCAGGAGCGGCTGAAGACGCTTCGACCCGACGTTCTTCTTCTCGACCTGCACCTCCCCGGAAAAAGCGGACAGGACGTCCTTGCCCACTTGCGTGCCGACCCGGTCACCAGGCTGCTGCCCATCATCATGATCACAGGCGGCGCAACGGGCGAGGAACGGCTGCGCGCCATGGCGGAAGGCGTCACGGACTTCGTGGCGAAGCCGTTCGCCGCCGAGGAGCTCCTCGCGAGACTGAAGTCTCTCGTGCAGATGAAGCGCTTCACGGACGCGCTCGAGCACGCCGAGCACGTGATCGTCGCGCTCGCGCGCGCGATCGACGCGCGCGATCCTTACACGGCACGGCACAGCGAACGTGTCTCGACGTACGCCGGCCGCCTCGGCGCCGCGACCGGCCTCACGGGTCTCGATCTGGAGGCGGTGAGGCGCGGCGGGTTATTCCACGACATCGGGAAGATCGCGATCCGAGACGCCGTGCTCCTCAAGCCCGCTCGCCTCACCCCCGAGGAATTCGCCGAGATCCGCCGGCATCCGGTCGTGGGTCGCGAGCTTCTGTCGGGCATGAAGACGCTCGCCTTCGCGCTCGATGTCGTCTACGGACACCACGAGCGGCTCGACGGGTCCGGCTACCCGGACGGCGTCGCGGGCGAATCCATCCCGCTCACCGCACGCGTCACGACGATCGCCGACATTTACGACGCCCTGACGACGGCGCGCGTCTACCGCGCGGCGCTCACGCGCGCCGAGGCCCTCACGATCATGGGAGAGGAGGCCCGCCGCGGATGGTGGGATCCCCGGCTTCTCGATGTGTTCCGGGGCGTTCTCGAGGGGATCCCCGAGGACGTCGCACGCGTCCCGAACGACATTTGAGAGCGGGTTACACGGGCTTCCCGAGGATCGCAGTCACCTTCCCGAGCATGGATTTGAGGTCGAGGGGTTTCGTGAGGAAGTCGACGGCGCCCGTCTGGCCGGCGAAGAGCACCCGGTTTTTCTCCGGAAATCCCGACATGAACAGGACGGGAATTTGCGCCTGCTCCGGCCGCGACTTCAGGACCCGCACGGTGTCGAAACCGTCGACGCCGGGCATCAACACGTCGATGAGGATGAGGTCGACCGTGCGCGTCTCGAGAAGCGTCAACGCGTCCTCTCCCGACGGCGACGGCTCGGCCTCGAACCCGCTGCGGCGCAAGTACGTGCAGACGAGGTCCCTCACCTGCTCCTCGTCGTCCACGACGAGCACGACGGGCCGGCGCCCGGGCGTTCCCAAGGGCAGGATGGCGCTTCGCCGGTGGACAGCCGTTTTCACGCGGGCCGCGGCCGGCGCCGCCGGCGTGACGGCGGGTCCCCGCGGCTCCTGCAGCCGTTCGAGCGCCTCGAAAGACGCAGCCAGGGCCGCGGCAGAGGGAAAACGATCCTCGGGCTTCTTCTCGAGACACCTCAGAACGGTGGCCGCGAGCTCGCGCGGCACGCCGCGCCCCTCGAGCGTGCCGCGCGACACCGTCGTCTCGAGATGTTTTCTCGCGATCGACAGGAACGTTCGCCCCGTGAACATCCGGCGGCCGCTCAGGAGCTCGAACGCGATTGCGCCGATGGCGTAGACGTCGCTCCGTTCATCCACGAGGCGGCCCTGGACCTGCTCGGGAGACATGTAATGCGGCGTCCCGACCGTCTTTCCCACGCGCGTGATGCGCGGGTCGGTGCGGGTCCTATCGTGAGCGAGCCCGAAGTCGAGAACGGAGATCTCGCCCGAAGGCCGCACCATCACGTTCGCGGGCTTCAGGTCGCGGTGGACGATGCCCGCGGCGTGCGCGGCCGCGACGGCTCGCGTGAGCTGCGTGAGGATCCGGAGCGCCTTGCGCGTGGGAACCGGGCCCTCCAGGTCGATGACGGTTCCGAGGTCGCGCCCGTCGACGAACTCCATCGTCAGGTACGGCAGGTCACCCGCGAGACCATAGTCGTGAAGGCGGCAGACGTTGGGGTGGCTGATCCTCCGGTTCAGGCTCACTTCGCCCTTGAACCGCCTGAGGACCGTGTCCCGCTCCTCCCCGGCGGCTCGCCCCAAGACCTTTATCGCGATGACCTCGTTCAGCTCGCGATCGGTGGCCTTGAAGACGTAGCCCGTTCCGCCCTGGCCGAGCGAGCCCAGGTACTCGTACCGCGGCAGCGAGGCGAAGAAGCTCGCGCGCAGGACGTCAAGAGCAGGGCCGGGGCGTTCGCCCACGCGCCGATTATGGCGGTTCAGCCGGCGGAAGCGGGCGGCGTGAGCGTGCCCTGCGGTGTCACGATGACGTCCAGCCCGAGCAAGTCGGCGCAGTAACGCGCCAGATCCTCATTGCTGAAATCGTCCCATCCGCCGCAGGTCTCGTGCTCCTTCTGCTGAACGTCGCAGGCGAGAGGAAGCTGGTTCACGGTCTGGCGCGCCAGCTCCCACTGGTTCCCGAGAGCCTCGAGCTGCCAGCGGTTCGCGCCCGGCCGCCGTTTCACGATGCCGGCGAAGTGCTCACGAAGCTCCGCATCATTGAGCTTGCGGAAGCCCTTGCAGAAGATGCCGCGGTCGGTCGCGACCCGGCACATCGAGTGGTCTTCGTCCGTCAGTGTGAGCAGGAACTCGCGGAGCGAGCGGATCGCCCAGGCTCGGGCCACGACGCGCGGAGAGGAGGATGCGCCCACGCGCATGATTATATTGCAGACGCATCGTCGCCACGCCTCGAAGTCGAAGAAACGAACGCGGGCTCCCGCGGCGCGGCTCCGCTCTTGCGGGCAGGAACCAAACTTCCTATCGTCACGCCCATGAAAACCAGAAGTCACCTGATCGTGCTGTGCTCGTTCGCCGCCCTCGCGGTCGTCTCGGAAACGGCGTGTGCCCCCACCACCCGCGCGACCCGCTCCGGCGCCGCCGCGGCCGTCCCCGCTTCCCGCGGCATCGATCTCGCCGGAATCGACCGATCGGTCGCGCCGGGAGACGACTTTTTCCGCTACGCGAACGGGACGTGGCTGAAAACCACCGAGATCCCGGCCGACCGAAGCTATTGGGGCGTCAGCGGCAAGCTCATCGAGCTGACGGCCCGGCGAACGGCCGACCTCATCACCGAGGCGTCGAGGACAGAAGGGCCCGCCGGCTCGGACGCGCGGAAGATCGGCGACACCTACGCGACCTTCATGGACGAGGCGGCCATCGAGGCCAAGGGCCTTCAGCCGCTCCGACCCGCGCTCGAGAGTCTCGCGGCGATCTCCGAGCCCCTTGCGCTCGCGCGCGTACTCGGAGGCACGCTGCGCGCCGACGTCGACGTCCTGAACAGCACGAATTTCTACACCGCCAACCTGTTCGGCCTCTGGGTCGCGCAGGACCTCAATGACCCCGGTCGCTATTCGCCCTTCCTGCTGCAGGGCGGCCTGGGAATGCCCGACCGCGACTACTACCTCGACGCGTCGCCGCGCATGGCGGAGATCCGAACGCGCTATCAGGCGCACATCGCCGCCGTTCTGAAGCTCGCCGGCATCCCCGATGGCGATGCGAAGGCCGCGCGGATTTTCGGGCTGGAGCACCGCATCGCCGAGGCGCACGTGAGCCGCGTGGACTCGGAAGACGTCCTGAAGGGCAACAACCACTGGACGCGCCAGGATTTCATCGGCCGCGCGCCCGGCCTCGACTGGCAGGCTTTCTTCTCGGCCGCGGGGCTGGATGTCCAGAACGAGTTCGTCGTCTGGCAGCCGAGCGCGGTCACGGGCATCGCCGCGCTCGTGCGCGATCAGCCGCTCGCGACCTGGAAGGAGTATCTGGCCTTTCGCGCCGTCGAGCGCGCCTCCCTTTTTCTGCCGAAGGCATTCGTCGACGAGAAGTTCGCGTTCTACGGCAAGATGCTATCCGGCATCCCGAAGCTGCCTGAGCGCTGGAAGTTCGGCGTGGAAGTGACGGACGCGGCGCTCGGCGAGGTCGTCGGCAGGCTGTACGTGGCGCGCTATTTCCCGCCCGCCGAGAAGGCGCGCGCGGAAGAGATGGTACGCAACGAGGTGGCCGCGTTCGGCCGGCGCATCGACGGCCTCGACTGGATGGCCCCTGAAACCAAGATCAAGGCGAAGGCAAAGCTCGCAGCCCTGAAGGTGGGTGTCGGTTATCCGGACAAATGGCGCGACTACTCGGCTCTCGAGGTGGTGAGAGGTGACGCGCTCGGCAACGCCCAGCGCGCTTCGCTGTTCAGGTACCGCTGGAACGTGAAGAAGCTCGGCCAGCCGGTGGACCGCGGCGAGTGGGTGATGAACCCGCAGCTCGTCAACGCGGTCAACCTGCCGGCGATGAACGCGCTCAACTTCCCGGCGGCGATCCTGCAGCCGCCCGACTTCGATCCGGGACGGCCGGCGGTCATGGACTACGGTTCCATCGGGGCCGTCATCGGCCACGAGATCAGCCACAGCTTCGACGACCAGGGAGCCCTGTTCGACGCGAGCGGGCGGCTCGAAAACTGGTGGACGAAGGACGACTTCGCCCATTTCAGCGCGTCCGCGGAAGCCCTCGTAAGGCAGTACGACGGCTATCACCCGTTTGAAGACCTCGCGGTGAACGGCAAGCTCACGGTGAGCGAGAACATCGCCGACGTCGCCGGGCTCGCCGCGGCCTACGACGCCTACCGGCTCTCGCTCGGTGGCAAGGAGGCCCCGACCGTCCAGGGGCTCACGGGCGATCAGCAGTTCTTCCTCAGCTTCGCCCAGAGCTGGCGGACGAAGTTCCGCGAGCCGACGCTTCGCCAGCTAATCGTGATCGACGGCCACGCGCCGGCCGAGTACCGCGCCGACACCGTCCGCAACCTCGACGCCTGGTACGACGCTTTCTCCGTGAAGCCGGGCCAGGCGCTCTATCTCGCGCCGAAGGATCGCGTTCGCGTCTGGTGAGGGGCGCCTGCTCGGCGCCTCGCGCCGACCAGGGCACCAGATTCAAAATCGCCGCCACCTAAATCGTCTGGACTCGAAGGAGGGCCGGCCCAATGCTCAGCATGTCGATTCCCTGGTGGGAGTTCCTCATCCGAGGCGTCGTCGTGTACGTCTTTCTCATCGTGCTTCTGCGCCTGACCGGCAAGCGCCAGGTGGGACAGCTCGCGCCGTTCGACCTGGTCCTCCTACTGGTCCTGTCGAACGCGGTGCAGAACTCGATGAACGCCGGCGACAACTCGCTCGTCGGGGGCCTCATCTCCGCGGCGACGCTCGTTCTCGCGAACTGGCTGATGGGATTCGCGACCTACCGGAACAAGAGGCTCGAAGCCCTGATCGAGGGGCGGCCGCTCGTCCTCATCCACCACGGCCAGCTTTACGAGAAGGCGATGTCCCGCGCGCAGCTCACCCACCACGAGCTCAACGCCGCTATCCGACAGGCGGGCGTCTTCTGTCCCGAGGACGTCCACTCAGCGATCCTCGAGAACAACGGTGCGATCTCCGTCGTCCCGAAGTCGGCTCTGGGAGGGGCGGGGGCGTGAGTGAAGAAATTCGTTTCGCTGGCCCCCGCCGTTCTTGACGAACGGGAGACGGTTCGGCAGGCTTCCGCCAAGAAGAATCCCGATCGGAAGTGCGATGCCGCCTCGGAGTGCCTCATCCTGGTGGACGCGAAGGGCCCGTGGGACGTCGTGCTCGAGGAGGCGAAGAAGTAGAGACTCCTCGCCCCGGGGAACGCATTAACACGCCCGAGGCAAAATCGTATAAGGTCTCAACATGTGGTCTGGCGCCGTCCGCGGGGAGATGGCCGCCGTCTTCGGCTCGCTGGCGCCGTCTCCCGATCCCGTCTTCATCACCGACCGCCACAACCGGATCGTCTTCTGGAATCAGAGCGCCGAGCGGATGCTCGGGTTCTCGGCCGCCGAGGTCGTCGGGAAGCCGTGCGCCGAGCGTCTCGAGGGTTGCGACGCGTTCGGGAACCGCTACTGCTCGGAGAGTTGCCCGGTCACCGCAATGGGCGCCCGGGGGGAGAGCGTGAACCACTTCGGTCTTCAGCTCAAGGGCCGCGACGGCCATGTCGTCACCGTGGACGTCACGATTCTGAATCTCGGAGCGAGCACGCCGGGCGACTTCTTTCTCGCGCATATCCTCCGGACGGAGCGAATAGAGCTTCCCTCCCTCAAGGATTCGGACCGTCCGGCTCCGCCGCCATCCCCGTTCGCGAGCTCGCGTGAGTCGCCGGACATCCGCGCGCGCAGGCTTTCCACGCGCGAAGTCGAGGTGCTGGGGATGCTCGCGGCCGGCCGCTCGACCCCCGAGATCGCCATCGCCCTCCACATCTCGAACCTCACGGCCCGGAACCACATCCAGAACATCCTGTACAAGCTCGAAGTCCACTCCAAGAGCGAAGCCGTCGCCTTCGCTTTCCAGAAGCGGCTGAAGCTGGTCTGACGAAGCTCCCCCGAGGAGCCGCGACCGCGGGCCGTGCCCGCTGGATGCCGGCGCACCAGACGAATTGGTGAGCTTGCGGGATGGTGATGAGGCTGCCCCGGCGGCACCTTGATCGGCGAAAGGGACGCTGATGAAAAAGCATTCTTCGCTCTCGTTCGTCGTTGCGGTGCTCTTCACCCTCGTTGCACTGAATCCATCGACGGCGCACGCGGTCCCGAGCTTCGCGCGCCAAACGGGGCTCGCGTGCAATGGATGCCACACCACGCCTCCTGAACTCAACGGCGCAGGCCGCCGTTTCAAGCTGCTCGGCTATACGGACAGGGCGCAGGACACGCCCGCCGTGAGTAACGACCCGGGCACGCGACACGCAGGTCTGGATCTGCTCAAAACGCTTCCTCTTTCCGCAATGATCGAGACCTCCTTCACGTCGACAAAGTCCTCGCAGCCGGGGACGCAGAACGGCAGCTTTGAGTTCCCTCAGGACGTGTCCCTGTTCCTCGCCGGAGCGTGGTCCGCGCACGTGGGCAGCTTCGTTCAGGTCACCTACGACGCCCAGTCGGACCATTTCAGTATGGACAACACGGACATCCGTTACGCGAACACGACCAAGCTGGGCGGCAAGGAGCTCATCTACGGTCTGACGCTCAACAACAATCCGACCGTCGAAGACCTTTGGCACACGACTCCGGCGTGGGGATATCCCTTCATGGCGAGCGATTCCGCGCCGACACCGGGCGCCGGCCCGGTCATCCTGGGCGCCCTCGCCCAGGACGTCGCCGGAATCGGCGCCTATGCCATGTGGAACGACCACCTGTATCTCGCCGGAGCGGTTTACCGCTCGAATCACATCGGGAACGCGCAGCCCAACTCGGGTGAGGGGTTCGCCACGAACATCCGGGGCGTCGCGCCTTACTGGCGGGTCGCGTGGCAGCAATCGATCGGAAGCGACAACTACGTCGAAGTGGGCGCGTACGGCCTGCACATGACATCTACTCCCGGCGCCGTCACGGGACTGCAGGACAGCTTCACGGACTGGGCGGTGGATCTCCAGTACGACCGTACGCTGTTCGTGAGGGACGTCCTCTCGTTCCGCGGCTCGTACGTCCGCGAGAATTCCTCGCTGGCCGCGACGTTCGATCAGGGCGGCGCGGCCCAGAGCGCGCACAACCTCAGCGTGTTCATGGCGAACGTCGAATACCATTTCGGCAATCGCTGCTCCGTGGCGCTCGGCTGGCAGGATACTAGCGGCACGGCCGATGCGCTTCTGTACGCGCCCGGTCCGCTGACTGGCGCCGCGAACGGAAGTCCGAACAGCACGGCGTACACCGGAAACCTGTCCTGGTGGCCGGTACAGAACATCCAGCTCGCTCTCCAGTACACGGCGTACACGCGCTTCAACGGCGCTTCGACGAACTACGACGGCGCTGGCAGGAACGCGAGCGACAACAACACGACGTATCTGCTTGCGCGCTTTATTTTCTGAGCCGCATCAAATTTCCGAGCCGCATCTAAAGGAGGCATGACATGAATCGACCCTTCGTTCTCGCCCTCGCCCTCGCCGCCGGCGCGACCCTGCCCCTCACGGCGGGCGAGATTCACGGCAAGGTGACCTGCAAGGGCGTCCGCGACAGCAGCAACGCGGTCGTCTACGTGGCGGCCATCCCCGGGAAGACCTTCCCCGCTCCCGCGGAGCACGCGAAGATCGACCAGTTGAACCTCGTGTTCTCACCGCACGTTCTTCCGGTTCTCGTCGGGACGACCGTCGACTTCCTCAACTCGGACGCGGTCCTGCACAACGTCTTCTCGCCGGACGCCTGCGCCGACAAGTTCAATCTCGGCACCTGGCCGAAGGGTCAAATCAAGTCCTACCAGTTCAAGAAGGAGTGCGTGGCCGCCACGCTCCTGTGCAAGGTGCATCCCGAGATGGAGGGGTTCGTGGTGGCGGTGCCGACGCCCTACTTCGCGGTCACGAAGGCGGACGGCTCCTTCAAGATCGCCGACGTGCCGGACGGCGCCTACACGGTGAAGGTGTGGCACCCGAAGCTGAAGGCCGCACAGAAAGCGGTGACGGTGGCGGGTCCCACCGCCGCTGATTTCGAGATCGCCAAGTAGCGTACATGGCCGACGTCAGCCACGACTGGCTCGAGCGGAACTTCCCCTGCAAGATGGCGTGCCCGGTCCATACCGAGGCCGGCAAGTACGTCACGCTCATCTCCCAGGGGAACTACCGCGAGGCTTACGCCGTGGCGCGCCGGCCGAACCCGCTCGCCTCCATCTGCGGCCGGATCTGCGCGGCCCCCTGCGAGACGGTGTGCCGGCGCGGCGAGCTGGACGCTCCCATTGCGATCCGGGCCCTGAAGCGTTTCGTCACCGAGCGATTCGGCGTCGAAAGCATGATGGACTTCTCGGTCCTCACCGCGATCTACGGCCAGCGCCCGGACCGTTACCCGGAGCGGGTCGCGGTCGTCGGCTCGGGTCCGGCCGGGCTCGCGTGCGCGCACGACCTCGCCCTCATGGGCTATCCCGTCACGATCTTCGAGGCGGCGCCGGTCGCCGGGGGGATGCTGCGGCTGGGAATCCCGGAGTACCGGCTGCCGCGCGCCCTCATCCAGCTCGAGGTCAACGCCATCCTCTCGCTCGGCGTGGAGCTGAAAACGGGCGTGCGTCTCGGCCGGGACTTCACGTTGTCCGACCTGAGGGCGCAGGGCTTCTCCGCGATCTTCCTCGGGGTCGGCGCCATGCAGAGCCGCGACCTCTCGATCCCCGGGATGGAGCTGGACGGCGTCCTGAAAGGGATCGACTACCTCCTGAACGTCAACCTCGGCTACAAGGTCGAGATGGGAGCGCGCGTCGTCGTGATCGGCGGCGGCAACGTGGCACTCGACGTGGCGCGGACCGCGGCGCGCAGTGGCGTCGAGGAGAACCTGGAGCGAAACCTCTCCGTCGTCCAGGCCCTCGACATCGCGCGCAGTGCCGTCCGGTTCGGCGCGCGCGAGGTGGTCGTCTGCTGCCTCGAGTCGGAGAGCGAGATGCCGGCCGCAAAGGACGAGGTCGACGAAGCCCGCCGCGAGGGCATCCACTTCCGCTACCGGCTCGGACCGAAGAGCCTCGTCGGGAAGGACGGCACCGTGACGGGCGTGGAGTTTCTCGACGTCTCGCGCGTGTTCGACGAAACGGGGCGCTTCTCGCCCCGGTTCGTGGAGGGCTCGGAGACCGTCCTTCCGACCGACACCGTCCTCGTCGCGATCGGACAGACCGGGGACTTTTCCTTTCTCCGTCCGGAAGACGGGATCGAGACGCGCGCAGGGCGGATCACCATCGATCCGGAAACGCTCGCGACGAGCGCCCCGGGGGTGTACGCGGGGGGTGACGCCGCGTTCGGGCCCCGGATCGCGATCAACGCCGTCGCGGACGGGAAGCGCGGCGCCCTTTCGATCGACGCCTTTTTCCGGGGCAGGCCGCGCCTGTCGCCCGAGGTCACGGTCGAGATCGACGTGCACGATCGCTACGAAAGGGCCCTCGATTACGAGGGGATCCCGCGGCAGTCGCCACCGACCCGGCCCATCTCGCGCCGCATCGGCATCGCCGAGGTCGAGGAGTGCTTCCCGGAGCGCGAGGCGCGGCTCGAGGGGACGCGATGCCTCCACTGCTGGACGAATACGATCTTCGAAGAGAGCCCGGCGGAGGGGACCGAGTGCATTCTCTGCGGCGGCTGCCAGGACATCTGCCCGGAGGACTGCATCGAGATCCTCCTCTCGGAGCGCGTGACGCACCTTCCGGCGGCCGCGCGCGAGCTCGCTCCCATTCTGGCGGACGGCGCGCGCGGCGGATCCGTCTTCATCAAGGACGAGGAGACGTGCATCCGGTGCGGCCTCTGCGCCGCGCGCTGCCCCGTCGGCACCATCACCATGCAGAGCTTCCAGACACCGGAGGGCGCCCATGTCTGACGAATCCGAACGGAGCCCGGGTCCCGGCCCGGCCGGGGCAAGCCGCCGCGATTTCCTGACCCAGGTGGGCGCGGGGGCCTGCGCCGTGGCGGGCGCGGGCTCGCTCGTCGTCACCCTTGATTACCTGAAGCCGAAGGTCCTCTTCGAGCCTCCCACGGTCTTCCGCGCCGGCAGCGCGGTCGACTACCCGGAAGGAACGGTGCGCTTCAACCGCGAGCAGCGCGCGTACGTGATCGGCGCCGCCGGCGGCGTGTTCGCCCTCTCCGCGGTCTGCACCCACCTCGGGTGCATCACGCGGTACGTCTCCGACGAGAAGGTCATCGCGTGCCCCTGCCACGGCAGCCGCTTCGATCTCGAGGGGAACGTCGTCCACGGGCCCGCGCCCCGGCCGCTCCCGTGGCTGGAGGTCACGGCGGACGCCGCCGGCAACCTCGTCGTGGACACGAGCATCGTCATCCCGCACGGAAAGTTGGTCCGGGCATGAGCGCGACCCGCGTCTCCCTCACGGACTGGCTCCGCGGCTCGGCGGTCTACCGGTCGATCGTGCGGCACGGGACGGCCGATACGAACCGGAACCGCTCGCTCGTGATCTTCGAGAATCTCTTCCTGCACGTGCATCCGGTCAAGGTCCGGGAGAAGACCCTCCGCTTCTCGCACACGTACTGGCTCGGCGGCGTCACGCTCGTGAGCTCCCTCGTCCTGATCGCGACCGGGATCCTCCTGATGTTCTATTACCACCCGTCGGTTCCGCAGGCCTACCGCGACATGAAGGAGCTGAACTACGTCGTCGACAACGGTCTTTTCCTGCGCAACCTGCACCGCTGGGCGGCGCACCTCATGGTCTTCGCGGCGTTTCTCCACATGCTCCGGGTCTTCTACCACCGCGCCTACCGGCCGCCCCGCCAGTTCAACTGGGTCATCGGCGTCGTCCTCCTCATCGTGACGCTCTTTCTCTCCTACACCGGCTACCTCCTCCCCTGGGATCAGCTCGCGTTCTGGGGAGTCTCGGTGGGCACGAACATGGCGAAGGAGGCCCCCCTCGTCGGCGAGAAGATCCGCTTCCTTCTCCTCGGCGGCAACGTCGTCTCCGAGAACGCGCTCCTTCGCTTCTACGTCCTCCACTGCGTCGTGCTCCCGGTGGCGTTCCTTCTCTTCCTCTCCGTTCACATCTGGCGTGTCCGCAAGGACGGCGGCGTCCAGGGGCCGCCGTCAGACACAAACGACCCGCGCGGCGAGGAGGCCCCATGAGCGCCACCCCGGAGCTTCACGCCGTCGAATCGACCGACCCGCTCGCCGTGCCGCGCCGCGTGGCCCTCGTCAGGCCCGACACGAGGCCCGCCGTTCGGCGCATCGAAGAGCGGTACGTGATGACGTTCCCCCATCTGATCGTGCGCGAAGTCATCCTGTTCCAGGTCGTCGTCATTGCGCTCTCCCTCGTTGCGGTCTTCTTCGACGCGCCTCTCGAGGGGATTGCCAACCCGATCGAGACGCCCAATCCCGCGAAGGCCCCGTGGTACTTCCTCGGACTGCAGGAGCTCCTTCACTACTTTCCGCCGATCGTCGCGGGCGTCCTCCTGCCGGCCCTCGTCGTCCTCTCGCTCGCCGTGATCCCCTACGCGCGGATCAACCTCACGGCCGGGCCGCTCTGGTCGCGAGGGGGAAAAAGTACCGCTCTCGCCCTCGCCGCGGTCACGGCCGCCCTCTTCATCCTGTTCGGCGCCTTCGGCTGCTGGCCGATCGCCGTTCCGACTCTCCTGACGGCGGGGGCGATGTTCGCGGCACGCGGGGGCGCAACGGGCGGTCGCCTGCGGCGCGCGCTCGCACGCGTGACCCTTCCCGAGTGGATCATGACCTGGTTCGTCGTCATCGCCACGCTCCTCACCGTCATCGGCACCTTCTTCCGAGGCCCGGGCTGGACGTTGGTCTGGCCGTGGTCGGGGACGATCTGAGGGCCAGGACCGTGCCGCTCCGCCGCCTCTTCGCCGCCTCGAGCGTCCTCTTCCTGCTCGTCCTCGCGATCTCTCCCGCCAAGAACGCGCTCCGCTCCTACCGCTCGCTTCAGCGCCAATACCGCAAGCTCGGCTCCTCGCGCGCGCACAGCCTGAAGGCGGCGCAGAGCTATCAGGCGCGGCCGGTGGCGATCCGGCAGATCTGGCTGCGCGACTTCGACAATCGCGTCGACCGATGCGAGACGTGCCACCTCGGCGTCGCCGATCCCCTCATGGCCGGCGCGCCGGGGCCCTTCGCCCTGCATCCGGGCACGCCGCACACGCCGGAGGCCTTCGACCGCTTCGGCTGCACGTCCTGCCACGGAGGACAGGGGCTCGCGACGACGCAAGCCGACGCCCACGGGACGGCCGCGGATGCCGGCCCCCCCATGACGCCTCCCGCCTTCATCGAAGCGGGCTGCGGCCGCTGTCACCTCGCAGAGAACGTGACGGGAGCGGCGGTCCTGTCGCGCGGGCGCGCCCTCATCGCGCGCGCCGGCTGCTACGCCTGCCATGCCGTGCGCGGCCAGGACACGTTCCGCTCGGAGGCCCCGCCGCTCGCGACCCTTCCGCTCAAGACCGGCGGCGAGTGGTTGAAGCGCTGGCTGAAGGACCCGAAGTCGATCGACCCAAACGCCACGATGCCCAACTTTCACCTCACCGATCAGGCGATCGACGAGCTCTCGCATTTCCTCTTCGCGGCCCAGGTGCCGAAGGAGCTCGCGGGCCTGATCGAAGCGGCCGCGGCCGAGCCGCCCGGCAGCTCCGCCAACGGCAAGAAGCTCGTGTCGGAGTCGCGCTGCATCACCTGCCACACCGTCGAGGGAAAGGGAAACGGCTCGGCGCCCGAGCTCTCCAAGATCGCCTCCACGTCGTCGCGTGGATGGCTGCTCGCGTTCCTGCGCGAGCCGCAGGCCTTCAACCCGCGCACCCCGATGCCGCGCTATCACTTCAGCGAGACCGAGTCGCGCGACGTCGTCGCCTACCTGGAGGACGAGTTCCGCGACTTCGACGCTCCGAAGGGGATTCTCGAGCCGCTTCGCGTGAACCAGAGTCTCGCCGAGAACGGCCGCAAGCTCTTCCGGCTTTACGGCTGCTTCTCCTGTCACGACCCGGCCGGATCGGCGTCGGAGAAGTTCGGGCCGGAGCTGGACGGGATCGGCGACAAGAGGGCCCAGTCGCTCGACTTCGGGCGCCGTACCGACCTCGTCCGCACGCTCCCGGCGTGGCTCGCCGCGAAGCTCGAGTCGCCACGCTCGTTCGCGGACGGGCTGAAGATGCCTTCCTACGGCTTCAGCGCCGACGATTCCCGCGCCGTCGTCACCGCCCTCCTCGCCCTCGGCGCGCAGAGTGTGCCGGAACGTTATCGGTACGCGCCGCCGCAGAAGCCGGCGCTCCTGCCCGGGGGACCGGTCGGCAGCCTCATCCAGAGCTACCGCTGTCTCTCCTGCCACCAGATCGGCGACCGGGGCACCGACGTCTCGACCGCCCCGCTCACCTACGAGGGGAGCAAGGTCAAGCGCGACTGGCTCGTCGATTACCTCATGCTCTCCTACACGCTGCGGCCGATCCTCGAGGAACGGATGCCCGTCCTGAAAATGCCGAGGGAAGACGCGACGCAGCTCGCCGACGCGTTGCAGAACTTCTACGTCGATCCGGCGATTCCCGCGGATCCGTTCGCCGGCCATCCCGCATCGGACGCCGACCCCGTCGAAGGCCAGCGGCTCTACGTCGGCCTCGGATGCCGGGGCTGTCACATCCTCGGCTCGTCGGGAGGCTATTACGGACCCCCGTTGACCGAGGCCGGCAAGAGGCTCAAGCCCGGCTGGACGTACGCGTGGCTCAAGGGGCCTCAACGCTGGAGGGCGGACGTGCGCTGCCCCGACTACGGCTTGTCCGACACCGACGCGCTCCGATTGACCGCCTACCTCGAGACGCTCCAAGCGGCCGCTCCCGCCGCGAAGGCCGCAAGCGTGGCGCGAGGTGCCAAATGAGATTCCGGGTTGCGACGCTTGCCCCGGTCGTCTTCCTGCTCGTGCCGGGTGCCTGTGTCCGGAAGCCGGCGCCCGCGGCGGCGAAGACGCCCGCGGCACCTTCACCTGCGTTACCTGCATCCGCGGCGCCTGCGCCGGCGGCCACGGCCGCGCCCGCTGCTGCGGCGCCCCTCCCGTACGAGGTGCGACTCGGCAAGATCACCTTCACGCATTACTGCCAGACCTGCCACGGCGAGTCGGGCGCCGGCGACGGCTTCAATGCCTTCAATCTGGATCCTCATCCGCGCGATCTCTCCGATCCGGAATTCCAGAAGAAGAAGAGCGATGCCGAGCTCGCCGATGCGATCCAGCGCGGCGGGGCGGGCGTGGGTCTTTCCGCCCTCATGCCGCCGTGGGGGCACACCCTGTCGGCCCGCCAGATCGACGAGCTCGTCCTCTATCTCCGCACGCTCCCGACACTCCGCAAGCCGGCATCCTGACACCTCGAGGCATCCGGCCGTCCTTGACGAACGGGTGACGGTTCGGCAGGATTCCGCCTCATGACATCGTGATCGGCACTGCTCCTCGACAGGAGTAGATTCCGTTTGACGTCGTGGTCGAGGAGGCGAAGAAGCAGAGATTCGTCGCCTCGGGGATGGCCTGCCGGCCGCGAGGGAGGTCGAGATGCCCAAGTTCGTGATCGAACGGGAAATCCCCGGGATCGGAAACATGAGCGAAACGGAGATCCGCGACGTCTCACGAAAGTCCGTGAGTGTCCTGAGAGAGATGGGGCCCGAGATTCAGTGGCTGCAGAGCTACGTGACCGGTGACAAGCTGTATTGCGTGTACCTCGCGCCGGACGAGGCCACCGTGCGGGAGCACGCTCGCCGGGGCGGCTTCCCGGCTAACCGGGTCTGCGCCGTGCGCCGGATGATCGACCCGACGACCGCGGAAAGTTAGTCCGGTTTGGCCGCGATCGCGATCGCGATCGCGGTCTCGACGGGCATGGCCCATCCTTCCATCCAGGCCGACGCGCCGGCCGCATTCGTCAAGGCCTGGCGCGCGGGCTCGAGGCTCTTCCCGTGTCGGACCTGCTCGGCCGGTGTCAGAGCGGCTCCGAGAGTCTCGCGCAGCGCGGCGGCCGCTCCGGCCAGACACAGCGCGCGCTCCGGATGCGACTGAGCCGCGGCGGAGGAGGCGAAACAATCGAGAAGCCGGGCGATCCCACGCTTGTGGTCGAGCTCCTGGAAGACCTGGAGGCTCTCTCGGTGGAGACGGTGGGCACCCGCGAAGTCACCCTGTTCGCGCTCGAGGTTGCCGAGGTCCCCGAGCGAGCCGGCGATGCCCCACCGATCCCCGAGCTCGCGGAACATCACCAGGCTCCGCTCGTAGAAGGAGCGCGCGGACACGGCGTCCCCCTGTTCGCGCCCGACGTCCCCCTCGTGGTTGAGCGCCCAGGCGATGCCGGCGCGATCGCCGAGCTGCCGGGAGATGGATAGACACTCCTCGAAGAGAGCGAGCGCCTCGACAAAATGGCGCTCGAGCCTCGCGACGCTGGCCAGGTTGGAGAGCCCGCGGACGACGGCGACCGAGTCTCCGAGCTCCCTCCAGATAACGAGGCTCTCTTCCAGGAGAGCTCGGGAGCCGGAGAGGTCACCCTGCTGCTGCGCGCCGACGGCCAGAGCATTCAATCCGACGGCGATGCCTCTCCGGTCGTCCAGCTCGCGGTTGATGCTCAGGGCCTCCTCGAAAAAAGCCCGAGCGGTCGCCGGCTCCCCGGCCAGAACTCCCGCCGCGAAGAGCGCCCGCGCTCGCACCCGGGTGCGCGTCGCCGCTCCCGGGAGGCTCAAGAGCTGTTCCAGCCGCTCGCGCCCCTCGGCCAGGTACTCGCGCCCTTCCCAGAACTGAAAGAGCGCGGCGCCCAGGCGAAGGCCCCAGTCCGCTTCCTTGTTCTCGATCAGCCAGTCGAGAGCCGCCCGGAAGTTGTCGTGCTCGACCTCGAACTGGTCGAGCCATTCCGATCTGTCCTCGATCGGCCGCTGTGCGGGATCTTGCGGTCCGCCAAATCCCCTGCTCCTCTCGGAAGCGTTGTCTTCCGCGAAGACGACGCAGTAGGCCGCATGCGAGCGCCTCGTCAGGGGCTCCTCCCCGCTCGACGCCAGCCGCTCCAAACCATATTCACGAATCGTTTCGAGCATGACGAAGCGGGGCTCTCCGGCGGCTGGCTCGATCTCCTGCAGCAGGCTCTTGTCCATCAGCGAGTCGATCCCCTCGAGCAGGTCGAGCCCGAGGTCGCTTTTCGAGTCGCAGACCGCCTCCGCTGCCTCGAGCGTGCACCCCCCGACGAAGACCGAAAGCCTTCGGAAGAGCTTCTGCTCCGCCGGTCCGAGAAGATCGTAGCTCCAATCGATCGCGCCCCGGAGCGTCTGCTGACGCGCCGGCAGGTCCCGCGCGCCCCCTGTCAGCAGCTGCAGACGCTTCTCCAGGCGCGTTCGCATGGCGGCCGGGGAAAGCAGCTTGACTCGGGCGGCGGCAAGCTCGATGGCGAGGGGCAGACCATCCAGGCGCGCGCAGATCTCGGCAATTGCGATCGCATTCTCCTCGGTCACCGCGAAGTCCGGCTTGACCGCGGCGGCGCGATGGAAGAAAAGACTGACGGCATCGCCACGCGACAGCTCCTCGAATCCCGCCGTGCGGTCCGGCACGGCCAGCGGCGGAACGGGATATTCGTGTTCGCCGTAAATGTGCAGCGGCGACCGGCTGGTCACCAGGACCTTGAGCTTTGGCGCGACCTCCACCAGCTCTGCCACGAGCGACGCCGCCGAAATCAGGTGCTCGAAGCCGTCGAGCAGAAGAAGCATCGGCTCGCGCGCCGAGATGTGGAGGTGCTCGCGGAGCACCGTCAGTGGCGGACCGCTCGCCCCCTCACGAAGGCCCAGGACCTGGGAGATCGTGGCTGCGATCGCGTCGGGGTCGCTGACGGGTGCGAGCGGCACGAAGTGGACGCCGCCGGGAAAGTCCCCGGCCGCTTCCCTGACGACTTCGAGTCCCAGGCGCGTCTTGCCGATCCCGCCGGGACCCGTCAGGGTCACGAGAGAGACGTCGGGTTTGAGCAGGATCTCCTTCAAGGCGGCCCGTTCCCGAGTCCGGCCGACGAAGCCCGTGCGCTGCGTCGGCAGGCTCGCCGGATGTGCGGGCCGCGTTTGAGGGGAAACCTCCAGGAAGCGGTCACGCACCGCCGCGAGATCCTGCGCGAGATCGCGCGTCGAGGCGTAGCGTTCCTCCGGGTCTTTCGCGAGGCAGCGCTCGACGATCCAGCACAGGGGCGCGGGAAGGCGGGCGTTGACCAAGCCGATCGGCTCGGGCTCCTCGCGGATGATGGCTGCCAGAGTCTCCACTGCCGTGTCTTTTTGAAAGGCGCGTCTTCCCGTTGCCATCTCGTAGAGGACGCAGCCCAGAGAGAACTGGTCGGATCGGAAGTCGAGCGGCCGGCCGCTCGACTGTTCAGGAGACATGTAGGCGATCGTTCCCAGGACCACGCCTCCGGCGGTCTGACACCCATCGGCAGTCTCGAGCTCCGAAGAACCTTCCGAAGCCGGCACGACGAGCTTCGCGACCCCGAAGTCCAGGATCTTGACGAATCCGTCCCCGGAGACCATCAGATTCTCGGGCTTCAAGTCGCGGTGAACGATTCCGCCCGAGTGCGCCCGGGCCAGACCCTCGGCGGCCTGCGATCCGATCTGCAGGAGTTTTCGCAGGGGAAGCGCGCCCGGAGCGATCAGCTCCCGGACGGTCTTTCCCTCGACCAGCTCCATGGCAATGTAGAAAATCGAGCTCGACTGTCCGACGTCGTAGATCGTGACGATGTTGGGGTGGTTGAGGGCCGACGCCGAGCGCGCCTCGCGTTCGAAGCGGGTCAAGCGCTCGCGGTCGGACGAGAACTCCTCGGGCAGGACCTTGATCGCGACCTCGCGTCCGAGCCGCGCGTCCCGCGCCCGGTACACCTCGCCCATCCCGCCCGCGCCCAGTGGCGCGAGGATCTCGTACGGGCCGAGGTGTGTGCCCGGGGAGAGGCTCAGGAGGGTGACCCCAAAACTGGACTCATTCTAGCCGCTGATCCGAAACCTCGACTGGGCAACGGACCTCGGCGTCAGCGGCTCGCTGAATCGCCCCGATTCACGGCAGCTGAGGCGCCTCCCGGGGAGCGCCGCACTGTCGCGATAAGCTATTCGGGAGCATCCATCTCCAGGAGGAATCATGCGCGTCACGTTTCCGTTCGCTCGCGCTGGTTTCGATCAGCCGCTGCCCGGAGTCAGTCGGTGAGCCCGCCCCCCCACCACAGGAGGCTGCATCTCTCACCCACCCGGCATCTGGCCGGCCATCGGGATCATCCGGGCCTCGCCGCGGCGAGCGCTCGACACCGCTACCCTTTTAGCTTGTCCCCGCTACGGCTGCACGTCGGCTTCCCGGAGTTTCAACTTCTGGGGGGCAATCGCCTGCGGCCGGGCGTGGACCTGAGGGTGAGACCCACGCCGTCCGTCCTCGGCGGTCCGTCTTCCGCGGGCACGCATGGCGTGTCGCTGACCTCGCCCGCGTCGCCGAACTCTCCATTTCGCCTCGACGTGGCAACGGACCTCGGCTTCAGCGGCTCGCTGAATCGCCCGGGCGGAGGGGCCTTCTCCGCGGATGTCGCGGTCTCGCTCGTCTACGAGTTCGACGCCGTCCACTTCGGCCGGTGCCGAAGCGACTCGAGCGGTCAGGAGTTTTGCTTCGCCGACTTTCTGCATGAGCCGTCGGGAACAGTGACGGTCACCCTCGCAGGAGACGACGGGCGGGTCTCCGCCTGGGCGGCGAGCGCCGGCATCGAGATTTTCGACTTTCATGTGTTGAGAGATCAACGGAACCTGGACGTGCTCGAGCTCGGAGTTCCCGTCGCCTTCGCCTATCAGGTCGACCCGGCGAGCGGCGCCTCCGGGAGCGGGCAGGCCGGCCTCTCCGCGGAATATCATTTCACCCAATCGGTGTCCGTCGTCGTCACCGGAAACGTCACGTTCACTCCGGACGCCCAGGGGGTCAATATCGGCGCGGGCGGCACGGCGGCACTCCTGATTCACGGCGGCTGAGATGCCGCCCCGGGAGCGCCGCGCGCTCTCTCAGCCGCGACGAGGCGCGCGCGCGTATACGGCACGAGGCCGCCCGCGTCGA
>CALAQS010000099.1 GCA_937888435.1 uncultured Acidobacteriota bacterium
TCGGCGGCTGAAGCCCCTTTATGTAGGGCCGCAATTCCCATTGCACCCCTACACCTTCCGGTGGAGAAGGTGAAACCCGATGTGCTCGCGCGCGTCGACTGCCGGCACCAACACGATTGGAATTCCTACGAGCCCGAAGGTGATTCGTCCCTTCCAGACAGCCATCGGCTTTCCTTCCGCAGACATGTTGTTTTCCTTCCTTCTGAGGCCCCACACCCTCGACGAGGAGACCGCAAGCGACGTGCCCGCGGGCACCACGTTGAGCGACGGACACACCCCGCGGCACGCATCGTGCTCTGTTTGTAGAGCCGCCTCAGGTGGCTGAAAATAGCACTAAGGAGCGAATCATGGCTGTGAAGTACGGAAACAAAGCCTCGGAGAAAGTGGAGCGCGCGATGCACGAGATGAAGCGCGGCGAGCTCAAGTCGGGGAACTCCGACAAGACGGTGAAGAGCCCGAAGCAGGCGATCGCAATCGGGTTGTCCGAGGCGCGCCGCGCTGGAGGCAAGGTGCCCTCCAAGAGGTCGCCCTCTTCGCGATCGTCTAAGTAGAGCAGCGTTGTTTCTCTGCGGACGGTCCGATAACGTTTGTCAGACTGACGGGCCTAGTCAGGCCGCATCGACGCCACGGCCAAAGGGATAGGAGCCGATCGCGAAAGCCGGGTCGCGAGCCAGATTATGGACCGGGCGCAAGTCGGAATTGGCCCCAATCGGGCGGACGGAGGGAGTCGGGTTAATCAGTAAATTGGGGACCTCTGGGGGGGCAGTATTGGCGTCCTGATTCCCCTGCAATGGGAATTTCGGGGCGCTGTAGCGCATAGAGACCGGAGTCATGGCCCTACAACGACCAAAATGGAGGCCGCCGCCTGAGCTCGTTTACACACCATTTGACGAGACCTCCACAGATCGTGCGCGGCGCGGACCTCCTCGAGATGCCCGAGGACGGGTACACTCTCCCGCACGTGATCAAGAACGACATCATCAACGCGGTCGCGGAGGCGGCCGGCGTCGGGCGCCAGAAAGCGACGACAGCCGTCGAGACGATCATCGACGTGCTGCGCCAGGCGCTGTCGCGCGGCGAGCGCATCGAACTGCGCGGCTTCGGCGTGTTCCTCGTGAAGCCCAGAAAACGCGGCATCGGCCGCAACCCGAAACGCCCCACCGAGGAAGTGCAGATTCCGCCCGGCTTCACGATCCGGTTCAAGCCGGGCAAGGAGCTGCGCGACATGACCGGCCCGGCCGAGGAGCCGGCCGCGAAGGCCGCGCCCACCGGCCCGCCCCCCTCTGGCACGCCCTCCTGACCTCATGAGCGAGGTCTGGGTGAGCGCGCCGGCCGCCGTACCGCGGCGGAAGGAGCGGTGGTGGCTCCACGGACTGCTCTTCGCGGCGACGTTCCTGACGACCACGTACGCGGGCGTCGTGTTCGCGGCCGGATTTCGTCCGGCACTTCTTCTTCGAATGGAGAGAGCGCCCTCTCTCTTCGATCCCCGGCTCTTCAAGGAAGGGCTCGTGTTCTCGCTTCCCCTTCTGGCCATCCTCCTGGCGCACGAGCTCGGCCACTATCTGATGTGCCGCCGTTACGGCATCGACGCGTCGCCTCCTTACTTCATCCCGTTTCCGCCCCAGATCTCCCTCGTCGGGACGATGGGCGCCTTCATCCGCATCCGCGAGCAGATCCGCGACAAGCGCCAGCTCTTCGACATGGCCGTGGCGGGCCCGATCGCCGGGTTCGCCGTGGCCGTCCCCCTTCTCGCGTGGGGCGTCTCGCACTCGCGGGTCAATCCGTCCCCCGCGCTCTCGGAAGGGACCGTGATCTTCCAGTACCCGATCCTCGTCCAGCTCTTCCAGAAGCTCTTCGCAGGCACGACGTATACGAGCATGGACGTCGTCGAGCATCCGGTCCTCCTCGCCGCGTGGTTCGGGCTCTTCGTCACGGCGCTGAACCTGCTCCCGCTCGGGCAGCTCGACGGCGGACACGCGGTCTACGCCGTCTTCGGCCGCTTGCAGCGCGTCCTCGCGCTGCCGCTCCTCGTCGTCCTCGCGGTCCTTGGGCTGAAGTGGCCGGGCTGGTGGGTGTGGGTGCTCTTCACGCTCGTCACCGGCATCCGCCATCCGCCGGTCACGAACGAGGCCGAACCGCTAGACGACCGACGCAAGCTCGTCGCGGCGGGCGTCCTTCTCATCTTCGTTCTCTGCTTCGCCCCGGTCCCGATCCAGGTCCTCTGAGGCCCTCTCCGACGGCTCAGAGGTCCCTGGGATGGAGCTTCGGCTCGCCTTTCAGCTTGACCGCGCCGAAATCGCGAACATCGGCAGGCGCTCACGCCGCCCCCTTCTTTCGAAACGCTCCGAGCACCTCGTCCACTTCTGGCGCGCCGAGAAGCTTCGCGAAGGCGACAAAGGCGACCGTGCCGAGCGAGACGACCGCCCCCACCCATCCGATTCTGAGCGGCAGGCCCCAGGCCATCCGGTACGGCAAGAGCCTCTCCGAGACCGCCCACACGATCGCTCCCATCCCGAGGCTCGCGAGAACCAGCCGAAGCAGCCCGACTCCGATCGCGCGTCCTCCGAGCCTGCCGAGCCGCTTCCTGAGGAGGGCGAGAAGCGCGAGGAAGTTGATCCAGAAGCCCGCCGCCGTCGCGAGCGCGACCCCCGCGTGGCGCATCGGCCCGGCGAGAGCGACACAGAGCCCCCAGAACACGGCGAGATCGAACGTGGCCACGAAGACCGGCGTGCGCGTGTCGTGGAGGGCGTAGAACGCCTGGGTGAGGATCTTCACGCCCGCGGCCGCGAACAGCCCGAGCGCGAAGAAGCCGACCGCAAGGGCCGTTTTGTCCACGTCTTCCGTTCCGAAGCGCCCGCGCCGGAAGACGACGTCGATGAGCGGCGTCGCAAGCAGCACGAGCCCTACGGTCGAGGGAATCGTGATGAAGCCGATGAGCCGTAGCGCGAACGCGATCGTGCCACGGTAGGCCGTCCGGTCCTTCTCGAGCGCCTGGTCCGAGAGCGACGGCAGGATCGCCCGCGTGATCGAGACGACGAAACCCCCAAGGACGAAGTCCGTGACGCGCCACGCGCAGAAGTTGTACGTCACGAAGGCGTCCCCGAGAGAGGCGAGCGTCCGGGTCGACACGAGGAACGAGAGCTGCCCGACGCCGTAGCCGTAGAGGCGGGGCGCGATCTGAAGCGCCGTGCGCTTCACTTCCGCGTCGCGGAAGGGCGAGCCCACAAAGCGCAGGCCGAGTCGCCGCACCGCCGGCCCCTGCAGCGCGATCTGGAGGAAACCGCCCACGAGAACGCCCACGGTGAGCGCCGCGACCGGCGACACGCCCGCGGGCGCGAGGGCCCATGCGGCCGCGACGATCGCGAGGTTCCACGCGATGGGGGTCGCCGCCGAGAGCTGGAAAAAGCCCTTGGAGTTCAGGAAGGCCTCGAGCAGGGCGGCCACGGAGACGAGGAGGATGTACGGGAACATCCAGCGCGTCAGCCGGACCGTCAGCTCGAACTTTCCGGGCGTCGTCTTGAAGCCGCTCGCGAAGAGCGCGACGATCGGTTCCGCAAGGAGGATGCCGGCGGCCACGAGGCCGACGAGGACGCAGACGAGGAGGACGAGCATCCGGCCCGCGTAGACGCCCTCCTCGCCCGGCCGCTCGCGCTCGACCTTCTTCGCCATGGGGACGAACGCCCCAGGCAGGCCGCCCTCCCCCACGATCGCGCGGAACGTGTTCGGGAGGCGCAACGCCGTGTAGAAGGCGTCGGACAGGGCCGAGGCGCCGAGGAACCGCGCGATCGTCGCGTCGCGCAGGACGCCGGCCACCCGGGAGACGGCCGTCCACGCGGTAATGCCCCAGGTCGACCGGACCAGTTTCCGCGTGTCGCTCAAGCCGGAGGGATTGTAGGATCCGGGCCGATCGGAGGAGATTTCCATGGCTGGATCCGTGAACAAGGTCATCCTCATCGGACACCTCGGCGCCGACCCGGAGATGCGCGCGACGACGGGCGGAGTGCCCATCGCCCGCCTGCGCATCGCCACGACGGAAACGTGGAACGACCGCGCCAGCGGGCAGAAACAGGAAAAGACCGAGTGGCACACGGTCATCGCATTCGACAAGCTCGCGAGCATCTGTGAGCGCTATCTGTCCAAGGGACGCCTCGTCTACATCGAGGGCACGCTCCAGACGCGCACCTGGGACGACAAGGAGTCGGGCCAGAAGCGCTACGCCACCGAGATCAAGGCGCGCGACATGAAGATGCTGGGCGGCCGCCCCGACGGCGCGAGCGCGTCCGGAGCGTCGACTCCGGCCGTGCCTGACGCCGCGGCCGGCGGCGACGCAGACGACGACGTGCCCTTCTAGAAGAAATCTCTCTCTTCTCTCTTGGGCCTGGGCTTGCTGAGGAGCTCGCTGAAGGCAGAGGCTTCCTCCGCCAGCTTTTTCCAGGCTTCCTCGTCGAACCGCGGCCGCGGCGCGTCCGCGACGCGGCGGCGAAGCGCCGCGAAGCGGACGTCGCGCGCCGGGTCGTCGCCGAGGGCCGCGACGCGCGCTGCGCACTCTTCCCACACGTCGCTCGGAGCCGAGACGATGAGCGCGTCGCAACCTGAGAGAGCGGCCCGTTCCGCGCGCTCGGGAAGCGTCCCGTCGAGAGCGCCCTTCGCGAGATCATCGGCGAACGCGACGCCCCCGAAGCGCACGGAGCCGCGCAGGACGCCGAGAAGCCTAGGCGAAAGGGACGCGGGCGTGTCGTCACCCGTGAAGCCCGGGTACGCCGCGTGGCCCACGACGACACCGTCCGCACCCCGAGCCAGCTTCGCGAAGGGCGCGACGTCGGTCACCATGAGGTCCACGTCGTGGGCGTCAACGACCGGGCGCGCGAGGCGGGTGTCCACACCCGCGCGCCCGAGTCCCGGGAAATGCTTCACCGCGGTCGCGAGGCCCGCACGCGCGAGGCCGTGCAGGAACATCATTCCCGAGAGCACGACGTCCTCGGCGTGAAATCCAAAACAGCGCCCTTCGAGGACGACGGCCCCCGTGCCCGGCTGCGCGAGATCCAGCACCGGCGCGAGATCCACGTCGAAGCCCAGGAGCCGTGCCGCGCGCCCCATGAGGTATGCGTTCTCGTGCACGCGGTCCGTTCCGGCCGCCGCGCACGCGGCGGCCGAGGCGCACGGAGTCCCGAGAAGCGGGCCAATCGGATCCTCGCTTCCGCCTTCCTGAGAGACGAAGAGGAGAGGCGCGGGCGAATACAGCCCCCTAAGCACCTCCAGCAGCGAAGCAGCCTGTGGAGCCGACAGAAGATTTTGCTTAGAAAGGAGAACGCCAAGAGGTCGGAGCGCGGCAAGAAGCGCGCGCTCTTCGGCAGACAGCGAAGGACCTGAGAGGCCGACCACGAATCGTGACGCGGGTGCGGCAGCCACTCCCCTATTCACCTTCTAAGAAATCTTTCTTTTCTTCTCTTCTCTTTTCCGAAGCAAGATTTTCTTTTCTTTTCTTCATTCCTCCCCCCGCAGCCGATGCTGGAGCGAGGCCAGGAGCTGGAGCGCGGCGAGCGGCGTGACGTGGTCCACGTCGATGCGTCCGAGCGCGTCGAGAACGAGCTCGCCCTGGCCGCGGAAGAGGTCGAGCTGCGCGTCCCTGGGAGGCGGTTCGCCCGCATGCTCGGCGAGGCGCGGCCGCCCGCCGACGTCCATCTGCTGACGCTCGAGATTGCCGAGGATCTCGCGCGCCCGCGCAAGCACGCCTTCCGGGATGCCCGCCAGGCGCGCCACCTGCACGCCGTACGAGCGGTCGGCCGTGCCGTCGGCGACCTTGCGCAGGAAAACGACCTCGCCGTTCCATTCCTTCGCGGTCATCGTGCGGTTCTTCACGTCCGGCTTGACGAGGGCCATCTCCGTCAGCTCGTGGTAATGCGTCGCGAAGAGCACCCGCCGGATCCCCTGATCGTGGAGATGCTCGGCGATCGCCCACGCGAGCGAAAGCCCGTCGAACGTCGACGTGCCGCGCCCGATCTCATCGAGGATGACGAGGCTGTGCGCGGTCGCGTGCCTCAGGATGTGCGCGGTCTCGGCCATCTCCACCAGAAACGTCGATTCGCCCCGCACGAGCGAGTCGGAGGCACCGACGCGCGTGAAGATGCGGTCCGTGAGACCGATCGTGGCCGAAAGAGCGGGCACGAAGGAGCCCGCGTGCGCGAGCAGGACGAGAAGCGCGTTCTGCCTCAGGTAAGTCGACTTGCCGCCCATGTTCGGGCCCGTGAGGACGACGAGGTGCTCCCCGTCGCCCCCGAGCGCCGCGTCGTTCGGGACGAAGGGCTCGCGCGGGCGCAGCGCCTCGACGACGGGGTGTCGGCCGCCCTCGACGAGGAGCACGGGCTCGTCCACGACGCGCGGCCGCACCCAGCCGCCGGAGAGCGCCGTGCGTGCGAGGGAGACGAGCGCGTCGAGGAGGCCGAGGCGCGCGCATGCCCCGAGGATGCGCGACGAGTCGGCGACGACCTCCGCGACGAGCCCGAGAAACAGCTCCTGCTCGCGGGCCTCGAGGCGCGCGTCGGCGGAGCGGAGCTTTTCATCCACCTCGACGAGCTCGGGCGTCGCGTAGCGTTCCACGTTCGCGAGCGTCTGCCGCTTGAGCGCGTCCTCGGGAATGCGCGACCGCGCCGAGGCGGGCACCTCGAAGACGTGGCCGAAGACCTGGTTGAACTTGACGCGAAGCGTCGCGATGCCGCGTCGGGCGCGCTCTCCCCCCTCGATGCGCGCGAGGATGGACGCGGCCTCGCGCCGCAGGGCGCGCACCTCGTCCACGGCGGAATCTACGCCGTCGCGGAAGATTCCGCCCTCCCTCGCGTGAGGCGGCGGCTCGGACACGACCCGCCTCGCGATCGACTCACCCAGGGCGAACGGCACGCCCTCGGCCGACGCTTCGCCGCCCGGCGCGAGGATCGACGCGCGCGCCGCGCCGAGATGGGCGACGACACGGCCCGCACGCACGAGGCCGTCGCCGAGCGCCGCCAGGTCGCGCGGCGAGCCGGCGCCGACCGCGAGGCGCGCGAGCAGGCGTGGGAGATCGGGAATCTCGCGGAACGCCGAGGCGAGGCTCTCGAGGCGCGCCGCGTCCTCCTGGAGCTCCTCGACGCCATCGAGCCGCGCTTCGATGCCGGCGCGGCGGCCGAGCGGCCTTTCGAGGAGCCTGCGGAGGGCACGCGCGCCGAAGGACGTGCCCGTGCGATCGAGGAGCGAGAAGAGTGTCCCCTTCGGGCCGCCGTCGCGCGCCGCGCGGAACAGCTCGAGGTGTCCGGCGGTCACGGCGTCGACGACGAGCCCGTCGTCGGGCGCCTCGGAGCGCAGCGAGCGCACGTGGTCGCAGTCGGCGCGCTGCGTGGCCCGCGCGTACGACAGCAACGCCGCCGCCGCGTCGGCGGCCGCGCCCGCGCCGGTCAGGCCGAACGGCTCGAGCGTCGCGGTGCGGAAGTGCCGCTTCAAGAGGTCCACCGCCCCGGCCCCACGCGGCGATTCGTCCCTCAGTGGCGAGAGTGCGGGCGCCTCGGCACCCGACGACGCGAGCGACGCCACGAGCAACTCGGCGGCGGTCCGGTCGGACGGAAAGACGACGAGCTCCCGGGGCACGCGGCGCAGCAGCCACTCCGTGAGGGCCGCCCGATCGGGCAGCTTCACGACCGCGAAATCGCCCGTGGAGAGATCGAGCGTGGACACGGCCGCGCCGTCGCCGTTCCAGGTGACGGCCGCCATCTCGTTCGGCCGCCGGGCGTCGAGGCGCTCCGGGTCCACGATCGTGCCGGGCGTCACGATCCGGACGATCTTCCGCGCTACGAGGGTCCGGCCCTTCGCCGGCGCCTCCGTCTGCTCGCTGATCGCGACCTTCCTCCCGGCCGCGACGAGCTTGGCGAGGTACGGCTCGAGCGCGTGCTGCGGGATGCCGCACATCGGGGCCTCGACGTCGCTGTCCTTGTGGCGGGCGGTCAGGACGAGGCCGAGGAGAGGCGCCGCGTACGCGGCGTCCTCGAAGAACATCTCGTAGAAGTCGCCGAGGCGGTAAAGAAGGAGGGCGTCTCCCGCCTCCCGCTTGAGAGCCCAGTACTGCTCGAGCATGGGCGTCGCGCGCATGTGGAGGCCGGGATGCTAGCATCGCGCAGAGGCGGCGGATGCTCATCCTTTCGCTCGACACGGCCTCGCCTTTCCCGTCTCTGGCAATCGGAGGCGGTGACGGCCCCGAAAGGATCCGGCCCCTTTCTCCGAACGCCGCCGAAAGCATTCCGATCGCGCTCGGGGCTCTCCTCGCCGACGCCGGCCAGACGGTTGGTGATCTCGGGCGCATCGCGGTGTTGTCCGGCCCGGGCTCTTTCACGGGACTGCGCGCGGGGCTCGCGTTCGCGCGCGGGCTCGCGCGAGGGCGCGGCATTCCTCTCGTCCTCGTGCCCACGTTCGCCGCCGCGCACGAAGCAAGGCCCGAGCCCGCGGACGCCGTGTTCGTCCTCGACGCTGGCCGGGGCGACGTGCACGCGGCCCTGCGCACGGGAGGCCGCGTCGCGGACGCGATGCCTCCGCGTCCGAGGCCCGAGGTCGAGGCCGGCGCCGCCGTCCGGGGGCGTTCCGTCGTGGATCTCGGCGTGGAAGACGTGCCGCTCGCCGCCGCCGCCGGGCGAATCGCCGCGCGCGACGAGTTCGGCTCGCCCGGCGTCGTCTACGGAAGGCCGAGCGCCGCCGAGGAAAAGCGGGCTCGCCTGGAGGCATTGGAAACCAGGTGAGCGCCCTCCCCGAACTCCTGACGTTGCGGGACGCGCGCCACGCCGACCTCGACGGGATCGACAGCCTCGAACGTCTCTCGTTTCCGGTGCCCTGGAAGAGCGACTATTTCGAGGTGGAGATCGGGGCCCCCTGGCGCTTCAACCGCGTGGCCCTCTACGGCGGCACTCTCGCCGGCTATGTCTTCTGCGCCTTCGCGGGGGGCGAAGTTCACGTGAACAAGATCGCCGTCGCGCCGGCCTTTCGCCGCCAGGGCGTCGCCTCGGCGCTCATGGACGAGGTCTTCGCCTTCGCCTCCCGCGTCGACGCCGAGGAGATGTACCTCGAGGTGCGCGTCTCGAACCAGCCGGCCCATGCGTTTTACGCGGGCCTCGGGTTCTCCGAGACCGGGCGCAGGGCGCGTTATTACTTCGACGGAGAGGACGCTCTCGTCATGGTCCGGAAATTTTCGGGGCCGCGCCGCCTTGACGGCCCCCCGGCCATGAAGGGAGACTCCGGGCACTGACCGATCTCACCCGAGGAGGTGTCGATGCAGACCATGACGGAGGAGTTCAAGCACGAGCTCGAGAGCCAGAACGAGGAATTTCGCTCTCTTCTACGTGATCACCACGACCACGAGAAGCGGCTCGCCGAGCTCGCCTCGAAGACTTTCCTCTCCACGGACGAAGAGATCGAGGAGAAGCGTCTGAAGAAACACAAGCTGCACCTGAAAGACCGGATGGAAGAGATCGTGCGCGAGCACCGCGCGCGCGTCTCGGCCCACTAGGCCCGCCCTTGGGCGAAGCCCCTCCACCGCCGCGGCGCGGCGTGCGCCGGGGCGTGTACGTGCTGCCCGCCCTTTTCACGGTTTCCAACGTGTTCTGCGGCTACCTGTCGCTGGATGAGGCCGTCAAAGGGCGGTTCGACTACGCCGCGATGCTCATCTTCGCCGCGGCGATCCTCGACGGCCTCGACGGCCGCGTCGCCCGATGGGCCGGTGCCACGTCGGCCTTCGGCGAACAGCTCGACTCGCTGGCCGACGTCGTCTCCTTCGGCGTTGCCCCGGCTTTCCTGGTCTACCGCTGGGGCCTCATCGACTTCGGCCGGGCCGGCCTGCTCGTCTCGTTTCTTTTCGTTGTCTGCGGCGCGTGCCGCCTCGCGCGCTTCAACGTCCAGATCCACGTCGTAGACAAGCGCTATTTCGTGGGGCTGCCGATTCCTTCGGCAGCCGGGGCGCTCTGCGGCCTCATCTGGGTGCTCTCCGACTCCCCCGCGTACGAGATCAAGGCGGGCTTCTTGGCCGTCACCGCCATCCTTTCGTGGCTGATGGTCTCGACTTTTCGGTATCGCTCCTTCAAGGACATCGATCTCAGGTCCCGGCGCGCCGTGCTCATCGTTCCCGCCTTCGTGCTCGTCTTCGGCGTGTTCTGGGTCCTGCGCCAGTACGCCCTTGCTTCGACTCTTTCTCTCTACGCCGCGTCCGCTCCTGCCGTCCGCCTCTTCGGCCTGCTCCGCGGGCGTCCGAAGGGAACAGCGGCGTGACCGCGGCCTCTCGCCCGGAAGGCCCTTCCTTTTCCGTCGCGATCGTCGAGCCGACGACGCTTCTCGGCCGCGACGTACGCGCCGTCCTCACGGAACGGAAGTTCCCGGCGTCGCGCGTGCATCTCTTTCACCAGGCCGCGGGCGACACGGGCCTCCTTGCCGCCGCCGACGATGAAGTCGCCTTTGTCGCCCCTCTGACCGACGACGCTCTCGAGACGAGCCGTATCGCCTTCCTGTGCGGAAGCGCGGCCGAGACGGCGCGTTTCCTCTCGACGAGAGCGGACGGCGCCCTCGCGATCGACCTCTCGGGTGTCCGCAACGGCCAAGCGCTCGTCGTCCCGTCGGAGGGCGATGAGTCGCGAACGCTGCCGTCCGGAAACCTGTTTCTCACGCCGCATCCGGTCGCGTTCGTCCTGGCCGAGACGATTCGTCTCGTCGAGACGCTCGCGCCCGTCACCGGAATCACTGCCGCGATCGATCGGCCCACGAGCGAGCTCGGCAAGACCGCGCTCGACGAGCTCTTTCAGCAGGCCCTCGCGCTCGCGACCTTCCAGCCGCTTCCGAAGGACGTTCTCGAAACGCAGGGGGCCTTCAATTTCTGGGTGCCGCCCGACTCTCACGCGTTCGAAAAGAGCGTCGCGGACGACATGGCCGCCCTCCTGGGACGGCCGATCCCCACGACGATTCTCTCGGCTCGCAGCGGTGTCTTTCATGGCCATTTCCTGCGCATCGAGCTGCGCCTCGGCGGGGATGCTCCGGAGGCGAGCGGCCTTCTCGCGAGCTTCCGCGCGCAGAAGCACGCGTTCGACGTCGTCGACCCCGAGGATCTCTCCGGCCCCGTGGAATCGGCCGGGCGCGACGAGACGCTGCTCCTCCGGTGCGAGGCGTCGGGCCGGCGCGTGGCGCTCACGCTCGCGGCCGACCATCTGAGGCGTGCGGGGGCCCTCCTCGCCGTGCGGCTCGCCGAGCAGGCCGCGGGAGAGCGCGGCTGGCTAGTCCGCTGACCGCTGCGCGGTCTCACCGGGGATGGGCGGGCTAGCGACTGCGAGCGATGGGAGAAACACGGTCGTGTTTCCCCCCGACCCCCTTCACCGCTCGAGAAAACACCGGCTCGTCGGCGAGCCGATCAGCGCCGGCGCCCGCGAAGCCTCGGCTTCGGAGCGGCCGTGGCGGCGGCGGTGGGAGCCGTCAGAGTCGTCTCGATCTCCGGCCCGCCCGTCACCTTCCCGTCGGGCAGCGTTAGGTGCCAGCTGAGGAAAACGCGCGGATGCGTTCCGGCCACGCGAATCGGACCCGACTGGTTCCTCTCGCCGGGCGCGAAGATGTTCTCGAACAGCCGGCACACGACCGCCCCGCTCGAACTCGTGGGCTTGTACCCGTCGGCCTCGGAGGTGAGCTGCTCGTACCGGTCGAAGTCCCCCGGCTTCACGAGCGCCACGGTGCCGCCTGCGACCCGGATCTGAATCCAATTGTTGTAATGCGAGAGGTCGGTCGGCGTCGGGCCCGCGTTCGTGGCGCGAACGGCGAACTCGGTGTAGCCGCGCCCCGATTCGCCCGGAATCGCATGGACTTCGAGCCGGGGCTCGAGCGGCTTGCCGGTCAGGAGAGCCCGCACCGCCGGGTAGCCCACGAGGTGGCCGTCCTTCGGCACGCCTTCGACGAGAAAGACCCGTCCCCGGAGGTTCGGGACGGACCATCGCCCCGCACTCGTCAGGAATCGCAGCCCATCGGCGATCGTCAGAAACTGGAAGCGTGCGTAACCGCCGTCCGCGGCGAGGGACGAGCCCCTCGTCCCCGCCCTCGGCTTGAAGATGTAGACAGTCCCGGGCTCGGAGGAAAACACCTGCCCGAAATCGAAGTCGAGAGCGTGGTCCTTGGAGAACTCGTCGATCCTTCCGTCCGGCAGGATGCGACCGGCGAAGGCCGTCCCGTCCCCCGTGCGGCCGTATCCGCCAAAGACCACGAGCAGCCGGAACGGAAGCGGAAATTCACGAGCCATCTCTTCGGGCCAGTCGCTCACGATCTGGCCTCCGAGCTCCGGCCGCCGTCCGAACGCCAGAACGAGAGCCTCGCTGGCCGCACCGGCGAGCGGCTTCCACTTTTCCGGCTGCCCCGAAGGGGGAAGCGTGACGGAGACCGGAACGCCGAGAGCCTGGCCGACCGCGGCGAGCCCCGCGCCGAGATCCTTCGCCAGCTCGGGCGACGGCCAGAGGTGGAAATGAACGCCTTCCACCCGACCCCAGCTCCTGGCGTTCTCGAGGATCGGGGCGAGAGAGCGCGCCCACTCCGCGCCCACCGCCTGCCCGCGACCGGCGAGGCTTGCCGCCGCGCCCTCCTCCCCGAGAACGGTCAGCACGAACGGCCGCTTGAGCGGCGTGGGAGGCGGCGGCAAGGGCTTGACGGCGCCGCTGCGGGAGAGCGTCGCGGCGGGCACGTAGAGGCGCACGATCTGCATCGACCCGAGCTCGGCGTCGACGTCGTCCGGCACGAACGCCGGGGCTTCCGCGAGGAAGAGGGCGTCACCGCGCGAGAGGGCCGGCGACTTGTCCGGCCGGGGCTCTGTCCGTGTCTTCCGGCACGAGGCCGGCGCGAGGAGGAGCGAGGCGACGAGGATTCCGGTGAAGGACCGGACAACCGTACGGCCCGCGGCGAGCGCGCCGCGCCGGCAAGGAGCCGGGTGAGTCACGGCGACGATGATAGCGCGGGCAGCGTGAAGCCCACGACGAGCCCGCGGCCCGCGCGCGGGTGCGCAAACACGCTTCCCGCGTGGTGTTCGGCGGCCCGCCGCACGGCCGCGAGGCCCATTCCCGAGCCGCGGGATTTCGTCGAGAACGTGGGCTCGAAGAGCCTCCCCGCGACATCGTCCGGCACCCCCGGCCCGTCGTCAGCGCACGCGAAGCGCACCGCGGACGCGCCGCCGGCGAGCGTCGCGTTCCCGGCGGAGAGCCGGAGGTGGCCGGGCGCGGCGCCGATCGCCTCGACCGCGTTCACGAGGAAGTTCGTCAGGGCGTCGCGGACGAGGAAGGGATCCGCCGCGAACGGGTGTAGGTCCGGATCGGTCTCGGTCTCGATCGCGAGCGTTCCGTGCGTCCGGAAGTCGGCGGCGACCTCTTCGAGGAGCAGAGCCACGGCCGCCCGGTCGAGCACGCGCCGCTCCACCGCCGCGGGCTCGCCGAACCGCCCGAGCCGGCCGATACGGTCCGTCAGGATTCCGACCTGCCGGAGGATTCCCGCCGCGACGTCTCCGATCGCGTCGGGCGGCGGCGTCTCGCGCTTCGCCTCGAAACGCCGGAGGCGCTCGGCCGCGAGCCGGATCGGCGTGAGCGGGTTCTTGATGTCGTGCGCGATCGAGCGGGCGGCGTCGACCCACGCCGCGAGCCTGTCGGCCCGGAGGAAGTCCGTGAGGTCTTCGAGGAGCAGGATCACGCGCGGCGCGCGCTCTTCTCCCGGGAGCGTGACGATCGCCACGCGAAAGAAGCGCTCGCCCAGGGCACCCGGAATGGTCACGCGCATCTCGTAGGGCGACGGGCGCACGGCCGCTTCCCCGAGAGCCGCGCGGAGCGGTGCCCACCGGGCGCCGGTGAGCCGCTCGGGCAGCGTGCCTCCCGGCAGCAGGCGATCCGCCGCCGGATTCGCGAGAAGGACAGTTCCATCGCCCCGGCGGAACAGCAGGACGGCCGCCGTGAGATTTCCGAGAAGGCCGACGGCGGAGGCACGCTCTTCGGCCAGAGATTCCGTGCGCTCCTCGACGCGCGCCGACATTTCCGTGAACGCATCGACGAGGCGCGCGAGATCCACGTTGGCCGGCCGCACCAGCGGCGGCAGAGGCCGCCCCTCGCCGACGTTCGCCGTGGCCGCGATGAGCTCCTCGAGCGGCCCCCCCAGCGTGAGCGCCGCCCGGCCGCCGAGGCCCACGGCCGCGAGCGCGACCGCCACGGAGAGCAGAAGCAGCGCGTCGGCCGCCGACCGCACGGCCTCGTCCTCGGCGACGACGACCGCGAGCGCCTCGCGCCCGTCCGCCGACACGGTCTCTGCCGCCTCCACGACGCGCGGCGCACCGGCTGCGAGCGCGCCGCGCGACGCGAAGGCCGACGGCTGCCCTTCCGCGAGCTCCTGCGCGATCGGGGAGGCGAGCCTTTCGCGCGCCACTTCCGCCGCGACGGGCAGCGCGCGCGACGCGGCGACGAGCGTCCCGTCGCGATAGCGCAGAAGGTCCCAGCCGATGACCGCGGCAGCGCGATTCAGCGCGCCTTCCGGCGAAACGGCTCCGACGGTCTCGTCTCCCTCCAGCAGGCGCCTCCCCTCGGAAACCACGTCGCGCGAGCGCCGCGCCGTCTCCCGCGTCGCGTGGCCTTCGAGCGCGATCCTCACGAACACGACGCTGAGGGCGAGCGGAAGGGCGCCGAAGACCAGGACGAGCGCGACCAGCCGGGCCCGGAACGTCGCGAAGAAGCGCCGTGGGAAGCGGAGCGCGACACCCCGCCCCGGCGAGCCGGCGAAAAGGAGCGGAACGAGGATGACGAGCGCTGCCTCTCCCGCCGCCACGGCCGCTCCCGTCACCGCGAGGGGCGAATCAGCCGGAGCCGCGAATCCGGTGAAACCAGAGGCGGCGGCCCGGACGTGCACGCGGCGCAGCCCGTCCGGAGTCGGGACGGTCTCGACGGCCTCCCCCGAACGGCGGGCGCGGTTCAGGATCTTGTCGGGCATCTCGACACCCTCGCCGCGTTGTCCCGTCACCCGGCCAGCGGCGTCCCATTCCAGCCGCTCGACGGCGACGCGGTCGGGCACGTCCCGCGAGGCGACGGCCGACAGCAGCGGATCCCGGTCGACTTCGCGCGGCCAGGGCACGTGCCGGAACTCGGCCGGGAACGCCGCGGGAATCACGGCCGGCGAGACGAGATCCGCCGCGCGGCGCCCGGGCCGGATCACGCCGAACGACGACACCGTGGCGCCGAGCGGGCTCCGGATCGTGAGCGTGTCACCGAGCTCGGGAAAGCTCTCGTCGGCGCCTCGCACCCAGAGCGCGCGGGCAAGGTCGTCGCGCTGCGTGCGCTCCCCCGCCGGCAGCCACGGCTCCAGGGACGGCGAGGCGACGCGGCGCTCCCAGCGCCGCACGGATTCCGCTCGCACGGCGGCGCCGTCTCCTCGAGCGACGACCTCGGCCCTGGCGATCGCCGCGTCCGCGTGGCGGAGGCGGCCGTCCGCGAGACCCGCCGCGAAGAGGAGCGTCGCCGCCCCGAGGACGAACACAGCGGTCGCGGCCCGGGACAGGAGATCGGTCTGGGGTGACGGGCGGGCCCGCCCCGCCAGCGCGAACACGAGCGCGACGGACGCGAGCGCGAGACACGGAACGTGAAGCGGCGCCCCGGCGGAGGCGAAGGCGGCCACGAGAGCGCCCAGCCCCAGCGCGGCCGCGGCGCGCGCGCTTCGCCTCGAGGCGCCAGGCTTCGGGAGAAGAGACGCGCACGCGAGCGCGGCGGACGCGAGGGCGAGCAGGCCCGTCTGAGCGAGAAAGTCCGGCAGGCCGGGAGGGATGAGGCTCAGCGTGTCGAAGAGACCCGGCGCGACGAGAGCGGCGGCGTGCCCGAAAAGGCCGGGCGCGAGGGCGAGGGGGATCGCGAGAATGACCCCGGCGGCGTGCGGCCCGCCGGCGCGCCCGTGCGCTTTCCCCATGAGCGCCCGCACGAAAACCAGCGCCGCGACGCCTGTGAGGAACACGTCCGCCGGCGTCCCGAAGAGCCCGAGGAGCGGCGCCGGATCCCATCCGACAGCGAAGGCGCCCGAGGCGCCGAGCGGCGTTCCAAGCAGGAGGGCGAACCGGGCGGCAACGACGCCAGTCGCGGGGCTCTTAGCCGCGAACCCGAGGGCCGCCGTGAGAACCGCAAGAAGGACAGCGGGTCTGAGGGCGCTCGTGCGCCGCGCCTCCTCTTCCGCAACTTCTGGGTCGGACGTTTCCACGGAGAGTTCGAGCAGCCGGTCGCGCCTCTCGGAGGCCGCTACGCGCAGCCTGAGGCGCGTCGGGCCGTCCGCGAGCGCCAGGAACTCGGTGAGATCCGGCCGCAGGATTCCCGTCGGATAGCGCCGGGTGACGACGAGCGTCCCGCGCGCCCCCCGCTCGCCCCGGGGCGCCACCCAGCCGAGGAACACGCGCGTGACGTGAAAAGAAGTGACGAATCCCGATGTCGCCGCGCCGCGCTCGGCCTCGAGTCCCGCGGCCTCGCCTGCCCACGCGACGGGGCGACGCGCGCGGTCGAAAAAGACCGCGCCCCAGCCCGCACCTTTCGGGAGCGACTCCCCCAGGATCGAGAAGAGCCGCGCGGGACGCACTTCCGCGCCGCCCCCGTCCGCGATCGCCGCGAATTCCCGCCCGGCGTGAATCCGTGCCGCCGTTCGGCGCAGCGTCTCGCCGTCGCGTTCGAGAGCCTCTTCCGCCGCGCCGAGGAAGAGCGCGGCACGCGCGTCCCGAGCGGCGGCGCCGGCCGGCGCGAGGCGTGCGGCGACCGCCAGAGCGAGCGCGACGAGCGCCGCGGCGAAGAGACCGAAAACGACCCTGCGGCGCGCGCGCAACGTCAACGAGGCCAAGAGCGTCAACGCGCCATCGGGATCCGGATCCCGTGGCGTGCGGCGCAGGCGAGCGCCTCCGGATAGCCGGCGTCCGCGTGGCGCACGATGCCCATTCCCGGGTCTGTCGTGAGAACCCGCGCGAGGCGCGCCGCGGCCTCCTCGGTTCCGTCCGCGACGACGACCATCCCCGCGTGAAGTGAGTAGCCGATCCCGACGCCGCCGCCGTGGTGGAAGGAGACCCACGTCGCGCCCGAGGCCGTATTGAGGAGAGCGTTCAGGACGGGCCAGTCGGCGATCGCGTCGCTGCCGTCCGCCATGGCCTCGGTCTCGCGGTTCGGGGAGGCGACGGAACCGCAGTCGAGATGGTCGCGCCCGATCACGATCGGGGCCTTCACGCGGCCCGCGCGCACCAGCTCGTTGAACGCGAGACCCGCCTGCGCGCGCTCCCCGTATCCGAGCCAACAGATCCTCGCGGGCAGCCCCTGAAACGCGACGCGCTCGCCCGCGAGCGTGATCCAGCGCTTCAGTGCTGCGTTCCCCGGGAACAGGCGCAGGATCTCCCGGTCCGTCTCCGCGATGTCGCCTGGGTCGCCCGAGAGCGCCACCCACCGAAACGGCCCTTTGCCCTCGCAGAACAGAGGGCGAATGTACAGCGGGACGAAGCCGGCGATGTCGAACGCGTTCCTGACGCCGGCCTTCACCGCCCCAGCCCGCAGGTTGTTGCCGTAGTCGAACGTGACGGCGCCGCGGGCCTTCAGCGCGAGCATCGCCTTCACGTGGGCGCCCATCGAGGCGATCGCGCGGCGGCGGTAAGCCTCGGGGTCGACCGATCGCAGGCGGAGCGCGTCCTCGTATGGGAGGCCGTGCGGAACGTAGCCGTTCAGCTCGTCGTGCGCGGACGTCTGGTCGGTGAGGAGATCCGGCACGAGGCCGCGCGCGAGGAGCCGCTCGAGGAGGTCCACCGCGTTCGAGAGCACGCCGAAAGAACGGGCCTCCCGGCGGTCCCGCGCCGCGAGCGCACGGTCGATGCCCGTGTCGAGGTCGTCGACGCGCTCGTCGACGTAGCGCGTCGCGAGGCGCCTGTCGATGCGCGTCCCGTCCACCTCCGCGACGAGCGCCGTCCCACCGCACATGGTCGCGGCCATCGGCTGCGCTCCGCCCATCCCGCCGAGGCCGGCCGTCACGACGAGGCGCCCCGCGAGCGAGCCGTCGGGCGACGAGAGGTCGCGGCGCGCAGCCTCGGCGAAGGTCTCGTACGTACCCTGCAGAATCCCCTGCGTGCCGATGTAGATCCACGAGCCCGCCGTCATCTGACCGTACATCGTCAGGCCGAGGGCCTCGAGACGCCGGAACTCGTCCCACGTCGCCCAGTGCGGCACGAGGTTGGAATTCGCGATGAGGACGCGCGGAGCGTCCGCGTGCGTCCTGAACACCCCCACCGGCTTTCCCGATTGCACGAGGAGCGTCTCGTCGTCACCGAGATGGCGCAGCTCCTCGAGAATCGCCGCCAGGCACGCGGGGTTCCGTGCGGCCTTTCCCGACCCGCCGTAGACGACGAGGTCCTCGCGGCGCTCGGCGACCTCGGGGTCGAGGTTGTTCAGGAGCATCCGGTAGGGAGCCTCCGTGAGCCACGAACGGCACGTGAGGGCCGTCCCTTTGGGAAGCGCCGGCGGCGAGAACGCGGCGGGGGCCGAGGTTCCTTGCATCCCAGTCATGTTAGCCGGGCCGCGCTGTGACGCAATGCGTCACATTTCTGCTTGACATGGATTACGCGGTGCGTTATTTTGGCTTGTATGAGCGATCCCCGCCGAATCGTCCGCTACCGCAACCGGAAGCTCTACGAGGCCCGTGAGCGTCGTTTCGTGACCCTCGGCGACCTTGCGAAGGCGGTCTCCGAGGGCGATCGCGTGGAAGTCATCGCCGCGGATACAGGCGAGGACATCACGGTGAAAATTCTCTCCCGCGCCCTCGTGCACGGGCGCACGCCTATCGTCGCCTCGGCCGACACGCTGACCCGGCTGCTTCGCGCGGGCAGCGAGGCGGCTGAAACCGTCGCGGAAGCGGTCGAGCGCGTCGGCGGGACCCGCGTCGCGGAGAAGCTCCGCCGGGCCTCGCGCCCTGAGCGCCTCGGCCGGACGTTGGCCCCGCTCACCCGCCGGCTCGAGGACGCCCGCCAGGACGTCGAGAAGATCGTCGGGGGGCTCGTCGAGAAGGGCAGGCTCACCTGGGAAGAGGGGACGCGCCTGCGCGAGGACGTCGGCCTCGTTTTTCGCGAGAGCCTCTCCGACGTCGTCGGCAGCGTCCGCGACATCGCAAGCCGGCTGTCTCCGGCCACCCAGCCCGGCCTCGCGAAGGAGATCGGCGATCTCAAGACGCGCCTCTCTCAGCTCGAGTCCCTCGCGAAGAGCGCTTTTCCTCCGAAATCCCCGCCAGAGGCGCCCCCGCGCCGCGCTGCGGCGTCATCTCGCAACCTTCCGGGGAACATCCGGCAGAAGAAAAGGAGAACCGCATGAAAACCACCTCACGCAAGACCTCCCCAAAGCTCGCCTTCCAAGTGCCGGCGCCGGTCGAAAAGGCCCTGAAGACGGCGGGCCACCGCTTCGACGCGCTCAGCCTCAAGGCGAAAAACGTCGCTGCCCAGACCGAAAAAAAGGTCAAGGTTGCGGCGCACGATCTCAAGAAGACCGGCGAGTCGCTCACGAAGGATCCGCGAGCGTTCGTCGAGGATGTGATGGAGTCGGGACGGGACTTCGGCCAGATGCTTCGCAAGAACGCCGGAAAGGTCGGCGGCGATGTCCAGGACCGCGTTCAGAAGGCGGGCGCCGAGGCGGCGCGCCGCGCCGAGGTCGTCGCGAAGAACGTGACCGAAACCGTCGGCACGGTCGTCGAGAAAGGCCTTAACAGCCTGAACGTCCCAACGCGCAAGGAGCTTCGCTCGCTCTCGGCCAAGGTCGACGGCCTCGGCAAGAAGATCGACGCGTTGAAGAGCCGCAAGCCGGCACGCGCCGCGCGGCGCGCCCGGTGAGTGCGGGAGGAATCGGATAGACTGCGAAGCGCCGCCCGAAAGGCGGCGCCTTTTTTATTGCGAAAAACAAAATGGCCGGCCATAGGCAACAGCCCGGGACCGAGACGCTCGGGAGAGCCAACTCCGAGCCCGACTTCCGGCCGTTTCCGTCGCCGATCCGCAAGCGTCTCGGGATCGTGTGCGCGGGCGGAGGCGTCACCGGCGCGATCTACGAGATCGGCGCCCTCGCGGCGCTCGAGGACCGGCTCGAGAATGTCTCGATAACCGACTTCGACGTCTTCGTCGGCGTCTCGGCGGGCGCCTACATCTCGGCGCTCCTCGCGAACGGCATCACGCCAGGCGTGCTCTTCCGGAACGTGACGCGCTCGGCCGGCACGCGCACCGACATCGACGACCTCTCACTTTTCGGCCTGAACCTCGGCGAGATCGCGACGCGCTTGGCCACGGCCCCCTTCACGGTCCTCGACGCTGCCTGGGATTTCTACAAGAACCGGCGCGAGACGACGCTCACGGACCTCGTGCAGTCACTCGGGCAGCTCCTGCCCTCGGGGGTGTTCCACAACCAAGGGCTCGAGGCCTGGATGCAGAAGTGGTTGACGCAGGGGGGCCGCACGAACGACTTCCGCCGCCTCGGTAAGACGCTCCGCCTCGTCGCCGTGGACCTCGACACGGGCGAGACGGCGAAGTTCGGCGCCCCGGGCTTCGAGGATGTGCCGATCTCCAAAGCGGTCGCGGCGTCGTGCGCGATTCCGGGCCTTTACCGCCCCGTCCGCATCGACGGCACGGACTACATCGACGGCGGCGTGCGCAAGACGGCGCACATCTCGCTGGCGCTTCGCGAGCGCTGCGGCCTCACGATCTGCGTGAACCCGCTCGTCCCCGTGCGCTTCACGCATCCCGAGGGCGCCGTGAAGCGGCTGGGCGCCGACGAGGCGGGCCCTCTCCGCAGGCGCGGCCTCCCGACGATCCTCGACCAGGTTTTCCGCGTGACGCTCCACTCGCGCCTGCGCTACGGCCTCACGCGCTATCGGCGCGAGGCCCCCGATGCAGACATCCTCGTTTTCGAGCCGAAACCCGAGGACCTGCCGCGCTTCATGCGCAACATCATGCGCACGTCGGGGCGTGTCCGCATCGCCGAGTACGCTTACCGCTCGACGATGGCGCTCCTCGACTCCGACTTCAAGCGGTTCCAGCGCGTCTTCGCGAAGCACGGCCTCGTCCTGCGCCCCGCCTGCGCGCGCGACCTCTCGCGCGTGAAGCTCCACGCAGACAGGGTGAGCGGCCGCATCTCGACGCGCCTCACGGCCTCCCTCTCGGCGCTCGAAGCGGACCTCGAACGCTGGACGCTCAGCGCTGGAACGCGTACGAGATCCTGAGTCCGCGAGAAACACCCGGAGAGAGCCGAGAAGGGTTCGGCTTCAATCTCCGGTGAACACGTTCCCGCGGCGCGCGAGGCGCGAGTCGATCATCGTCTGGAGCGTCGAGCGCACCTGGTCCGCGAGCTCGTTCACGATCATCGGGCGGTCGGCGATTTCGGGCCCGTGGTCGAACGCGATCGGCTTGCCGATGTCGATCCACCACTTCGTCGGCAGCGGCAGGAAACCGAGCGGGCCCAGGAGCGGGAACGTGGGCGTGAGCGGGAAGTACGGCAGGCCGAGCGGCTTGCCGATGAAGTCCATGCGCGTGAGATTCGGATGGATCTCCTCGGCACCCACGACCGAGACCGGAATGATGGGAGCGCCCGTCTGCAGCGCGAGGCGCACGAAACCTCCGCGACCGAACCGCGCGAGGCGGTACCGGTCGCGGAAGAGCTTTCCGACGCCCTTGACGCCCTCGGGGAAAACTCCGACGAGCTCGTCGCGCTCGAGCAGCCGCACGCCGTTCTCGGGGCAGGCGCGCACCTCGCCCATGTGGCGCAGCCACGGCTGCAGGAACGGCAGCGTCGTGAACATGTCGAGGGCGAGCATGCGCGCCGTGCGGTGCGCGGCGTGCTCGCGGGCAATGCCGCGCTTGACCATCGCAGCGTCCCACGGCAGCACTCCGGAATGATTCGCGACGAGGAGCGCGCGGCCCACGTTAGGCACGTTCTCGACTCCGTTCAGCGTCACGCGCCACCACACGGTGTAGAGGAAGTCGAAGAGTTCGGCCCACGTGCGCGCCGCGACCTCGTCATAGCCGAAGTCGTCGAGAAGGAACGTGCGCGACCTGTTGCGGAAGAGGTTCCAAGCGTCCACGAGCGCGCGCGGCGACTTGAATTCCGGACGCGCATCGAGGAAACGCGCGGCTTCTCCCAGCAGCACGTGCTGGAGGTCGTCCGGATTCTTCGGGACGAGCGAGGGCGTCAGGCCCGCGTCGTACGCGGGCTCGGAGGGGGCCGGAGCGGGGTGCGGGGAGGGGTGGCGGCGGGCGCTCACGAGGCGATCCCCTGCGCGTGGGCCCGCGGCCGAGGACGGACGCGCTGCTCGTAGGCATAGCGCGCCGCGCGGGCTGCGTCCGCGACGGCGTCGAAGTTCACGAGGCGTCCCGACCCAAACCGGGCGCGCGCCGTCTCGAGAACGACCTCGAGCGTCGTGTGCTTCGCCGAGAAGCCCAGCACCCGCCGGGCTTTCGCGTCGTCCACGACGCAGGAATAGCGCAGATAGTCCACGTGAACGCCCGGCATCAGGCCTACGCCCGCGAGCCACGCGGCCTCGTACAGTGCATAACCGAGCGGATGCGGCACGGGAATTCCCAGCGATCCGAAGAGCAGGCGCACCGTCGAAAGGGGCACGACGCCCTCGGGAGCGATGTTGAAGACGCCCTGCGCTTCCGGCCGGTCGAGCGCCCTCACGAGCGCGTCCACGGCGTCGTCCGGATGCAGCGCCTGCACGAGCGGGTCGTATCCCATGAGCTGCCACGAGAACGGGGCGGCGAAGAGCCGGGCGCGGTAGTCCCGCACCTCGGGAGACAACAGCGGCACGAACCTCAGGATCGAAACGCGCGACTCCGGGTGGCGGCGCACGTGGGTGCGGGCGTGGCTCTCAGCCTCGACGAAGTCACCCACGAAACGGTCCTCCGGATCGGGCCTCAGCGGATGCTCCTCCGAGAGGAAGTTCGGGTTGTCGCCCCGCGCGCCGTAGACGAGGGACATCGAGCCCAGCAGGATGCGCGGAATCTTCGCTTCCCCCGCGGCCGCGAAGACGTGCAGCGCGCCGATGGCGTTCAGCTCGTGCGCGTAGGTGGCCTGGCGCGAGGGGCTGCGGAGCTGGGCGAGATGGACGATGACGTCCGGCCTCTCTTCCCTCAGAAGCTTGAAGAGCGACCCGTCGGCGAAGGGCAGGTTCAGGTCCAGGAAGCGGTGCCTCACCTCCGGCAGGTCTGCCGGGGGCACGAGGTCGAACACCACGACCTCGCGGTCTCCACGCGTGAGCAGCGCGCGCACGAGGCGTTCCCCGAAGAAGCCGCTGCCGCCCGTGACGACGACCTTCAGCCGCTTCGCCCCGGTCTCGGCGACCTTCGGGAAGCGAACGACGCGCCCGCCGGATCCGTTCCTGCGTGGCCGAGCAGTCTTCACTTCGGCCTTCCCCGCCACGGCGGGACCTAGCCCTTCCGTCCGGAGGCCTTGCGCGCGCGCGACTTCGGCGTCGCTTTCACCTTCAACGAATCGAGCTCGGCTTGAAGCTCTTCGAGGCGCTTCTCCAGCTTCGTGACGTCCTTCCGGGTCGCCACGCTCATGGCCTTCAGGCCCTCGGCCACGCGCTTGTCGACCTCTTCCTTGACGGCGATGCCTTTCTTCAGAACCTCGATGAAGGCCGGGTTCGCCATCAGGTTGTTCGAGACGTCGGTGAGGAACCCCTCGCCGCGGGCCTTGAGCTGGTCGAAGAGTGAATTGGACATGCGATCCCTTTCACGGAGGTCCGGTCGGCCCGTCGCCTCCTGCTAGAGTCCCCGATTATGACGCCATGAGCTCGCCCCTTCTCGAAAGCCTGTTCTCCCGGCGCCTCCTCGTGGTCTGCGGCAAGGGCGGCGTCGGGAAGACGACGGTCGCGGCCACCCTCGCGAAACTCGCGGCCGACACGGGACGGACGGTGCTTCTCGTCTCGACGGACGGCCGGGGAGACGCCGCGACACTCTTCGAAAGGCGGAACGCCGGCTACCGCGAGGTGGAGCTGGCCCCGCGCCTCCACGGTCTCACCGCGG
>CALAQS010000100.1 GCA_937888435.1 uncultured Acidobacteriota bacterium
CGTTCAGCCTCGGCGTGAAGCTCCAGGGCGTCCCGAACCTCGCGATCATGCGGCCGTCGAGCTCGGCGATGCTCAAGGAGACGGACGCCGCGAAGTGGGCGCGCGACACGGGCGCCAACCTCCTCGTCCAGCCCGCCGTCCGGCAGATGGGCGACATGCGTCAGCTCTCGTTCTCGATCTCGCTCGCGGGCTCGCCCGTCCAGATCGCGGCGGGCGAGGTGACGGGCCCCGCGGCCGAGCATTTCCGGCTCGAGGACGAGCTGACGCAGAAGCTCGTGGCGGCCCTCCGGCTTCACCTCGCGAGCGGCAGTCCCGTCCGGACGCCGGCGCCCGCGTCCATCCCGGCGGGTCCCCCGCAGACGGACTACGTCGTCGCTCTCGGGCACCTGGAGCGCTACGAAGACAGGGCCTCCGTCGAGAAAGCGATCTCCCTGCTCACGCGGATCCCCGGCGGCGAGAGCTCCGCGCTCGTACAGGCCGCGCTCGGGCGGGCGTATCTCGCGTCCTACAACCTCACGAAGGACGTGACGACCGCCGGCCTCGCGCAGCAGGCGGCGCTGCGCGCGAGCACGCTCGACCCGGATCTCCCGGAAGCGCAGGTGACGCTGGGAGAGATCCTGACGGCGACCGGCCGGAGCGGAGAGGCGGTCACGGTCATCCGGAAGGCCCTCGACCGGGACCCGAACTCCGTGTCGGCGATCCTCGCCTTGGCCGCGGCGCTCCAAGCGGGCCAGGATCTGGCGGGGGCCGAACAGACACTCCTCCGCCTCGTCGAGCTGCGGCCCACGTCGTGGAGCGGTTTCAACCGGCTCGGAGGGGTCTACTTCCTGAGCAGCCGGTATGAAAAGGCGGCCGAGGCATTCCGGCGCGCAATCGCCCTGAACCCGGACGTCGCTCGGGTTCACTTCAACCTCGGGGCGGTTCTCTTGCGCCTGGGCTGGTTCGAGGAGGCTCGCGTCGCTCTCGACGACTCGATCCGGATCAGCCCCGTGCCCCAGGCGTATTCCAACATCGGAGTCGCGCACTATCTCCTCGGCCGCTTCCCCGAGGCTGCTGCGGCCTTCCAGCGCGCCGTGGACCTCGCACCCAAGGACTACCGCTGGCACATCGATCTCGGCGACGCGCTTTCGCAGATTCCGAACCAGGCCGGGCGTGCGCGCGCCGCTTACGAGGCGGCGCTCCCGCTCGTGAACGCTGAGCTCTCGGTCAACCCGGCCGACGCCCTGAACGTCGTCCTCCTCGGCCGGTGTCTCGCCCGTACGGGAGCGCCCGAACGGGCCTGGTCCGAGATCCGGCGCGGCGTCGCGCTCGCCCCGGAGGACCAGGAGGTCCTCGAGACCGCCGCCGCCGCCGCCATGGTCCTCGGGAAGAAGGCCGAGGCCCTCGCATGGCTCCAGAAGGCCGTCACCCGCGGGTACGGCCTCGTCGAGATCCAGCGCGACCCAGACTTTGCCGCTCTCCGCGGCGAGCCCGAGTTCGGAAAGCTCGCGCTCGCCGCGCCCGCCGCACCCACCGCCTCGCCCTCAACCCCGAGCACAGGAGTGAAACGATGAGAACGAACGCACGCTCCCTCTCCACCCTCGCCTCCGCTCTCCTTCTCGCCGCATCGACCGCGACAATGCCGGGCTGTACCCCGCGGGACCAGAACACGCCGCCGCCCAAGGTCAAGGACCAAGCGTGCCAGGGGCCGGCCACCACCGTTACCGTGTTCGTCGAATACGACGGGACCGTCGCCACGACGAGAAACAAGACGGTCTATGTCTGCGAGGGCAAGGACTCGGTCGAGTGGGTCTCCTGCGATGGAGAAGTCTCCGAGAACATCTCGTGGAAGAACGGCTCCCCCTTCGCCGAAGCGCCCAAGCACGAAACCCCCAACAAGAGGAACGTTCTCAAGTCGAAGCCGCCGAAGGCAGGCACGGCGGGGAAAGGATTCGACTACACGCTCGAGTTCGTGCCGACGAGCGGAAAGCCAGTCCCGATCGACCCGCGCATCGTGATCATGCCCTGACGCAGTCTCTTCCCGACCG
>CALAQS010000101.1 GCA_937888435.1 uncultured Acidobacteriota bacterium
TCTACCCGATCCCGAAGGCCGAGAACAACTTCAACATCAAGGTCTGGTTCTCTCGTGTGACCCCCAAGGTCGGCTTCGCAACGAACGAGTTCACGGTCCAGATGCAGGTCTTCTACTTCTGAATCCCTCTCCGCGCGGCTCCGCGGGGCGCAGATCGCCCCGCGTGAGCCCGGAGCGCGTTCACGCCACCTTCAGGCTTCCATCCTCGACCCAGCGTGCGAGCAACCTCCGGACCCGGAACGAGTCGGCGAGGACCGTGGCCTCGATGGCGCGCGCATTGAGGCCTGAAACCGCTTTCGAGAACACTGCGTGCTGGAAGCCGGTGTCGGGTTCTTCAGGCTCGGCCGAAGGCTTCGATCTCGCCTGCTTGAAGACCGCATCGTCTGGAGCGAGCGCCGAACAGCGCTGGAGCTCGTCGTACCGGCGCATGCCTTCGAGGAGGACGGAGACGACCTCACGGAGCGGTGGCTCGTCTTCGCCCCGGGGCGCGAGGCCCGTCTGCCTGACGAACGCAAACGTCGCGCCGCCCGGCCGCTCGAAGAGCTGGTAGCACGCCTCGTCTCCGCGAAGGGCTCCGCTTTCGGCGGCTCGGATCCGGCCGGATTCGAGGAGCAGGCGTGCCATGACGGCACCAGATGTGTTTAGAAGCGTCAGCGTTCCCGTCACCTCCGAGGCCGCGAGGCTCTGGAGAAGAGAAGGCAGCTCGAAGATGGCGAGATCGCCCGAGAGGCTCGCGACCACCGCGCTCTCGTCGGCCTTGGGCGCGCCGAACGCCGCGAGAGAGCGCGCGGCGGCTTTCGCGAACTCGGTCCCCGAATGGCGCTCGACGATTTCCTCGAACGCGTTCCTCACCTGAGGCAGAGGCGTCGAGGAAAGGGCGTCGATGATCGGGCTGATCTTGTCGTCGCGCTTCTTGAGCGTGAGTCCGAACACCTTGAACGGCAGCTCGGCCTTCAGCCCCCTGAGGAGGACGCCCACGAGGTCCGGGTCGTCCGAGAGATCCTGCCCCGCGAGCTCCGTGAGGCGCGCCCGCGCGTCCCCGAGCCCTCCTTTTCGGCGCAGCCCATGCTCCACGACCACCCGCCGCGAGGTGGCGCTTCCGAAGCGAGCGAGCGCCGAGACCGCGCGATCGAGGAGCGGCTGCAGCTCGGCCTCGTCGAATGGAGCGTCGGCTCTCTTGGCGAGCATCGACTCGAGCCCCTGGACGATCGAGACGAGCGCCGCCTCGGACCTCTCGTGCCGCGCGCCGCCGAGCCCTGCGATCGCCTCCTTCACGAGGGGCGGAGGCAGCGAGGGGTTTGCGAGCGAGATGAGGACGTCGAGCTCGGCGCTGGCCGGCTCCTCCGTAGCGCGCGGGATGCGCCGGAGGAGATAGAGCAGATTGCGCTTGAAGTGCCAGTCGTGCGCGGGCTCGCTCGCCGATGACCTTACCAGGAGGCCGAGCACCGTCGCGCGGGCCTCCGCCCCGTGAATTTCGAGAAGCGAAAGCAGCAGGCGCCGGCGCTCGCGCTTTTCCTCGCCCTGCAGTTCATCGATGAGCTTCGTCGCCGTCAAGGCCGGGAAGAACGACAGGATACGGGCGAGGGGTTCGTGATTCCGGGAATCCTCGCCGAGCGAGCGGACGCGCTCGAGGTCCACGCTTTCGTGCGCTCGCCGGCGCGCGCCCTCGACCAGCATGGAATCGACCCGCTTCTCGGCGACGAGCTTGTCGGCGACGGCGAACATCCGCGCCGCCCGCGCGAGGGAGCCCTGATTGAGCTGCTCGACGGCGGCGACCACCATCTCGCTGAAGCGGCGGCCGATCTCCTCGGGATTCTCGGGCAGCGTGACGACGCGGCGCATGGCCGCCGTCGGGGCCCCTCTCGCGGCCATGAGACCCTGCTCGAGGGGCCCGGAAGGCGCCAAGACAGACCACGGAGGAACCGAACGGCCGAGCGCGCGAAAGACTTCGGCGGTCGGCACGTCGACTCCGATGCTTCGAAGCTTGTCGAGAGCGGCTCGCAGCTCGGCATCGGTACGGGCCGCCATCGCCGCCACCGAGAGAATCTGCGACAGAAGGACGTCGCGTCGCTCCGCGCTCGCCCCCGGCAGAGCAGCCGCGGCTGCCCCTCCCACGAGGGCGGCGCCTGCCGCGGCTGCGGCGCCTCGCGCCGCCGCCGACGCGCCCGCGCCACGGCCCTCACCCGGCCCCGCGGGGGCAGCCGTTCCGGTGGACGCGAGCATGGGGCCGAGGCGCTCGATGAGAAGCGAGAGCTCGCGCAAGTGCGATGCGCTTTCGGGAAAGCTGTCCTTGCCTCTCGAGCCGCTCGCCGCGAGGCTTCCTCCGGCCGCGAGGCCACCTTGCCGCCGCAGGATCTCCACGGGGGCAGCCAGAATGCTCTCCGTCTTGCCGAGGCGGCCGAGGTTCTGGGCGAGAAGGGCGCGGTCCGCGGCCGGACAGAGCTCGAGGACGAGGGGCTTCAGGTCGTCGATGTATCGCTGGAGCGGATCCTTCGGCACGAGGTGGTATTGGCCCATCGCGTGCAGTTTTTCCACGGCGTGATAGAGGTAATCCGAAACCGGCGCCGGCTTTGCGCCCCGAAACTGCCCGGTCGTCCAAGCTTGAATCTCGTGCGCCGCTAGGTCGGCGGGATAGTCGAGCAGGAGATTGATCGAATCGGCGACCATAAGCGGCGCCAGAATGTCGGACAGGTAGCGCTGGAGCTCGAGGAGCGCCTCGCGGACGTCCGGATCGAGCGATTGCTGTTCCTCTTCCCTCGACACGCTGGAAAACGCTCCCCCGAGGCCTCCCGTCGCCGAGGCATCGGAGCTCCGTGGTGACCTCGGAACACATCTATCCTAGCACGCGGCGAACGGCTTTTCTCCGTTTGACCGGGGTTCGTTCCGGCGCTCGCTTGGCTTCCCGCGCCTCGGCCACGTATCGTCCTGGAATGCCGCTCGAGGAGTACCGCAAGAAGCGCCGCTTCGACGTCACGAAGGAGCCCGCCGGCGGGAAGGCGCCGAGAAAGCGAAAGACGGCTCTCGCCTACGTCATCCAGAAGCATCGCGCAACCGCGTTGCATTACGACTTCCGCCTCGAGTGGAACGGCGTCCTTTTGTCGTGGGCCGTCCCGAAGGGGCCGTCCCTCGACCCGACGGTCAAGCGTATGGCGACCCACGTCGAGGATCACCCGCTCGAGTACGCGGCGTTCGAGGGGATCATCCACGCAGGCGAGTACGGCGGCGGGACGGTCATGGTGTGGGACCGCGGCACGTGGGCTCCGGAGTCGGCCGACGTCGACGCGGCTCTCGAGCAGGGTGACCTCAAGTTCACCCTGCTGGGCGAGAAGCTGAAGGGCTCGTGGGTTCTCGTGCGCACGAAGGGCTGGGGCTCGCCGAAGCGCCCCGCGTGGCTCCTCATCAAGCACCGCGACGACTTCGCCTCCGGCGAGGACATCGAGGAAACCCGACCGCGCTCGGTCGTGTCGAACCGACTGCTGACGGAGATCGCGATCGACGAGGGCGGCGACGTCGAGAAGGCGTCGACGGGCGATCCCGTCGGCGAAGTCGAAAAGCTCCTCGCGAACCCGAAGAAACTCCACCGCACGCGTAGAGAAAATCCCGCGGTCTGGCACTCGACCAAGAGAGTTGAGAATAGTGTCACGTACGAAGAGAGCCTTTCTTTCCCCGTCCCCGTCTCGAACCCCGACAAAGTCTTCTGGCCGGAGGAAGGCTGGACGAAGGCCGATCTCATCGCGTTCTACGCGGGAGTGTTCCCGAAGCTCGCTCCCTGGGTGAAGGAACGCCCTCTCTCGCTCGAACGCTGCCCCGACGGCCTTCTCGGCCAGCCTTTCTACCAGAAAGAAAAACCCGCTTCGATGCCTGCGGGCACGCCGACCGTCGCGGTACGGCACGGCAAGGACCGAAAAGTCACGAACACCGTAGTGGGCGGAAAGCTCGAGACCCAGCTCGCGCTCGTGAACCTCGGTTGCATCGCCGTCCACGTCTGGGGCAGCCGGGCCGACGATCTCGACCGGCCCGATTGGGTGTGCTTCGACCTCGATCCGGATTCCGGCCGCATCGCGGACGCGGTGGGCGCCGCACTCAAGGTGAAGCAGGCGCTCGACGCGCTCGATCTCTCCTCTTTCGTGAAGACTTCGGGCGGCAAGGGCCTCCACGTCTTCGTCCCGATTAAGCGCGGCCCCACGGCGGACGAGGTGACGTGGTTCACGAGGGAGCTGGGCACGCGGCTCGCCGCCGCCTGGCCGAAGGAGCTGACGATGGAAATGCGCATCGAGGCTCGCAAGGGCCGGGTCTTCCTCGACTCGTTCCGCAACGCCTTCGGGCAGACCGTCGTCTCGCCCTATTCCGTAAGGCGCCGGGAGCATGCGCCCGTCTCGACGCCGCTCCTGTGGAGCGAGGTCGTGCCGTCGATCCGGGCCGAGAATTTCACGATCGGGAACTTCGCCCAGCGCCTGAAGAAGCGCGACCCGTGGACCGACTTCTTCAGGCGCCGCCAGACGCTGAAGCGCGCGCTCGACGCGCTGAAAAGGCTCTGAGCTACTTCTTCCGCGTGTACTGGACTTCCAGCGACTTGAACATCTTTCCGTCGGGCGCGGGACTCCACTGCTCGTAGGTGTGGTGGTCACCGTCTACGACCGTCACAATTTCTTTGACCTTCGCGGGCTTCTTCATGACGACGTCGTCGACCGTGGACCAGAACGTGAACTTCTTCCCGGATGCGTCCGCCGTCCCTGTCGAGATCATGATCATCGTCCCCATGGTGTCCGTCCACGAGCCGACGTATTTTTTCTTGTAGTTGTCGTAGCCGGTGTACCCGATCCCGCTGAACGGCTGACCCATCGCGGTGCCTTCGACGCGCTGCTCGACGAAGCGGCCACCCAGTACCCACTTGCTCTCCGACGTGCCGGTGCTCTCTTCCGGGGGCTTCGCCGGATCCATCCACATCTTCGTCACGACGGTGAACGAGCCGACCATCGGCTCCAGCTTCTTGTGGGCCTCGCCGGGCGTCGCGGCCGCCATCCAGGCCTTCGTCATCTCTTCCTGGTTCGGCATGCCGGCCGGCGCGCCGGCCCTCGAGGCTTGCTTCGGTTTCTCGTCCGCGAGGCAGGGCGCGGCCCCGGCGAGAGCCATCGTGACCACGGAGATCAACAGACGATGTTTCATGATGGTGTCCTCCTGTTCGTGACGTTGACGTCGCGTCTCATTCTACGGGAAGTCCCACCGCGAATGCGGCCGCGGGCCTCCGCTATCCTCTTCCCCGTGCGGTTCCGCAACCCAGAAGGAAGCCTTCCCCGGGCCGCAGGGCTTGCCGAATTCGCGCCGTTCTTCCTGCGCCGCCTGCGCGACCGGCGCCCACCGCCGGTTCCGCCCGGCCACGTCGTGCCCCTTCCCGAGGCGAAGGAGCTGCTCCGGAGCGCGGGTCCGGAGTCGCTCACGTGGCTCGGCCACGCTTCGTTCCTCCTCCGGACGGGCGGCCTGACCGTTCTCACGGATCCCTTTCTTTCCGACCGGGCGAGCCCCATGGCGGGCTTCGGCCCGAAGCGCTTCGTGCCGCCCGGTCTGCCCCTCGAAGAGCTGCCCCCGATCGATGTCGTGGTCCTCTCGCACAACCATTACGACCACCTCGACGCCCGCACGATCGAGGCGCTGCCCGGCAAGGGGCACGTCGTCGCCGCGGTACCGGCGGGACTCGGCGACTTTTTCCGGCGACGCGGGTATCGCGATGTGCGCGAGCTTCGCTGGTGGGAAGAGACGCGCATCGGCGCCGACTTCATCCTCGCGGCGCTGCCGTCGAATCACTTCTCCGGGCGCACGCCGTTCGACCGCAACGCGACGCTCTGGGCCTCATGGGCGATCGCCTCGCGCACGCGCAAGGTCTTTTTCGCGGGCGACACCGGCTACGGCCCTGTCTTCGGCGAGATCGGCCGGCGCATCGGCCCGTTCGACCTCGGCCTCGTGCCGATCGGCGCCTACGAGCCCTCGTCGATCATGCGGCCCGTCCACTGCAATCCCGAGGAGGCCGTCTCTCTCGGCCGCGATGTCGCCGCCGCCACGCTCGTCGCGATGCACTGGGGCTCGATCGTCCTGACGGACGAGCCCGCGTTCGAGCCTGCGGGCCGGTTCCGCGCCGCCGCCAGCCGCGCAGGAATTCCCGACGGACGTGCGTGGGTCATGCGGATCGGGGAAACCCGCGCGACGGCTCCTCGAGAAACGCCGCGACGAGCGCCACGGCCTCCGTGAGGTTCTGCGCCTCCGTGCGGCCCGAAGACGCCCGCGGTTTGAACGAGTGGTCGCCGTCCTCGAGGAAGACCACGCGAAGAGTTTTCGAAAGGGAATAGCGTGAGACCTCGTCTCTGCCGCCGAACGGATCTCGCGCGCCCTGCACGATCAAACCCGGGGTTCTGAGTCCCGCGAGGTGCGCGACACGGAGTTTGTCCGGCTTTCCGGGCGGATGGAAGGGGTATCCGAGGCAGACGAGGCCGGCGACGGCCGCACCGTCGGCGACCATGCTCGCGATGCGGCCGCCCATCGACTTCCCGCCGATGACAAGCGAGCCAGGCCCGTTTCTCTCCGAGAGGGCGCGGATCGCCTCGCGCCAGCTCTCGGACAGAACGGGCCCACGGTCCGGTGGCCGCTTCTTTCCATCCTCGCGGCGGGCGCGCATGTACGGGAACTCGAAGCGCGCGACGCGGAAGCCGGCGGAAGCGGTCCCCTTCGCGATGGCCTCCAGGAAGGGAGAGTCCATCGGGGCCCCCGCGCCGTGCGCGAGAACGAGGGTGCGTGGCGCCCGCGCCGGGCCGTCGAAGAGAAACCGCTCCACCTACAATCGCTCCGTGGGGAACAAGTATCTCTCCTACGACGATCAGCGGGCCCCGAAGGTGCGCGCGATGTTCTCGCGCCTCGCGGGCCGTTACGACGTCGTGAACGACGTCATGAGCTTCGGGCTCCACAGGCGCTGGAAGAAGGACACCGTCCGGCTCGCCCTCGCCGGACGCACCGGCCCGGTCCGCATCCTCGACCTGTGCTGCGGCACGGGCGACCTCTCGTTCCTCGCCGAGGCGGACGCCAGGCCCGGCTCGAGGATCACGGGCCTCGACTTCACGCTGCCCATGCTCGGCGTCGCGGCCCGGCGCCGATCCGTCGCGCGGAGCCGGAGCGCGTTCGTGCAGGGCGACGCCCTTCGCCTTCCGTTTCCGGCCGGAGCTTTCGACGTCGTGACGGTGGGCTACGGCCTGCGCAACATCGCCGACCCGCTCGCGGCCCTGCGGGAGATGCGCCGAGTGCTCGCGCCTCGAGGGCGCGTCGTCGTCCTCGACTTCGGAAAACCCGACAGCCGCGCTGCGGGCGTCGTCTATCAGGCCTTTCTCCGGACGGTGATGCCGCTCATGGGCTGGCTCTTCCACGGAGATCCCGAGACCTACCTCTACATTCCGGAGTCGCTCGAGCGCTATCCGGCTCAGCGAGGCGTGCAGGCCCTCATGCGTGAGGCGGGTCTCGACGGCGCGCGCTACGAGAGTCGTCTCCTCGGCGCGATGGGCCTCAACGTCGCCGAAGCGCCTGCCTCGCCCCGACCGTTATAATTCCCTGTGCCGAACTCGGAGGTCCTGAACGCGTCCCGGGGCCGCGAAGGGATGGGTTCCGCTGCCGACGCACCGCTCCCCGTGGCGCGGTGGATCGCGATCCTGGTCCTTCTGTTCCTGATCGTAATCGGCGCGCTCGTGGCTCTCGGCACTTCCGGACTCAACGTCCTGGCCGGCCTTCAGGCATTCGTGAGCGCCGAGTCCCACTGGTCGAAGGGCCAGAAAGACGCCTCACTCGCGCTCTCACGCTACCTCGATACCGGCGAGGAGGCCGATTACCGGCGTTTTCTCGGCCGGCTCGCCGTGCCGCTCGGCGACCGGAAGGCCCGGCTCGCTCTGCAGAAACCCTCGCCGGACGTTCGCGCGGCCCAGCAGGGCTTCCTCGAAGGCCGCAACAGCCTGTCCAGCGTGGACGAGATGGCCCAGCTCTTCCTGCGTTACCAGAACGTCCCCGTCTTCTCCCGCGCGATCGAGGTCTGGGAGCGCGCCGACCTTCTCGTCGACGAGATGATCGATCTCGGCACGCGGATCCACGACGCCCCGATGCCTCTCCCGCCGCCGGCTCGCGCGGCGTTCGCGAAGGAGATCGACCGGCTCAACGAGCGCGCCACCGTCCTCGAGGACGCTTTTTCGGCGGCCATCTTCCAGGCCACGCGCTGGGCTCGCGGCCGGCTGATCGTCGCGATTCTCGTCATGACCGGCCTCCTGGGGGCCCTTTCAGTCGGGGCTTCGGCCTTGATCGCGCGACTGCTCCGCCGGCACGACGAGGCGCTCCGCTCTTCCGAGCGCCGTTACCGGCTGCTCTTCGAACGAAACCTCGCCGGCCTTTTCCGGACGACGCTCGACGGCAGGATTCTCGACTGCAATTCGGCCTTCGCCCGGATCCTCGGCTATCCCTCCCGCGAAGACGTCCTCAAGGTTTCCGCGCTCGACCTCTATGCCGAGCCTTCCGACCGAGAGTCCTTCCTGGCCCGGCTTGCACACCAGAGAGTTCTCGTCAACTTCGAGCTCTCCCTGAAGCGCCGGGACGGCACGCCGGTGTGGGTCCTCGCCAACGAGACGCTCCTCGCGGCCGAAGGCGGAGGCGACCCCGTGATGGAAGGCAGCCTCATCGACATAACCGACCGCAAGCGCGCCGAGCAGCAGCGCTGGCACCAGGCGAATCACGATGCGCTGACCGACCTGCCGAACAGAGTGCTGTTCAACGACAGGCTCTCGCTCGCGATCCTGCACGCGCATCGCCGGCGCCAGTCGCTCGCGGTGATGTTCCTCGACCTCGACCATTTCAAGCGCGTGAACGACACGGTCGGCCACTCGGCCGGCGACGAGCTTCTCGTAAAGGCCGCTGACCGTCTCCGGCGCTGCATCCGGGCGGATGACACGGTGGCACGCGTGGGCGGGGACGAGTTCCTGCTTCTCCTGAACGGCATCGCGCGAGAGAACGACGCAGCCACGATGGCGCGCAAGATCCTGGAGGTCCTGTCCGAGCCCTTCCTGATCCAGAAGCGCGAGCTGTTCATCGAGGCGTCCATCGGGATAGGCCTCTACCCCGGTGACGGCCAGGACGCCGAGATGCTCGTCGCGAACGTGGACACCGCGATGTACCGCGCGAAGGAGACCGGCCGCAACACCTTCCAGTTCTTCACGCGAAAGATGCAGGAGCAGTCACAGGAGCGCGCCGCGATGGAAAGCGGGCTCCGGCGCGCCCTGCCCCGGGGCGAATTCGTGCTTCATTACCAGCCCATCCTGCGCCTCGCCACGCGCGTTCCCATCGGCGTCGAGGCGCTCGTCCGCTGGCGCCATCCCGAGAAGGGCATCCTGTCGCCGCGCGAGTTCATTCCCCTCGCCGAGGACGTCGGCCTCATTACCCGCGTGGGCGAGTGGGTTCTGAGACGTGCGTGCGAGCAGGCGCGGTCGTGGCAGGTCCGCGGCGCTCCGAACCTCCGCGTGTCCGTGAACGTGTCGGCGCGCCAGTTTCATCAGCGCGACTTCGCCGCAGCCGTGAGGCTCATCGTCGAGGAGACAGGCCTGCCCCCGGCTTCCCTGGAGCTCGAGATCACCGAGAGTATCGCGATGCAGGACGTGACGCACACGGTCAGGATGCTCACCGAGCTGACGGAATTCGGTGTCCAGATTTCGATGGACGACTTCGGAACCGGCCACTCCTCGCTGAACTACCTCAAGCACTTTCCCATCCGGCGCCTGAAGATCGACCAGTCCTTCGTGGCCGGGATGGCCCACGACGAGAAAGACAAGGCCATCGTCGCGACGATCATTGCGATGGCGAGCAACCTCGGCCTCGACGTGACGGCCGAGGGCGTCGAGACGGAGGAGCAGGCCACCCTGCTCGGCGCTCTCGGCTGCCCGGACGTCCAGGGCTTCCTGTTCGGCCGGCCCGTTCCCGCCGAGGAGGTCGAGGCGGCGCTCGGGCTCGGCCCCGGGCGCCCCGGCCTCGAGCTCCAGAGCCCCTCTGGGCCCGGCGCCTGATTCAGGGGAATCATCGATCCGCGCGGGCATTCCCGGTTGAATTCACGTACCGACGGAGGTTCGCCATGCGCGTCTCGAAGTGGATGTCCCCGAAGGTCGTCACGCTCCAGCCGACCGACTCGATCTCGGTCGCGATCCACCTCATGAAGGAGAAACGCATCCGCCGGATCCCGATCGTGAACGAGAGCGGAAAGCTCGTCGGGATCGTGTCCGATCGCGATCTGAAGGACGTCTCACCCTCCCGGGCCACGACGCTCGACATCTGGGAGCTTCACGCGGTCCTCGACAAGCTGAAGATCGCCGACGTGATGACGAAGAAGCCCTGGACGGTCAGCCCCGAGACCCCGATCGAGCGAGCAGCGGCGATCATGCTCGAAAAACGCGTGGAGGGCCTGCCTGTCCTGGACGACAAGGGCAACCTCGTCGGAATCCTGACCGAGGGCGACGTATTCCGGGCGCTCGTCGACGTCACGGGCGCCTCGAAGAAGCGTACGCGCGTGAACCTCGTGATCCCCGACCGTGCGGGAAGCATCCGCGAGGTCGCCGATACGATCCGCGCGCAGGGCGGAACGATCTTCTCGATCCTGTCGTCGACGTCGAAAGTCCCGCCGGGAAAGCGCGAGCTCGTCATGCGCGTCGAGGGGCTCGTTCCCGAGGCCCTCCGGGTCGAGCTCATGAAGTCCTGGAGCGGCGTCGCCGTCGAGACGGACTAGACCCTACTTTCCAAGCTCCCCGGCGACCCGCGCCGCGGTCTCGACGCCGCGCGCGAGGACCGACCGGATCCGCCCGTCCTCCAGCGCGAGGATGCCGGCGATCGTGCACCCGGCCGGCGTCGTCACGTCGTCCTTGAGCGCCGCGGGATGACGGCCCGTGGTCAGAACCATCTCCGCCGCGCCGAGCGTCATCTGGGCAACGAGAGTCGTCGCGACGTTCCGTGGCAGCCCGCGCATGACTCCGCCGTCCGCGAGCGCTTCGATGATGATGTAGACGAAGGCAGGGCCGCTCGCCGAGAGGCCCGTCACGGTGTCCATGTGCTTCTCCTCCAGCTCGAGGACACGGCCCAGGGGAGCGAAGACTTCCGTGGCGAGCGCGATGTGGTCGTCCGTGGCGTGATTCCCCTTCGCGAGAACCGTCATGCCCTTTCCGATGAGGCACGGCGTGTTCGGCATGGCCCTCAGCACGGGCGTCCCGGCCTCGAAGAGGCCTTCCAGGAAAGCCGTGCTGATACCGGCCGCGATCGAAAGGACGAGCGGGCGGTTGCCGCCAACGTGGAGGCTGTCGGCGGCCTTCGCGACGTCCTTCGGCTTGACGCAGAGGATCACGAGGTCGGCCCCCTCGACGGCCTCGGCATTCACCGTCGTGCAGGCGACGGAAAGCTCCTTCGCGACTCTCTCGGCGCTGGCCTTCGTCCGGGCGGTCGCACGCACCTGAGAGGGTTTCACTTTCCCGGACTTCAGCAGTCCCGAGGCGATGGTCCGTCCCATGGTTCCGGATCCGATGATCGCGATAAGCTTGTCAGCCAGCATAAAAACCACCTCCACGGGAGATTAGTTCATCCGAATCATCGCAACTGCGCGTCCCACCGGCCAAAGATGCCAGGACGTACGAAACCAACCTTAGGAGGTGGAAAATGGCGAAACCACGCTTCATGCAACTGGTGACACTCGCGCTCCTCGTCGGCGGCATGAGCGCCTCTCTCCTGCTCGCCCAGGGCAAGACCTTCAAGGTCGGCGTGCCCCTTCCGCTGACGGGCGCGGAAGCGAAGTTCGGCGAGATGGAGAAGCAGGCCTACGAGATGGCCGTAAACGAGATCAACGCAAAGGGCGGCGTGAAGGGAACGAACCTGGTCCTGGACATCCAGGACTCGGGCGGCAAACCCGAGACGGCCACGGCGATCGTCGAAAAGTTCATCACGATCGACAAGTACCCGATCGTCGTCGGCGAGTACTCGAGCCAGTGCAGCTACGCCGTCGCCGGCGTGGCCGAGAAGTACAAGGTGCCCTATCTCGTCGTGACGGGCGCCGCGGACAAAATCACTCAGCAGGGGTGGAAGAACGTCTACCGGCTCAACCCGCCCGCGAGCCTCTACAACATGGGTGTCTTCAGCTTCTTCGAGAACGTGGCCAAACCGAAGACGATCGCGATCCTCTACGAGAACACCGACTTCGGAACCAGCACGTCGAAAGCGATGAAGGAATATTGCGACGCGCACGGGGTGAACGTCGTTCTCTTCGAGGGCTACCAGGCCGGCGGCGTCGACTTCAAGCCGATCCTGCAGAAGGTCAAGTCGCTCCGGCCCGATGTCGTCTACATGGTGTCGTACCTGATGGACGCCTCTCTCCTCATGCGCCAGTCCAAGGAGCTCGACATCAATCCGCAAATCTTCATCGGCGGCGGCGCTGGTCACACGCTTCCGGAGTTCCTGCAGAACGCGGCCGAGGCGTCGGAATACTGCATGTCGGCGACGCTCTGGACTCCGCAGGCGAAGTATCCGGGCGCCAAGGAGTTCTTCGACAACTTCAAGAAGAAATTCGACAAGGAGCCCGACTACCACGGCGCCGAGGCGTATGCGGCAGCTTATGTTCTCGCCGATACGCTGAAGCGAGCAAAATCCTTTACCGCCGACGACATCAGGACCGCGCTCTCCGAGACGAACATGATGACCGCCTTCGGACCGGTTAAGTTCGTCTCCTGGGGAAAGTTCACGAACCAGAACAGGATGGACACGCTCGTCCTCCAGGTCATCAACAAGAAGTTCGAGACCGTCTGGCCGAAAGAGGGCGCATCCGCGAAGTACGTCTTCCCCGCTCCACATTGGCGCGATCGGAAGTAGAAACCCGCGATGTCGCCGCAGGTCGCCGGACAGCTCGAGCTCCTGGGCCAGGTGCTCATCTCCGGGATCCTCCTCGGGGGGCTCTACTCGCTGATCGGCCTCGGAATGTCTCTCATCATGGGGGTCATGAAGATCATCAACCTCGCGCACGGCGAGCTGATGATGGTGGCGATGTACATCACGTTCTGGGCTTTCACGCTCGCGAAGATCGATCCGTACGTTTCTCTCTTGATCGTCTTCCCGCTCATGTTCCTCCTCGGCGTGTCGGTCCAGAAGTTCCTCCTCACGCCGGTGATGGAGGCCGACACGGTCCTGCCCCAGAACCAGGTGCTGCTGACCGTCGGCCTCGGCCTCGTCCTCTCGAATCTCGCGCTCCTCTTCTTCACGGCGAATTACCGCTCGGTGCCCGTCTCCTATGCCTCAAAGACGATCTACTGGGACCTCAAGCTCGGCGGACAGACGATCTCGCTCTCCTTCAGCTATCCGTTTCTCGTCGCCTTCTGCATCGCGGGAGTCCTGGGCGCCTCGCTCTTCATCTTCCTGGCGAAGACCGACACCGGGCGGATGATCCGCGCCACCGCCCAGGACAAGCGTGCCGCCGCGCTGATGGGGATCAACACGAAGCGCATAACCTACATCACCTTCGGGCTCGGCGCCGCGCTCGTCGGCGCCGCGGGCGCGCTCCTCGACCCGGTCTACTACCTCTACCCTCAGATCGGGGGCCCGTTCACGAGCAAGGCGTTCGTCATCACCATCCTCGGCGGCCTCGGAGACATCCCGGGCGCCGTTCTGGGAGGCCTCGTGCTGGGCCTCGCGGAGTCGCTCGGCTCCGTCTACATCTCGCTCGGGTACAAGGACGCCTTCGGCTTCATCATCTTCGTCCTCGTCCTGATCTTCATGCCCCGCGGCCTCCTCGGCCGGGGGCGGGCCTAGAGGGCGAGACATGTCGAGGAAGAATCTCATTGGTCTTCTCCCGATCGCCGCCGTCCTCCTGATCCCGTTGCTGACGCAGAACCCGTACCTCCTCCATATGTTCATCCTTTCGCTGCTGTGGATCGTCCTCGGACAGAGCTGGAACCTGCTCGGTGGCTACACGGGGCAGATCTCTTACGGTCACGCCGCCTTCTTCGGCGTCGGCGCCTACACCACGGGCATCATGGTGAAGTCCGGTCAGTCGCCCTCGACCGCCTGGTGGGGCCTCCTCTTCGGCGGCCTCATGGCCGCGCTCGTGGCGGCATTCATCGGCTGGGTTTGCTTCCGTCTCCGGGGATCGTATTTCTCGCTCTCCGTCCTGGCGCTCTCCGAGGTCCTGCGTCTCGTGGCGGTCAACTGGAATCGGCTCACGAACGGCGCAGAGGGGATCCTCTTCATCCCCGCGTTCACGCAGAAGACGTATTACTACTACATCGTCTTCGCCCTGGCCGCGGTCAATCTCGGGGTGATCCGATGGGTGATGCGCAGCAAGCCGGGCTACTACTTCCTGGCCATCCGCGAGGACCAGGACTGCGCCGAATCGCTCGGAATCGACACGACGAAGTACAAGCTGCTCTCGCTCCTGATCAGCGCTTTCTTCACGGGGGCGGCCGGCGCCTTTTACATGAACTACATGGGCTTCATCGACCCGGGCATCGTCTTCTCGATCGCGGACATCTCGATCATGATGATCCTCGTCACGATGCTCGGCGGGGCGGCGACGAAGTGGGGACCGGCCGTCGGCGCGATCCTCTTCATCCTGGTCTCCGAGATCTTCCGCGTCTGGGTGGGATCGGGACATCTCCTCTTCTTCGGCGTCCTGATCATCGCGATCATCATCTATTTCCCGAACGGCATCGTCGGCACATTGGTGGACCGCCGGACGCGCAAGCGCCGCCTGCGGGGAGCCGAGGCCGTGGCATGACGGCGCTCCTCGAGCTGAAGGACGTCACGAAGCGTTTCGGCGGGCTCCAGGCGGTCGGACACATGACCTTCTCCCTTGACAAGGGAGAGATCCTCGGCCTCATCGGGCCGAACGGCGCCGGGAAAACGACAATTTTCAACCTGATAAACGGTTTCTACCCGCCGACCAGCGGCACAATCCTCTTCAAGGGGAAAAGGATAGACGGCCTGAAGCCGCACACCGTCTGCCGCCTCGGCCTCGCCCGGACATTCCAGGTCGTCAAGCCGCTCGCACGGCTCTCCGTCCTGGACAACGTGATGGTTTCCGCCTTCTCGCGGACCAATCATCGCGAGGAGGCGCGGACGACCGCGCTCGAGGCCACGACCTTCACCGAGATGGATGCGTGGCGCGACGTGCCGGCCGGCAGCCTCCCCCTCGGCATGAGGAAGCGCCTCGAGATGGCCCGGGCGCTCGCGACCAAACCGGAAATCCTCCTCTTGGACGAGAACTTCGCCGGCCTGAACCCGACCGAGGTCGAGAAGACGAACGCGATCGTGAAGAAGATTCACGCGACCGGCATCACGATCCTCATCATCGAGCACAACATGCGCGTCATCATGGCGATCTCGCACCGCCTGATCTGCATCAACTATGGCGAGAAGATCGCCGAGGGCACGCCGCAGGAGGTCGCCACCAATCCCCAGGTCGTCGAGGCCTATCTCGGGGCCGCCCATGCTTAGGATCGACGGCATCGACGTCGCGTACGGCGACGTGCAGGTCCTCTGGGACGTGTCCTTCGAGGTGAAGAAGGGCGAGATCGTGGCCCTGATCGGCGCCAATGGCTCCGGCAAGAGCACGACGCTCGCGACGATCTCGAGCCTTCTCAAGCCGCGAAAAGGCGGCGTCTACTACGAGGGGGCCCCGATCCACACGCGGGCACCGCACGACATGGTCAGCCTCGGCATCGCGCACGTGCCAGAAGCGCGGAGGCTGTTCGCCGAGATGACCGTGAAGGAGAACCTGCTCCTCGGAGCGCTCACGCCCGAGGCGAAAAAGACGCGCCCAGAGATGCTCGAGAAAGTGTTCACGATCTTCCCGAGGCTCAAGGAGCGCGAGAAGCAGCAGGCGGGCACGCTCTCGGGCGGAGAGCAGCAGATGGCCGCGATCGCGCGCGGGCTCATGGGGAAACCGCGCCTCCTCATGCTGGACGAGCCGTCGCTCGGACTCTCCCCGATCCTCGTCGCCGACATCTTCAGGGTCATCCAGGATGTCCACGAGGCGGGCGTGACGGTTCTCCTCGTCGAGCAGAACGTCTTCAAGACGCTCTCGATCGCGGACCGCGCGTACGTGCTCGAGAACGGGCGCGTCGTCCTCAGCGGCACGGGCGCCGCGCTTCTCGCAGACGACAACGTCCGCCAGGCGTACCTCGGCCTCTAGCTTCGCCGCCGCCAGCAGAGTACCCGGTCGGGAGCCTTCTCGCCGGGTGAGAGAGCGATGGGGAGGAGAAGAAGAAGATTTTCCGAGAATGAGTAAGAGCGCCGGATCGTGAGGCCGATGCGGTTCGGGACGAAGGCTGTCTCGACGTGATGCAGCACTTCGCAGAGGTTCTCGTCAACTTCCCAGCGGCCGGCGTACCCGCCATACGCCGATCCCGCGGCGGCCAGCTCGGATTGAGTCGGAAAGAATTCTCTGAGAAAGGGCAGCCGCGAGGAGCCCGCGAAATTGACGGACATCTCGCCCGTCGGCAGGTAGAACAGCAGGCCCGAAGACCGCTCGAACCCGGCTGGCGGCCCTCTCTTACCTTCTAAGAAATCCTCAATTCCATCGAGCTCCCACACGCCCACGAACCGGTCGAAATCACTCATGCCGTCTCCCCCGCGCCCCGGCCCCTCGGGTATAGTCACCGCACACATTGCGGACCACGGTCACAGGAGGCATCCCATGAAGCGTACCGCGCCGGCCGCTCTGCTCACTTTCGCGCTCGTCCTCGGGGCATTCCCCGCGCTCGCCGAGGACACGATCTCGTTCGGAGCCGCCGTTTCGCTCACCGGGAAGACCGCCAAGGAAGGCGAGTACACGCGCGACGGCTACAACTTCGCCGTCGAGACGGTCAACGCCCAGGGTGGGATCGTTTTGGGCGGAAAGAAATACAAGATCGCCGTGAAGTACTACGACGACGAGTCCAAGTCCGAGAGCACGGCTCAGCTCATCGAGAAGCTGATCAACGAGGACAAGGTCACGTTCATCCTCGGCCCGTACGGATCGGCGCCGTCGGGCACGGCCGCGCCGATCTGCGAGAAGTACAAGATCCCGATGATCGAGGCGAACGGCTCGGCCGAGTCGATTTTCAGCAAGGGCTACAAGTACACGTTCGCGGTGCTCTCCCCCGCCAAGCTCTACCTCAAGGGCCTCATCGACCTCGTCATGTCGAAGGACAAGAGCGTCACGACCGTGGCGGTGCTCGGGGAGAACGAGCCATTCTCGAAAGAAGTCGCGAGCGGTGCGGCGGACTATGCGAGAGAGAAGGGCCTTCAGGTCGTCTACCAAGAGCTTTACCCGACGGGGACACAGGACGTCAGCGCGTTGCTGACGAACATCAAGGGCAAGAATCCCGACATCGTGCTCGGCGCCGGCCACCTCCAGGACTCGCTTCTCATCGTGAAGCAGGCGAAGGACCTCGGCGTCTCGCCGAAGGCGATGGGCTTCTCGGTCGGGCCGTCCTCGCCGGAGTTTCGCGCGAACCTGAAGTCGAACGCCGACTATATCTTCGGCTCCACGCAGTGGACCGAGGCTCTGAAGTACGACGGCAGCGACCCGTGGAAAACGCCGAAGGGTTACGCCGTGGCCTTCCGGGCGAAGAACCCGAAGTACGGGGACATCCCCTACCAGGTCGCGGAGTCCTCGGCCGCCGTCATCGCGTTCTGCCGCGCGATCGAGAACGCGGGCACGCTCGACCCGGCGAAGGTACGCGACGCGATCGCCGCCCTGGACATCATGACGTTCTACGGCCAGATCAAATTCGACAGCCGCGGCATCAACACGTTCAAGCCGATGGCGATCGAGCAGCTCCAGCCGGACGGCCACAAATACACGGTCTTCCCGTCGTCCGTGGCGGAAAAGGACGCCCTCTACCCGATGCCGGCCTGGGACAAGCGGAAGTAGACGCGTGGGCGGGGCCGAGCTCGGCCAGATCTTCGTCAACGCCCTTCTCCTGAGCGGAATCCTGGCGCTCGTCGCGCTGGGGTTCTCGCTCGTCTGGGGAATCATGAACATCGTGAACCTCGCGCACGGTGCGTTCATCGTGCTCGGCGCCTACATCACCTTCTTTCTGCACGAGCTGCTCGGCATCGACCCGTTTCTGTCCATCCCCGTCGCGATGCTCGCGCTGTTCACGCTGGGCTGGGGGATCCAGCGTGGGCTCATCAACCAGGTCATTCGGGCGCCGCTTCTCGCGACGTTCCTCCTGACGTTCGGGCTCGAGCTCCTGATCGTCAACCTCATCAACTTCTTCTTCAAGGCCGACCTGCGCTCGGTCACGACCGCCTATAGCGGGACGGGCTTCACGCTCGGGACGGTCCGGATCCCGTACATCCGGCTCGGCGCCCTCGCGGTCTCCCTCGTCCTCGTCGCGGGCCTCGCCTGGTACCTGAAGGCCACGCGCACGGGCCGCGCGATCCGCGCAACCGGAATGGACCTCGATGCCGCGCGCCTCACGGGCGTGAAGGTCGCCACCATTTACGCGGCGACGTTCGCGATCGGCGCGGGCATGGCCGGCGCCGCCGGCTCGCTGCTCTCCATGATGGTGCCGTTCGACCCGACACTCGGCGGCGGGTATACGCAGCGGGCCTTCGCGATCTGCGTCCTCGGGGGCCTCGGCAACGTCGCGAACGTCGTCATCGGCGCGGCGATCTTCGCGTTCGTGGACGTCTTCGTCGGCGCGCGCCTGCCGTCGCTGTCGCGGGCCGTGACGTTCGCGATCCTCGTCCTCCTTCTCATCTTGCGCCCGCAGGGCGTCGCCGGGAAGCGCGTGTGAAGAAGGCCGCGGCGATCGCGGGCTTCCTCGCGCTGCTCGCGCTCCTCGTCGCCCTTCCGCGGCTCGTCTCGAGCTACAAGCTCCTGACGTATACGCGATTCCTCGTTCTCGCACTCATGGCGCAGGGCTGGAACTTCATCGGGGGCTATACCGGGTATGCGGCGTTCGGGAACGTGGCGTATTTCGGGATCGGCGCCTACACGACGGGCCTCCTCATGATCGGAAAGTGGCACGTCCCGTTCTTCCCCGCGCTCGCGGCGGGCGCCCTCCTCTCGGCGCTCGTCGCGATCCTCCTCGGGCTGCCCATCCTGCGCCTGAAGGGGCACTACTTCGCCATCGCGACGCTCGGCGTCGCCGAGGCCCTCTCGCAGGTGGCCGACACCTGGGACAGTGTGACGGAGGGGTCGACGGGCATCGACCTGCCGCTCAAGACCGAGGGCGAGTTTTTCTACTATACGGCGCTCGCGCTCGTGACCTGCGGCCTCGCCCTCACGTGGGCGTTCTCCCGCTCGAAGCTCGGAAACGGGTGCGTGGCCATCCGCGAGGACCAGGACGCCGCGCGCATGCTCGGGATCAACACGACCCTCTTCAAGGTCATCGCCTACGCGCTCTCCGCCGTTTTCGCGGCCCTCGCCGGCGGCCTCACGGCCTACCAGAACATCCACGTGACGCCGGGAGACTTCTTCAGGATCGATTACACGCTCCAGATGATCATCGCGACGATCATCGGCGGCGCCGGGACGGTTCTTGGTCCCGTGCTGGGCGCCGCCGTCTACCAGCTTCTCTCGACTTACGTGTGGAGCAAATTCCTCGAGCTCCATCCCACGGTTCTCGGCCTCATCATCGTGCTCTTCATCGTGTTCTTGCCGCGCGGCCTCATGACGGTCCTCGGCAGCAAGCGCCAGCGCGGGGAGCGGCCGTTCCGGGCTTCGGATCTCCTCGCGAACGTGCGCGCCCACCGCGTGACGTGATGAGCGCGCTTCCCTCTCCCGCGCCGCGAGTTCCCGGCGACTCCATCCTCGAGGCCCGCGGAATCACGAAAAAGTTCGGCGGCCTCGCCGCCGTCGACGGCATCGACCTCACGATCCGCCGCGGCGAGATTCTCGGAGTCATCGGCCCGAACGGGGCGGGCAAGACGACCTTCGTGAACTGCATGACCGGTCTCGACAAGCCGACGGCGGGCACGATCGTCTTCAACGGCCAGGACATCACGAAGACCCCGAGCTACCGCATCGGACGCCTCGGCATGGCGCGGACATTCCAGGTCGTCAAGCCGCTCCGGCAGCTCACCGTGCGCGAGAACGTCGCGACCGGGGCGATGTTCGGCGCGCGCGGAAAGGGCCGCACCGCGGCCCAGGCGCGTCTCGCGGCCGACGAGGTTCTCGAGCGTGTCGGCCTCGCGGACATGCGGGGCCGCACGGCCACGGAGCTGACGATCCTCGACCTCAAGCGCCTCGAGCTCGCTAAAGCGCTCGCCATGGACCCCCAGCTTCTCTTTCTCGATGAGGTCATGGCGGGCCTCAACCAGTCCGAGATCGAAAAGGCGATGGAGTTGATTCTCCGCGTCAACCGGAGCGGCGTGACGATCTTCGTGATCGAGCACGTCATGAAGGCGATCATGGGGATCTCGGACCGGCTCGTCGTGCTGCATTACGGCCGCAAGATCGCCGAGGG
>CALAQS010000102.1 GCA_937888435.1 uncultured Acidobacteriota bacterium
GACCGCTTCGCCCGACACGTCGAGGAGGCGCGCCTCTTCGAGAGCGCGCGCACGCTCGTCGTGGCGCATTCGGGCGGAAGCGACTCCACGGCGCTTCTCCTCCTCGCCGCCGCATGGGCGTCTGCCCGCGGGGTCGCGGTGATGTCCGCGCACGTCGCACACGGCCTCAGAGGCGAGGCGGGCGAAGAGGACGCGCGGTTCTGCGCGCGGCTCGCCGCGACGCTTTCGGTGCGCTTCACGCTTCATCCCGTGGACGTGCCGTCCGGGCGGAGGAAGGGCGAGAGCCTCGAGGCCGCGGCCCGCCGCCTGCGGTATGCGGCGCTTCTCGCCCTCTCGCACGGCCTGGGCGGCGCGCCCGTCCTCACCGGCCACACTCGCGACGACCAGGCCGAGACGGTCCTGCTCCACCTCGAGCGAAGACTCGGCCGCGCCCGCGGAGGCATCCGCCCGCGCCGGGGCGACGGCGTCGTCCGTCCGCTCCTCCCCTTTTCGCGTGCCGAGCTTCGGGAGCTCCTCGCGGAAAGAGGCGTTCCCTTCCGTGAGGACGAGACGAACGAGAACGAAGCCTTCGCGCGGAACCGTATCCGCCGCAGGGTGCTCCCGGAAATGGAGGGTAAGGACCCCGGCAGGACCGTGAGGCTCGCGCGCGCGGGTGCGAAATGGGGAGAAAGGCTGGACGCGCTCGACCGCCGGCTCGACGAAGCGATGGCCGAGGCGAAGATTTCTTCGAAGGGCACTTGGCCCCGTTCCTTCTTCGCGCGTCTCTCTCCCGAAGGAGCCGGCCGCCTGCTCGTGAGGGCGGCGGGCGCGGGCGGAAAGGTCCCCGGGAAAGCCCAGGTGAAGAAGATCCTGACCCGCCTCGAGAGGGGCGACCGCACCTTCGGCGAGGAGTTCGCGGGTGGCCGCGTCGAAGTCGATCCTCGCGTCGTGCGGTTCGTTCCGGCCCCGCGAAAGACGCGAACCCGGTCTACGATCGAGCCACCATGAAACTGCGCCGTGCCCTCATCATTGCTGCGGCCCTCCCCGCACTCTTCCTATTCAAAGAAATCTTTCTCCCCTCTTTTTCTTCAGCAGAAATTTCTTCTCCCAATTCCTTCGACGCCCGATTCACCGGCCGCACGATGCGCGTGGACCTCTTCCACACGGGCGGACCGAGAGGCGAGGTCGTCGCGCTCGACCGCGCCGTCGATGACGGCCCATGGCCGGGCAGCCGGACCCGCCTCCTCGACGAGACGAACCTCGGCAGCCACCTGTTCGAGGTGCGCGACGTCAGGACGAACCGCGTCGTCTTCTCGCGCGGGTTTTCGTCGATGTTCAGCGAGTGGGAGCAGACGGAGGAGGCCAAGCGGACCGCCCGGACGTTTCCCGAGTCGCTGCGCCTTCCCTGGCCCCGGGAGAAGGTCCGGATCGTCCTCGAGCGCCGCGACAAGGCCAACGTCTTCCACGAGCTGTTTTCAGCCGTGATCGACCCCGCGGGACCCGAGGCGAATCCCGCGCCGCGCGTGCCCGCGGGCAGGGTGTGGACGGTCTTCGAGAACGGGCCCGCCGCGGCGAAGCTGGACCTCCTCCTCCTCGGCGAGGGCTACGCCGAAAAGGACCTGCCGAAGTTCCACGCCGACGTGAAGCGCCTCGTGGACATCCTCTTCACGTACGAGCCGTTCAAGAGCCGCAAGGCCGACTTCAACGTGCGCGCCCTCGACCTGCCCGACTCCGAGAGCGGCGTCCTGCGTCCCGACTCGAGAATCTTCAGGCGGACGCCGCTGTCGGTTCAGTACGGCATCTTCGGCTCGGAGCGCTACGTGCTCACGTACGACGACCGAGCGCTTCGCGAGGCCGCCTCGGCCGCGCCGTACGACTTCCTCGAGATTCTCGTGAACGACACGCGTTACGGCGGCGGGGGAATCTACAATTTCCAGGCGACCGCGTCGGTGGACACGGGCTTTTCCGAATACGTCTTCGTGCACGAGTTCGGCCACCACTTCGCGGGCCTCGCCGACGAGTACTACGGATCGGACGTGGCCTACGAGGCCGGCGGCGCCAAGCCGGAGCCCTGGGAGCCGAACGTGACCGCCCTGAAGGACCCGGTGGCGCTGAAATGGGCCGACCTCGTCGAGAGTGGGACGCCGCTGCCGACCCCGTGGGAGAAAGACGCCTTCGAAAAGCAAACCCGCGGCATCCAGGCCGAGCGCAAGAAGCTCATCGCGTCCGGCGCTCCGCCCTCCGCGCTCGACGACCTCTTTCGCCGGCAGATGGCCCTGGATTCGAAGCTCCTGTCCACGATGGCGTGGTCCGGCAGAGTCGGGGCCTTCGAGGGCGCCGCCTACGAGGCGAAGGGCCTCTACCGGCCCTCACCCGACTGCATCATGTTCACGCGCGACCCGGGGGGGTTCTGTCCGGTCTGCCGGCGGGCGATCGGGCGCGTGATCGACGAATACTCCCGGCCCTGAGCCTCCCCTTTCACTTCGGAGTCCCCTGCTAGACTTACATGTCTGTGGCTCTTGTCACCGACGAGCTCTACGGCCCGCAGGACATCGCCCGGCGCGTCGCGGACGTCGGCCGGAGGATCGGCCACGACTACCCCGACGGCGACATCGTCCTCATCGCGGTCCTGAAGGGCGCGGGGTTCTTCGTCGCCGACCTCGCCCGCGCCGTGCCACGGCGCGTGCGCTGCGAGTACATCGACGTGCTCCGCGACGGCGAGAGTGAGAAGGTCGTCAACTATCACTTTCTCGCGCCTTTCGACGTCGCGAACACCGACCTCATCGTGCTCAAGGACGTGATCCGGAGCGGAGTCGTCGAGACCTGGCTGCAGAATCAGTTGCGGGAAGAAAAGCCCCGTTCCATCCGTTTCGCCTGCGTGGTGGATCATCCCCAGGACCGCAAGAGCGCGCTGCGCGCGGATTACGTCCTGTTCCCCGCCGAGGAAAGCGTCCTCGTGGGCTATGGCATGGAATTCATGGGCGAGGGCGGGAACTTCCCGTTCATCGCGCAGGTCAGAACCGAAGGGGAGGCGCCGTTCGAGTCCACCGCGGACCGTCGCGCCCGTGCCCGATGAACCGCATCCCGAGAACCGGCGTATGAGAGTCGAGGGCACAAGGTGAATACAACCGTCAAGAACATCCTCCTCTGGATGGTCATCCTCGTGGTGATCCTCCTGCTCTTCCGGGTCGTGGACGTGGGCCGCACCTCGACCTCCACCGTCAGCTTCACCGAATTCCTGGAGATGGTGAAGAAGGGCGACCTCGACCGCGTCACGATCCGCGGTCAGGAGATCCGCGGCTTCAAGAAGGGCTCGCCCGAGGGGCGTGAGCCGGGCGTCCGCACCTATGCGCCCGTCTACAACGACCTGACGTCCGACCTCATGAAGGCGAACGTGAAGATCACGGCCGAGGAGCCGGGCCAGGGCGGATTCCTCGTCATCCTCCTGCAGTGGGCGCCCATCCTGTTCCTCATCGGCCTCTGGATTTTCATCATGCGGCAGATGCAGTCGGGCGGGAACCGCGCCATGCAGTTTGGAAAATCGCGCGCGAAGCTCCTGACGCCCAATCAGAAGAAGGCCACGTTCAAGGACGTCGCGGGCTGCGAAGAGGCCAAGGAAGAGCTTTCCGAGATCATCGACTTCCTCAAGGAGCCGGCGAAGTTCCAGAAGCTGGGCGGCAAGATCCCGAAGGGCGTCATCATGATGGGCCCTCCGGGCACGGGCAAGACGCTCCTCGCGCGGGCCGTCGCGGGCGAGGCGAACGTGCCGTTCTTCTCGATCTCCGGCTCGGACTTCGTCGAGATGTTCGTGGGCGTCGGCGCTTCGCGCGTGCGCGACCTCTTCGAGCAGGGCAAGAAGAACGCCCCGTGCATCATCTTCATCGACGAGATCGACGCCGTCGGACGCCACCGCGGCGCGGGCCTCGGCGGCGGGCACGACGAAAGGGAGCAGACGCTGAACGCGCTGCTCGTCGAGATGGACGGCTTCGAGGGGAACGACGGCGTCATCCTCGTGGCCGCCACGAACCGGCCCGACGTCCTCGACCCGGCCCTCCTGCGTCCCGGCCGCTTCGACCGCCGCGTCGTCGTCGACCGCCCGGACGTGAAAGGCCGCGAAGGCATCCTCAAGGTCCACACGCGCACGATCCCGATGTCCGACGACGTCGACCTTTCGGTCGTGGCGCGGGGCACGCCGGGCTTCGCCGGAGCCGACCTCGCGAACCTCGTGAACGAGGCCGCGCTCGCGGCTGCCCGCGTCGACAAGAAGAAAGTCGACATGGTCGACTTCAACTACGCCAAGGACAAGGTCCTCATGGGCGCCGAGCGGAAGTCCATGGTCATGTCGGAAGAGGAGAAGCGTGTCACCGCGTATCACGAGGGCGGCCATGCACTGATCGCCTCCTTCGAGGAGCACACGGACCCGCTCCACAAGGTCACGATCATCCCGCGCGGCCGCGCGCTCGGCCTCACGCAGCAGCTCCCGCTCGAGGACAAGTACACCTACTCGAAGGAGTACATCGAGGCCGAGCTCGCCGTCATGATGGGCGGTCGCCTCGCCGAGGAAGTCTGCATCGGACGCATCACGACGGGCGCCTCGAACGACTTCGAGAAAGCCACCGAGATGGCAAAGCGCATGGTGTGCGAGTGGGGCATGAGCGAGCTGGGGCCGATGTCCTTCGGCCGGCCCGAGGGAGAGGTCTTCCTCGGCCGCGACTTCTCGCGGCAGCCCGACTACTCCGAGGACACCGCGCGGAAGATCGACGACGAGGTCAACCGCATCGTCGTGGCGTCGTACCAGCGCGGGAAGAAGATCATCGTCGAACACCGCGCCGCACTCGAGGAGATCGCGAAGGTTCTCCTCGAGAAGGAGTCCCTCGACGGCGAGGAGATCTACGCGATCATCAAGCGCGTCACCGGCCACGAGGTCGCGAAAAGACCGCCCGTCAAGCCCGAGCCTCCGAAGCCCACCGCACCCGCGCCCGTCACGCAGAAGGACGAAGGCGCGGCGCCGGCGCCCGGCGGCCTGGTCCCCATCCCGGTCTGAGCTAGCGCGCCGCGTGCTTCGCACGCGCCCGGGAAGGCGCGCTAGCAACTGCGAGTAATGGGGGAAACACGGTCGTGTTTCCCCCTGTGCCCCCTTCACCGCTCGAGAAATGCGAGTTCGTCGGGCGCCCGAGCGGCCTATAATGCATTTGCATTGCAGCAGAGGCCGGGGTCCGTTCTATTCTCAAAGTGGGCAGGTCCGCGCCAACGGGACCCGTCGCCCGTGAAAGGAGCCCTCTGATGAACACGCTGTGGATCGTCGTGATCGCGACGGTCGTCATCTACATGGCCTATAACTTTTACGCGCGGCGGATCGACCGGGACGTGATCCGGGCCGACGCGAAAAAAGCGACGCCGGCCACGATGTACATGGATGGCGTGGACTTCATGCCCACGAGCAAGAATGTCCTGTACGGCTACCACTTCAAGTCGATCGCCGCCGCGGGCCCGATCGTCGGCCCCATAACGGCCGCGAACCTCTGGGGCTGGTTCCCGTCGCTCCTGTGGCTCGTCATCGGGGTCAGCTTCATCGGATGGGTCAGCGATTACTCCGCGATCATGGTTTCGGTGAGGAACGACGGGAACAGCCTGAGCGCGATCTCGCACAAGCTCATCGCGCCGCGGACACGGACGATCCTGTTCATCTTCATCTTCTTCTACCTGATGCTCCTCGCGGGTGCGTTCGTCGGAATCCTCGCGGCGATTCTCTCCGCCCGCCCCGACGTGCCGTTCGGCATCATCATGCTGGCGCTCATGGGCCTTCTGGCGGGCCAGATGATGTACCGCTGGAAGATGAATCTGATCCTCGTGACGGCGATCGTCGTAGCCGCGACGCTGGGGGCCATGGCGCTCGGGCCGTGGGGCCAGACGAAGAACGAAAAGGGAGCGCTCGTGCAGGGACCGGTCGGCGCGGCGGTCGTCTCGCTGAACGCGTCCGTCGACAACCTCAATGCCAAGCGGCCGATCCTCTCCATCGAGGACCCCACGTACGCCGACCCGCGCATCCCGCTTCCAGGAGCGGACGGCAAGCGCCCGACCACCGCGGCCTACGACTCGGCCACGAAGCAGATCCGTACGCTTCCGAACTACCTCCTCTGGATGGTCTTCCTCTTCGCGTTCTCCTACTGCGGCGCGAACATGCCCATCTGGCGGTTCGCCCAGCCGGTCAACTACATCGGCTTCTGGGTCATGCTCATCACGATCGTCCTCTCGGCGATCGGCGCCCTCGTCGCCCCGCTCACCGGCGTGACGGACGCGGCCGGCAAGGCCATCGGCGCCTTCGCGCTGACGGCGGTGAAGGATCTCGGCTTCACGGCACCGACCAAACCGTTCACGGCCTGGCAGCCGCTCTGGCCGATGCTCTTCGTCACGATCGCCTGCGGCGCAATCTCCGGCTGGCACGCGCTCGTCGGTTCCGTCGGGACCGCGCGGCAGCTCGAGTACGAGACCGACGGCCTTCCGGTCGGCGGCGGCTCGATGTTCGGCGAGTACACGCTCGCCCTCCTCTCGCTCGTTGCGGTCTCCATCGCGGGCGTCGGGGGCGGCGGCGGAAGGTTCGCCGCGGGCGTCGGCAAGCTGATCTACGCCGGCACCTTCACGGCGATCCCCGAGGTCTTCGGCACGGCGCTCGGGTTCGGCGCCTTCGTCGTCATCGTCCTGACCGTGACGCAGCTCGTCTTCCGCGTCATGCGCGTCACGCTCAGCGAGTGGGCAGGCGAAGCGATTCCGCTGGTGCGCAACATGCACGTCTCGAGCATCATCTCGATGCTGCTGACCCTTGCGCTCGTCCTGACGGGCACGTGGGTCTACCTGTGGCAGATGTTCGGCGCGTCGAACCAGCTGATGGCCGCCCTGAGCCTTCTCGTCGTGACGGTCTGGCTCAAGTCGGAAAAACGGAACCCGAGCTTCGCCCTCTACCCGATGCTCTTCATGTACATCACGACGCTCTTCGCCACGGCCGTCACCGCGCGCAACCTATACGTGACGATCGCGTCCAACCCGGCGATGAGCGGGCTGCCAGTGGCCGGCGCCTGGGCGATGATCGTGCTCGCGGTCCTTCTGATCATCGCGGCTCTCTTCATCGGATGGGACGGCCTGAAGGCCTACCAGAAGTACAGCGCGACCCCGGCGGTGCCGAAGCCGGCTCCCGCGACCACCTAGCTGCGCAGCGCGCGCTCGCCGATCGTCCGCACCGCCGCGAACAGCTCCGCGGCGGGCGCGGACCCGGCCGGCAGGTCGATGTGGAGCTGCAAATGGGGCTCGGCCCGGCGGACCGAAAGGCGCCGGACCGTCATGCCCGCCGAGCGGGCGAGCTCGAGGAGATCGTCGGCAAGAGGAAGCGTGCCCTCTACTTTGTAGAAGACCGGCCGCGCGCCTGGAGCCGCGCTCTCGCGGACGGACCAACGCTCGGAGGTCATGCGGCGCAGGGCATCGCGCCCCGCGAAGCTCGAGCGGTCCAGCGCCTCCAGATCGCCGTGCGGCGCCCGGCGGAGACGCGCGCGGAGGATGAGCGCGTCCCTGCGCCCCCGGCTCCTCGAAAACCCCCAGAGCCACGGGACGTCCCGCGGCTCGAGGAAGATCACGAGCGTCGCCTCCTCGAAGGGGGCTTTAGGCTTCGAGAGAACGAGCTCGACCGCCGTCGTCCCGAGCCACCGGACCGTCGTCCGTTCGCAGAGGAGATGAAGCCCTCCTTGCATCCAGCGGAGGACGGATTTTCCCTTCCGCACGTTCCAGATGCTGCCGGCCGCGAACCACACCATGACGAGCGCGACCAGGAACATGAGCGAGGTGGACAGGTCGGGCCTCCCGGCGATCGCCTCGCCGGGCCGAGACGATAGCAGAGCGCCTCGAACGTGCTAGCGTTCGAGACGGGTGGAAACGCGCGGCGGCCGGGCGAAGGCGATCCGGGAGTTTCTCTACGGGATGTTCGGCTACGAGCACGCGCAACAGGCGCTCGAGATCCGTGCCTCCATGGAATCGCTCTTCATGCTTCTCACGTTCGGCGACATGATCGGCGTGCCGGTGATGCCCCCCTATTACAGTCTCCGTCTCCTTCCGCACGTCGTCGGCATCCTTCAGACGTGGAAGAGGCGCACGCTGCGCGAGCGGCAGTTCGGCGACAGCCACGAATCCCATTTGCACGGGGTCTGAAAGCCCAGTTCTATGCCCCTGCGCATTCAGCCCGGTTACGGGTTTATCAGCTTGATTAGCTCCGCGACCAGGCTAGTAATCGACGTGACCTGGCTTAGGGGTTCCAGGATGGCCGCGAGAACGGACCGGTTCGGCTCGCGTTTCTCAAGCTGGCCCCGCACCGCCGCTACGTCGACACGCATTTCCTTTTTCTGCTGGTCGCTGAGCCCAGAGTCCTTCTCGAGCGTTGCGCCGATCAGGTCAATGAGATGAAAGACGGGTTCGCGTTCCTGCTCGAT
>CALAQS010000103.1 GCA_937888435.1 uncultured Acidobacteriota bacterium
GCCTCCTCGCCGTGCACCTGCCGGTCGAGGCCCTCGAGCTCCGCGCGCAAGTCGATTCTCAGCGGCGTCACCAGCTTCACGAGAAGGAGGACGGCCGACGTGGCCGCCGCGGTGTAGACGAATACGACCGCGACCGCGCCGGCCTGGATGCCGAGAAGAGCCGTCCCTCCCGCGAGGAGGCCGTTGCCGCCGTCCGGATTCGCGGCCCTGGACGCGAAGACGCCGGTCAGGATCGAGCCGGTGATTCCGCCGATTCCGTGGCACGCGAAGACGTCGAGCGTGTCGTCGAGCGACGTGCGTGCCCTCAGGCGCAGCGCGCTGAAGCTCGCGAGCGCCGTGAGCGACCCGATCGCGACCGCGGCGAGCGGCGGCACGAAGCCGGCTCCGGGCGTGATGCCGACGAGCCCGACGACGGCGCCCGTCGCGGCGCCGACCGCCGTCGCGTGGCCCCCGAAGTAAGTCTCGAGGAGGATCCAGGTGAGAAGGGCCGACGCCGCGCCGGCATTCGTCGTGACGAACGCGAGGGCCGCGGTCCCGTTGGCCGCGAGCGCCGATCCCGCGTTGAAGCCGAACCACCCGAACCACAGAAGGCCCGAGCCGAGGAGCACGTAGGGAACGTTGTGCGGGATCAGGGCGATGCGCTTGTGGTCCTGCCGCGGGCCGAGGAACATCGCGGCGACGAGAGCCGCGGTCCCCGCCGTCACGTGCACGACCGTTCCGCCGGCGAAGTCGAGCGCGCCCCAGGCGCGCAGGAAGCCCCCCGTGCCCCAGACCCAGTGCGCAACCGGCGCATACACGACGAGGCTCCAGAGACCGATGAAAAGGACGTAGGCGCGAAAGCTCATCCGCTCGACGATCGCTCCCGAGATGAGGGCGGGGGTGATCGTCGCGAACATGCCCTGAAACGCGACGTAGGCGAGATGAGGGACGGTGGCCGCGTAGGCCGGCTCCGGTGACGCACCCACGCCGGAGAGCCCGAGCCATTTCAGGCCGCCGAGAAAGGGCGATCCGGGCGCGAACGCGAGGGAGTAGCCGGCGACCATCCAGACGAGCGCCCCCGTGCCCATCGCGACGTACGTCATCATCAGCGTGTTGAGCGTGTTCTTCCGCCTCACGAGGCCCGCGTAGAAGAACGCCAACCCTGGGTTCATCAGGAAGACGAGCGCGGCCGAACCGAGAAGCCACGCGGTGTCGCCCGCGTTGATCGCGGGAGCGGCGTTCACGGCGTCTCTTTCGCGCGCATCGCGCGCGCCTGAACCTCGCCGGCCGAGACGGGCGTGAGCGCCTGCACGTCCTGCTCTCCCGTCCGGATCCGGATGATGCGCTCGAGCGGCTGGACGAAGATCTTGCCGTCGCCGACCTCGCCCGTGCGCGCTCCCGCGAGAATCGCCGCGACCGTGGCATCGACGAACGGCTCGGAGACGGCGATGTCGATGCGCACCTTCTCGACGAACTCGAAGACGAGCGTCGTGCCGCGGTACTGCTCGACGGTCTCGTGCTCGCCGCCGTGCCCCTGCACCCGCGACAGCGAGATTCCCGTCACGCCAGCGCGGAACAGGGCGGCCTTCACGTCCGCCAGCTTTTCGGGCCGGATGATCGTCGTGATGAGCTTCATGGCGCCCTCCCCGTCCCCTCGAACGATGGCGCGTTGTATCGTCTTTCGGAGTCGAAGAACAGCCCGCCGGAGGCCGCGTGGTTCGAACGGTTCGAGAAGACCCCGGAGGCGGGGATCGCACGAGCGGCACTTATCCGGCCGCGGACGAGGCCGACGTCGTTCTTCGCGACGGCATGGCGATGCACCTGCGTCCCATCCGGGGAGACGACGGGTCCGGTCTGCTGGCGCTCTACGACCGCCTTTCGCTCGAGAGCCTGCACTTCCGCTTTTTCGCCGTCCCCGACAAGGACTCGGGGAAGGTCGCGTACCTCACGCACGTGGATTACGACCGACGCTACGCCATCGTCGCCGAGACGGCGGGGGCCATCGTGGGAGTCGCGCGATGGGAACGCCTCTCCGATCGGCCCTCTCACGCGGAGGTCGCGTTCACGGTGGCGGACGACTTCCAGGGCCGCGGCCTCGGAAGCCTTCTTTTTCAGCGTCTCGCCGCGCTCGCCCGCGCGCGGGAGATCACCGTCTTCGAGGCCGAAGTCCTGAAGAACAACGAGCGGATGCTTCGCCTCTTCACGCGCACGGCTCTCCCCTCGACGACGCGCGATCAGGGAAGCGTCTTGACGATTCTGCTGGCGCTCGATCCGGACGCCCTCCCGCCCGCCTGATCGAGGAGCAGGGACTCCCTATACTTGCGGCGCGGTGGCCGCGGAACCACTTCCCAAGAGCATCGGCCGGTACGAGATCCTCCGCTTGCTCGGCCGGGGCGGCATGGGCGAGGTCTATCTCGCGTCGGATTCGGCGCTCGGCCGCCGCGTCGCCATCAAGATCCTGCCCGCGGCGCTCCAGAGCGACGCGAAGATGCGCGGCCGGTTCATGAACGAGGCGCGCGCCGTCGCGGCGCTCAACCATCCGAACGTCATCACGATCCACGACCTCGCGACGACGGAGGCGCGCGACGTGGGTTTCCCGCCGGGCGCCCTCTATCTCGTCCTCGAATACCTGGAAGGCGAAGGCCTCGACGAGATCATGGACAAGCGAAGGCTTTCGATCACGGAATGCCTCGACATCGCGATCCAGGCGCTCGAGGGCCTGAAGATCGCGCACCAGAGCCTCATCCTGCACCGCGACATCACGCCCTCGAACCTCATGCTCGCGCCGGACGGCCGCGTGAAGGTGCTCGACTTCGGCCTCAGCAAGCTCCTGGCCGAGGGCGCGCGCGATACGTCCCGTTCGCACCGGCAGACGGGCGAGGGGATGATCGTCGGCACGCTCGACTATCTCTCTCCGGAGCAGGCGCTCGGAAACCCTCTCGACGAGCGGTCGGACCTCTTCTCCTTCGGCATCGTCTTCTACCAGATGCTGGCCGGCGTGCATCCCTTCTCGGGCGCGAGTGTGACCCAGATGGTGGCCAAGATGATGACCAAGGAGGCCGACCCGTGGCCGGAGCCGGACCTCGTGCCCGAGGCCCTGAAGCAGATCGTCGCCAAGGCCCTCAAGAAGGAGCCTCTGGAACGATACGGAAGCGCCGGCCAGATGATCCTCGACCTCGTGGTCGCGCGGCGCGAGCTGCGCGCAAAACCCGCTCGCAGCGCGATCACGCGCGAAGTCCCCGCGTTCCTGGGCGCCCCTCAGCCGGCCTCCCTCGCCGACTCCACCGCGCCTCTCCGGCCCAGGCGTCCGCCCGCCGCGCCCGTGACGAGCGAGCTTCCGCCTCCGAGGAAGGGCCCCCTGCTCCTTCTGTTGGGCGCGAGTCTCGTTCTCCTCGCCGGAGCCGCGACGTTTCTGGCGGCCCGCGGTTGCGCGTCTCTCCGCGCCCTCTCTCATTCGTCTTCGCCTTCACGCTGAAGCCAGAATCTCCTCGTAATCCCCGGGCAGCGGGGCCGCCACGTCGATGCCCATCTCCGGGATCTCGATGCGCGCGGCGTGGAGCAGGGGACGCGCGATTCCCGCGAGCGCCTCGCGGAGTCTCCGGTCGCGCACCCCGTGCCACCGGCTGGCCCCGCCGTAGAAGTCGTCGCCCGCGATGGGGTGCCCCACCGCCGACAGGTGGACACGGATCTGATGCGTGCGCCCGGTCTCGGGATGAAGCTCGAGGTCGGCGAGAGACGAAAACCTCCGGAGCGTGGCGTAGCGCGTGGAGGACGGTTTCCCCTCCGCCGAAACGCGCATCTTGCGGCCGTCCTTCGGGTCGCGCGCGAGCGCGAGGTCGATCGTCCCCACCGCGGGCACCGGGTGGCCCCAGACGAGCGCACGGTACGTCTTCCTCGCGCGGCGCTCCTGGAACGCGAGGCTGAGCGCGCGGTGGGCTTTGGGCGTTTTCGCGAAGAGGACGACGCCCGACGTCCCCGCGTCCAGCCGGTGCACGAGGAGCGGAGGCGAATCCGGCCGGGGAACGCCACACGCCGCGAGCAGGCGTTGGACGGCGTCCGCAGCCGACTTGCCTCCTTTCGTCGACGTCGCCATCGAGACGCCCGGCGGCTTGTCGAGCGCGAGCACGTCGTCGTTCTCGAAGAGGACCACCCGTCAGTTCACGTTCGTGAGGACGACGCGCCCTTCGGCGTACGAAATTTTCGTTGCAACCCGATGCTTTTTGACGATTTTCGTCTCGACGAGCACCTGACGGCCGGGGCCGAGATCTTCCGGCAGGATCGTGCCCTTTCCGAGGCGGTACTCCACGAGCGATCCCGCCGGCGTCTTCACGGTCAGGGACTTGCCTTTCTGGTAGCTCGTGACCGTCGAGGCCGCTCCGTGCGAGATGGCGACCGGCTTGGGAGAAACCACGCCCGCCTTCGCGTGCGAGCTGCCGGCCGCGGGCGACGCGGAGATCGGCGGCGAGGAGAACGTGGGCGCATCCTCCTCTTTCACGGAGACGGGGGCCGGTTCGGGCGAGGCCAAAGGCGGCCCCGCGGCCGAAGTCGCGGGCGCGGCGGGAGCGCCGAGAACCACCTCGGCATTCGGCTGGCCCGCGCGGATCGGAAGCGCCGGCGCCACGGCTGACTGGTCGGACGGATCGACCGCGTTCGCGGGCGTCGGCGTAGGCTTCTGCGCGGCAAGAGGCGCCGCGAGGGCGGCCAAAAGAGCGAGCGAGCGGACGAAAAATCGCCGCATTCCGGTACGCAGCTCCTCAGCTCGCCGGCGATTGCGCCTGGGTGAACTTCGACTTCGGCGGCGGCCTCGGGGGCTTCTGCCTCTCGACGTGGTTCGTCGTCTTTCCGTCCGCGGGCTTCCCGAGCGGAATCCTCACGATGACCTTGTCGCCTGCAGCGAGGCCTTCGTACACCGACGCCTTCGCCGCGATCTTCACGGTGCGCTCGTGCCCGTCGGCCTCGACGACCGCAATCGAGATACCCTTCTCGTACGCCTTCACCGTGCCCCGCACGGACAGATAGGCGGCCTTCACGGTCGCCTTCCCACGCGGGGCCGACGTCGGGGCCGGGACGGAAGCCATGCCCGCCGCCCCCGAGCCGGTCGCGCTCCCCTGTGCCGCAGCGCCGCCGGGAGCCGGCGAGGTGGAGGTCGGGTCGATCGCCCCCTGATTCGTCCGCACGTAGCCCTCCGCGTCGGTCGGCATCGAGCCGCTGGGGCGCACGACGCCTTCCTTGTTCGGCTGATCCGGAAGCGACGGCGCGACGACGTGCTGTTCGACGGGCGTCGGCACCGTCTGCTGCGCGGCAGCCGAGCCGGCCGCCGCGACCGCGAAGGAGACGAGCGCGGGGAGCGTGACCTTCATGAGCGAATTGTAGATCCTCCCGGGATCAGGTGGCCGCTCTCGGCACGGATTCGCCGTCCGTCGGGCGCTGTATCTCGCTGGGCACGGGTCCGTCCGCCATGAAAACGCGGTCACGCCCCAACGCCTTGGCCCGGTAGAGCGCCGCGTCGGCCACGCGCAGGAGCGCTGCCTCGGAGGGCGGCGGGCCGCCTTTCGGCTCGTGTACGGCAACGCCGATGGAGATCGTCGTGCCGGCCTCGGCGCCAAACACGCGGATGCCGCGCACGGCTTCGCGGATCCGCTCGCAGCAGCGCATGGCCTCCTCGGCCGAGATCTCGGGCAGGAGAAGGACGAACTCCTCTCCCCCGAAGCGCACGGCGAGATCGGTCGTACGCACGGACTCCGAGAGGCGCTCGCCCGCCGCGATGAGGAGTCGGTCCCCGGCGAGGTGTCCGAAGCGGTCGTTGAACTCCTTGAAGCGATCGAGGTCGAGGACGGCGAGCGCGAGCGAGCGGCTCGAGCGCTGGCTTCGCGCGAGCTCGATCCGGATCCGTTCGAAAAGGCCCGCGCGATTCGGCAGGCCGGTCAACGGGTCCGTCGAGGCGGCCACCCGCAGGCGTGCCATGCGGTCCGCCACGACCGAAAGGAACAGCACGGCGAACACGAGGAAGGCAAGGCCAACATAGCGCGTCCTCGCGCTCCACGAGATTAGGCCTAGGTCCTGCGCCATGTCGCGGAGCGTCGCGAGAAAAATCAGCCCGAAGCCCACCAGGATCGTGAGGGCGTGCGGAGCGCGCCGGCGCAGCTTGCGCACGAGCGCCTGCACGATGCGAAAACCGCTCGCGATCACCGTCGCGTAGCAGACCGGCAGGATGGCGTAGAGGTCGTCGACTCGCGGCAGGGCGCACGCCGCGAGGAGCCCGGCGAGCTGGACCGCGAGAACGACGCGCATCCACCGCGGGATCTCGAGGACGAAGAAGTAGTGAAAAAAGAGCGTGAACAGCGCCGAGAGCGCGAAGGCGAGCGCGAAGTTCGCCCGGAAGATGAACGACAGGGAGACACCGAAACGCGACCAGAGCGACAGCCAGGAGATGACGTAAGCCGCCACACCGGCCGTCAGAAGGAAAAAAAACAGGAACTCGCGCTGCCGCCGGTCGCGAAGGAACACGATCAGCGCGAAGACGCCCAGCGAAAAGATCGCAGCGGCCACGAGGGCGAGCGGCGATTCGAACATCGTCCGCTCCCAGAACGCGCCCGACACGGTGTCGAGATAAGGCGCGGCCGTCAGGCCTCCGGGCCGCGGACCCGCGTTGAAGACGCGCACGGCGAGTACATGCGGGCCCGCGGCGCTCGTGAGGGACGCCGGAAGCTCGTACAGGCGCGCCTGGAGCGTGCCCTTGTCGTACCGGGGCGGGAAGGCGCCCGTACCGCCGACGCGGACGCCGTCGAGAAACGTCTCGTCCACGTCCCGGATCTGCGAGCACGTGAACGCCATCGGGTGCGCGGCCGCCTCAGGTGACAGCGTGAACCGGAACCGGTACCAGCCGTACCCATGGTCCGGGATGCCGGCTTTCTGCCACGACCCGGGGACCCGGATAGGGCGCCAGTCGAGGCGGTCGAGGCCCGCGACGCCGCCCGGGGCGTCTCCGAGGGCGAACTCGGCGGCGGACGAGAGGTCCGC
>CALAQS010000104.1 GCA_937888435.1 uncultured Acidobacteriota bacterium
AGCGCGAGCTCGCGCAGGGACTTGAGGTTCTCCTCGCGGAAAAAATTCTCGAGGGCGACGAGGGCCTGCGCCGTCGGATAGACCTTTCCCTGCTTCAAGCGGTCGCGGAGCTCGGGCACGGGGAGGTCCACGTTCACGACGGCGTCCGCCTCGCGGATGACGCGATCGGGGACGCGCTCTTTCACCTCTAGTCCTGTCGCCGATTTCACGACGTCCTGGACACCCTCGAGATGCTGCACGTTGACGGCTGTCATCACCGAAATGCCCGCCGCGAGTAGATCCTCGACGTCCTGCCACCGCTTTTCGTTCTTGCTGCCTGGCGCGTTCGTGTGCGCCAGCTCGTCGACGACCGCGACCTCCGGTTTCCTCGCGGTCACTGCGGCAAGGTCCATTTCCTCGAGGATCGCGCCCTTGTAGGGCACGAGCTTCCTCGGGATGACCTCGAGGTCCCCGATGCGGGCGGCCGTTTCCGCCCGGCCGTGGGTTTCGGCGAAACCGACGACCACGTCGATGCCCCGGCCGCGCATCGCATGCGCATCGTCGAGCATCCGGTAGGTCTTGCCGACGCCTGCCGCCTGCCCGAGGTAGACCTTCAGGTTCCCGCGTTTGGGGTCGCGGCTCGCAATCCTCAGGAAGGATTCGGGATCCGGACGGGTCGGCCCGCCCGACTTTGGCACGTCTGGATTATGGCCCGGGTCACTTCACGACGACGATGTCGACGTCCGACGCGCGGCGCAGCACCTCGACGCCGACGCTCGTCCGATGGCGCACGACGGCGAGATCGATCGTCGCTCCGGCCACCTCCAGGTTGTGGATGCGGACGTCGTTCAGGGATGCCGGAAGCCGCGGCCGTGTGAAAAGGACGCGCCGCCCGGGCGCGTCGATCTCGATCCCGATGCAGACCTGGAGGAAAAGCAGCACCGAGGCCGCCGACCAGGCCTGGGGCGCGCACGCGACCGGATACAGGATCGGACCTTCTCCCGGCTGCCGCGGGAAGCCGCAGAAGAGCTCGGGCATGCGTTGCAGCGGGAAGTGGACGCTCGCGTCGAAGAGCGCTTCCCACAGCGTGAGAGCCTGGTCCACGAAGCCGTACCGCGCGAGCCCCCTCGCGATGAGCGCGTTGTCGTGCGGCCAAACGGACCCGTCGTGATAGGACAGAGGGCTGTAGCGGCGCTCCGACGTCGCGACCGTCCGGAGACCCCAGCCGGAGAACGAATCGGGAGTAAAGAGCGTCCGGGCGAGGCGCCGGGCGTGTTCCGGGCTCGCGATGCCCGTGAAGAGGCACTGGCCCGCGCTGGATCCGCGCACGCGACAGAGGTTCTTGCCGCCGTCGAGCGCCATGCCGTACGTGGAGAGCTCCTCGCACCAGAAGGCTCGCTCGAAGTTCTCCTTGAGCGATTTGGCCTGCACGCTCTGGCGCGCCGCCTCGCCCTCGTCGCCGAGGAGGCTTGCGAGCGCGGCGCCCGCGCGATGGGCCGCGTACGCGTACCCCTGGACCTCGCAGAGCGCGATCGCGCCTTCGGCGTTCGCGCCGTTCTCGTGAAAGACGGCGTCGTCGGAATCCCTCCAGCCCTGGTGGCGCAGCCCGTCTGGCGTGCTCCGTTCGTACTCCAGGAAACCGTCGCCATTACGGTCGCCGCGGCGATCCATCCATGCGAGCGCGGCCCTCACGTGCGGCCAGAGCTCCTCTGCAAACGCACGATCTCCGGTGCGCTCGTAATAGGCGCCGGCGAGGACGACGAAGAGAGGCGTCGCATCGACGCTCCCGTAATAGCGGCCGAAGGGAATCTCGCGGAGCGCGGCCATCTCTCCCTTCCGCGTTTCGTGCAGGATCCTGCCCGGCTCCGCCTCCTCTCGCGGGACGATTTCCACCGCCTGCGTGGAGGCGAGGTAGGTGAGGACGCCTTTCGCCAGTGCCGGGCGCATCCAGAGGCATTCGAGCGCCGTCAGGATCCCGTCCCGGCCGAACGGCGTGTTGAACCACGGCACGCCCGCGTAGGGGTACGGGCCGGTGGGCAGGTCCGTCGTGAGCATGTGGAGGTCCGCGACGGCTCGGTCGATCCAGGAGTCGACCAGGCCGTTCGACGTCGCGACGTGGCACGTCCACGCTCTGTAGCGCTCGAGATCCGTCTGCGTCTCCGAGCGGGCCTCCTCGTAGGGGAGAAGGCGGGGAGCGAACGTGCATCTCTCGCAGCCGATGGTCAGGAAGAACGTCGTCTCCTCCTGCGGCGCGAGGGCGAAGTCGAGGCCCGCGCTCGCGCCCGTCAGAACCGATGGCCTAGGCGAGAAGGAGAGCACCGTACGGCGCACCTCGCCGTCGAGCCCGCGGTAGGCGAGGACGACACGGTCCGTACCGACCTCCGGCGGGAGGTCCTCGCCCCGCTCGCGGCGTTTCATGCCGCGTACCTCGAAGATGTCCGCGTAGTCGGCTGCGAAGCGCAGCGAGAGCGCGCTCTCGACGGCTTCGAGGCCGAAGTTGCGGACTTTCATCTCCTGGTACAGCACGCCGCGCCAGAGGAACTTGCGGATCCCGATGTGCAGCGTGCCGAGCGGCACGCAGATTCGGCCGCCGCGCACGAGATCGGGGTTCGTGAGCGCGACGGCGAGCTGGTCGTTCTCGTCGCGGACGGTGGAGTTCAGGAAGAACGGCCGCCCGCCTTCGAGGTCGAGCAGGAACGAGGATAGGAACCGCGTGCCGTCGTGGTAGAGGCCCTCCTCTCCGAGGCCGCCCGGCTTGAAGTCTCCGTAATGGTCGAAGAGCGCGAACGTGTCTCCGTGCTTGAGGACGCGGGTCCTTTCGTCCGTGACGCTCGAGGCCGCGACGACGTGCGACCCGCCTGGCTCCCACCGCGCTTTCCGAATGCGCTCGGCGGCCGGCGACCGCGTCGAAGCCATGCTCTCCCTCGTCCGCCCTTACGGCAGCATCCCGTTGAACGCCGCGGCGGCAACGAGGGGCACGCGCGGTGTCGCCGCGGCCCGCGACGACCGCGTGCGCGCGCGCGAGGGGGCTGGACTCGACTCCACCAGCCGCCGGTAGACGTCGACGTAGTCCCGCGCCATGCGCGCCGCGTCGAAGCGGGCGTTGAACGCTCTCCGGCAAGCGCGGCGGTCGAGCGCCGGGATTCTCGCGACGGCTCGGGCCGCCTCCTCGACGCTTCCGACGACGAAGCCCGTCACGCCGTCCTCGAGGATCTCCGGAACCGAGCCGTTCCTCCACGCGACGACGGGCGTTCCACAGGCGAGCGCCTCGATCATCACCAGCCCGAACGGCTCGGCCCAGTCGATCGGAAACAGCAGCGCGGAGGCGTTCCCGAGGAACTCCTCCTTGTCGCGTCCGCCGATCTCGCCGACGTACTCCACGAAGGACCGCGACTTCCGGAGCAGGGGCTCGATCTCCGCCCTGAAGTAGCCCAACTCCTCTGGATAGACCTTCGCGGCGACCTTGAGCTTCATCCCGGCGCGCTCCGCGATCGCGATCGCGCGGTCGAGCCGCTTCTCCGGAGAGATCCGGCCGAGGAAGGCGAGGTAGTTCCCGGGGCGCTCGACGAACGGATACATCTCGCGAGGCAGCCCGTGAGGAACCGTCGCCTGCCAGTTCGCGTCCGGAATCGGCCGCCGCTGAGCGTCGGAGATCGAGACGAGCGGAAACTCCCGGTACTCCTCGAGGACGGGCCCGAGGTCCGGGGCGTGCAGCGCGCCGTGAACAGTGGTGACGTTCGCGCAGGGGTTCCGCCGGAGGAGCGGGAAGTGCAGATAGTCACCGTGAAAATGGACGAGATCGAACCGGGACGTGTCCTGGAAAACCAGCTCCATTTGCCGTACGTGGTGGGGCAGCGTCTCCTTGCAGCTCGCGTCTCTCCACAGCGCGCGCGGGCAGGCGGGCACGAGGCGCGCCCGCGTCACCGAGTCTCCACTCGCGAAGAGCGTGACCTCGTGGCCCAGCTTCACGAGCTCTTCGGTGAGGTACGACACGACGCGTTCCGTGCCGCCGTACAGCGTCGGTGGAACGCTCTCGTACAGCGGGGCGACCTGGGCGATTCTCATGGGGTCCGGGTCCTCCTTTTCAGGGGCTCGGCGGCTCTCTGGTTCTGCACGCGGATCTGCGGCAGTCCGCGGCGGCTCTTCTGGAAGTAGCAGATCTCGACGAGCGTCGGCCAGATCTCGAGGGACGCCTTGACGAGGCCGATGACGTCGTCCGCGACCTGCTGCACGTTCTGCTGGAAGAAGTCCGGTTCGAATCCGTAGAAGGTCTTGTCGAGGTTCTCCGCGAAGAGCCGCAGCGCGACGGCCCGTTCCTCAGGCGCCGTGCGCGCCGCGTCGGTCGCCTTCGCGTGCAGCGCGCGGATCTTCGAGAGGATCTCCTCCGCGTCCTGCGCCAGGACCTCGCCCTCGTAGTCGAAGGCGATCGTGAGGTCGTCGAGGCGCGTGATCGTCGACTTGATCTTCTTCTTCAGCAGGTTCGCCAGCTCCTCGTTCAGGATCTCGGAGGCCGGCGGGTTCCGCATGTACGTGCTCTTCGAGTGGTTCTGTGCCGCGTCCACGTGCGCCGCGACGATGCCGTCCTGCTGGATCCAGAGCCGGTAGATGTAGTCCTCGAACCTCAGGCGCGTGGGAAAGAAGGGCGGCAGGCCGGCGGTGTTGTCGTAGCCAGCGACCCCGCAGTCCATGCGCCAGTTCACGTTCGTCACGACCGGACGAAAGTTCACCAGCACGTAGACGTCGTTCAGCGCGTCGAGGCTGGTCTGGCTTTCGTCGTCGAGGAACATGTTGACGAAGTCGATCGCGTCGACGTCGTTCGTGCCCGAGCGGAACGTCTGCGCCATTTTCACGAGAGCGTCGTCGGCAACACTCCCGTGGCGCAGGACCAGTGAGTTCTCTCTCGCGAGGCCTTTCGTCGCGTTCGTCTCGAGGTCGGTGGCGGTATCGACGAGCAGCTCTCCACGGGCGTAGTTCTCGGGCACCTGCGAGACCGGCTTGCCGAGGACGTCGAGGAAGGTCGTCAGGATGTCGAAGGACTTCTTCGTGTAGCCGTTCTGCCCGGTCTTCCGAAGCCTGCCGTGGCAGACCTCGTCGTCGCCGAGCGACTCGGGGCTCGTCTCCATGAACGCGTATGGCCGCATGTCGTCGTCGTTGCTCACGAAAACACCGCCGAGCGTGTACATCAGCGGGTAGTTTCGGTTTCCGCCGTAGCTCGGCCGGAACAGGTCCTTCACGAGCGACTGCAGCTTCCTGTCCTTCAGCCGGCCGTTCAGGAACGCGAGGAACTGCTCCTTCTCCCTCGGCCCGACGTAGAAGAGGTCGTTGTGGGTCGTCGTCTTTTCGAGGGCTGGATAGTACTTTTCGTGGTTCGCGGGGCTCGAGTCGTCGAAAACGACGATCGGTACCGAGTGTCCGTTGCGCCAGAGGTGCTCGTCGTATTGCTCCACGGTCTCGCCGACGTCACGCAATCGATAGGTCGGAATGACGAAATAGAGGTCTTGGCTTTGCATTGATCCTTATCTATGGCGGGCAAAGGAGGGGATTCGTGTCTTCTACAGGCGCAAATTGGGGGCTTCGGTGGCGAGCGCCGGTTCAGGGGGAGCTGGACGCCGGGGCCGCGGAGGGTGCCGGCGCCGGCGTGGCGGTCGGCGTGGGTGCGATCTGCGGATGGCCGAGCCGCGTGTCGATCCCGAGGTTGAGAGCGAGAACGTTGACCCGGCTCTCGCCATAGAGGCCGAGAAACCGCCCGTCGGTGTTCCTGGCGAGAAGCACCTCGAGGTCGGCGGCGGGAATCCGGGTCTCACGAGAGACGCGAGGAATCTGCAGGCGCGCGTACTCCGGCGAGATGTGGGGATCCACGCCCGATCCGGAAGACGTGACGGCATCGGCCGGGACGGATCCGGTGACACCCTCGTCGCTTCTCACGGCCGTCACCGCGTCCTTGACGGAGTCGGCGAGCTTTTTCGAAGTGGGGCCGAGGTTCGTTCCTCCGGAGGCCGTGGGGTCGTAGCCGTTTCCCGCGGCGGAGGGCCGGCCGTGGAAATGTCCGGGCATCACGAACGACTGCCCGATGAGACTCGATCCGACGGTCACGTTGTCCTTCGGGACGAGGCTGCCATCGGCCTTGTCACGGAAGGTCACGCGTCCGATGGCCCAGACGAGCGCGGGATAGCCGAGCCCGAGGAGCACCGTCAGCGCCAGGAAGAGGCGGAAGGAACCGAAAACGTTTTCTTTCATCGAAGACCTCAAACCAGATGGAGGGCGACGAGCAGGACGTCGATCGCCTTGATGCCGATGAAGGGGACGAGGATTCCGCCCATGCCGTAGAGAAGCAGATTGCGGCGCAGGATGCGGCCTGCGCCGTGCGGGCGGTACTCGACGCCGCGCAACGCGAGCGGGATGAGCGCGACGATGATGAGCGCGTTGAAGATGACCGCGGAGAGGATGGCGCTCTGGGGCGTGGCGAGACGCATGATGTTCAGCGCTTGCAGCTCGGGGTACGTCACGAGGAACAGCGCCGGGATGATCGCGAAGTACTTCGCGACGTCGTTCGCGATCGAGAACGTCGTGAGCGCGCCGCGCGTCATGAGGAGCTGCTTGCCGATCTCGACGACCTCGATGAGCTTCGTCGGGTTCGAGTCGAGGTCGACCATGTTGCCGGCTTCCTTCGCGGCCTGTGTCCCCGTGTTCATCGCCATGCCGACGTCCGCTTGCGCGAGGGCCGGCGCGTCGTTCGTCCCGTCGCCGGTCATGGCCACGAGGTTGCCCTTCGCCTGCTCGGCACGGATGAGCGCGAGCTTGTCTTCGGGCGTGGCTTCCGCGAGGAAGTCGTCGACGCCCGCCTCGCGCGCGATCGTCGCGGCCGTGAGCGGGTTGTCGCCCGTGATCATGACGGTGCGGATGCCCATCGCGCGCAGACGGTCGAAGCGCTCCTTCATTCCCCCCTTGACCACGTCCTTGAGGTAGATCGTCCCCATGACCCGCTTGCCGTCCACGACGACGAGGGGCGTGCCCCCCTCCGCGGCGATGGTAGACACGTCGCGCCTGACCTGCTCCGGAAACGCTCCACCGAGGCCACGGACGAACGCGTCGACCATGTCCGTCGCGCCCTTCCGCACCTGCCGCCCGTTCTCGAAGTCGAGGCCGGACATCCGCGTGCGTGCGGTGAACGGGACGAACTTCGCCTTGAGCTCGCGAAGCTCCCGGGCCCTCAGGCCGTATTTCTCCTTCGCCAGCACCACGACGGAGCGGCCCTCGGGAGTTTCGTCGGCGAGCGAGGAGAGTTGCGCCAGCTCGGCCAGCTCCGACTCCGGTACGCCCGGTGCCGGCACGAGCTTCACGGCTTCGCGGTTGCCGAGCGTGATCGTACCGGTCTTGTCGAGGAGAAGGACGTTCACGTCGCCCGCCGCCTCGACGGCGCGGCCCGACATCGCGAGGATGTTGTGCTTGAGGACGCGGTCCATGCCGGCGATGCCGATGGCCGAGAGGAGGCCTCCGATCGTGGTCGGAATGAGACAGACGAGAAGGGCAATGAGGACCGTGACTGAGACGTTCCCGCCCGAGTAAATCGCGAAGGGGCGCAGCGTGACCGTCGCGAAAAGGAAGACGATGGTCAGGCCCGCGAGGAGGATGTCGAGCGCGATCTCGTTCGGGGTTTTCTGGCGCTCGGCGCCTTCGACGAGACGGATCATCCGATCGAGGAAGGTCTGTCCCTGCTCCGAAGTGATCTCCACGACGATGCGGTCCGAGAGCACAGTCGTGCCGCCCGTCACGGCGGACCGGTCGCCGCCCGCCTCGCGGATCACCGGGGCGGACTCGCCGGTGATCGCCGACTCGTTCACCGAGGCGATGCCCTCGACGACCGTTCCGTCGCCCGGGATCGTCCCGCCCGTCTCCACGACGACGCGGTCGCCTTTGCGGAGGAGTGTCGAGGCGATCGCTTCCTCCGCCTGAAGCGGGCCCGTTCCCTTGAGTCGGCGCGCGATCGTGTCGGTCTTCGTGCGCCGCAGGGCGTCGGCCTGAGCCTTGCCGCGGCCTTCCGCGATCGCCTCGGCGAAGTTCGCGAAGAAGACCGTGGCCCAAAGCCAGAACACGATTTGGAGCTGGAATCCGAACAGACCTTTCGGGGAGAGGCCGGGCAACAGGAAGAGCGTCGTCGCGAGAGCGCCGACCTCGACGATGAACATGACGGGGTTCTTCATCATCCGCGCCGGGTTCAGTTTGGCGAAGGCGTCCACGGCGGCCCGGGTCAGGATCGCCCGGTCGAGCAGGGAGGTCGGTTTCGTTCTTGTCATGGTCGTGTTTCCCTCAGAACAGCTTTCCGGCACCCATCAGGAGGTGCTCCACGATGGGACCGAGCGCGAGAGCGGGGAAGAACGTGAGGGCGCCGACGATCAGGATCACGCCGATGAGGAGCACGACGAAGATCGGCCCGTCCACGGGGAAGGTGCCGATGGACTCCGCCACTTTCTTCTTCGCCGCAAGCGAGCCCGCGATGCCCAGCAGGGGAATGATCATCAGGAAGCGGCCGAAGAACATCACGAAGCCGAGGGCCACGTTGTAGAAGTCCGTGTTCGCGTTCAGCCCTGCGAAGGCGCTGCCGTTGTTCCCCGTGCAGCTCGTGAACGCGTAGAGGATCTCGGAGAGCCCGTGCGGCCCCGCGTTGTTCAGCCCGGCGAGGCCCGGCTTCGAGGCGATCCCGATGGCGGTTCCCACGAGAATCGAAAAAGTCAGGATGAGCACCGAGAGCATCGCGAGCTTCACCTCTTTGGCCTCGATCTTCTTGCCGAGGTATTCCGGCGTGCGCCCGACCATGAGGCCCGCGATGAAGACGGAGAGGACGACGAAGAGGAGCATTCCGTAGAGGCCCGAGCCGACGCCGCCGAAAATGATTTCTCCGAGCTGGATGTTCAGGAGCGGCACCAGGCCGCCGAGCGGCGTGAAGGAGTCGTGCATCGCGTTCACGGCGCCGCACGAGGCGTCGGTCGTGACCGTGGCGAAGAGGGCGGAGTCCACGGCCCCAAGCCGCACTTCCTTGCCTTCCATGTTTCCCATCGCGGAAGAGACACCGAGCCCGTGATGGATGGGGTTCCCGCGCACCTCGAAGAAACCCGCCACCAACGCCCCGATAAGGAACACGATGGACATCGACCAGAAAACGGCCCACCCGTGGCGGGTCTTGCCGGTCATCGAGCCGAGCGTGTACGTCAGCCCCGCGCCGACCGAGAAGATCAGGAACATCTCGAGGAGGTTGCTGAAAGGCGTGGGGTTCTCGTACGGATGAGCAGAGTTCGCGTTGGTGAAGCCGCCGCCGTTCGTGCCCAGCTCCTTGATGACTTCCTGCGAGGCGATGGGACCCTGCGGGATCTTCTGGGTCGCGCCCTCGAGCGTCGTGACGGTCTCGGAGGGTTTGAAGTTCTGGATGACGCCCTGCGACATCAGGACCACGGCGCCGATGAGACTGATCGGCAGGAGCACCCAGAGGGTGGCGCGCACGAGGTCGGACCAGAAGTTGCCGATGCCCTTCGCCTCGACCCGGGCCACACCCCTCACGAAGGCGATCGCGATGGCGAGGCCGGTGGCCGCCGAGGCAAAGTTGTGGACGGCAAGCCCCGCCATCTGGGTAAAGAGCGACATCGTCGACTCGCCCGAGTAGGCCTGCCAGTTCGTGTTCGTCGTGAACGAGACTGCCGTGTTCCAGGCGAGCGCGGCCGGGACGGCCGGCATCTTGTCGG
>CALAQS010000105.1 GCA_937888435.1 uncultured Acidobacteriota bacterium
CGCGCCGCGCGCCTCTTCGTCCTCGGCGGCGCGGGACACGACGGACCGCTCGAGATGCCCGCCGCGTTCCACGAGGCGCTTCTCGGCGCCCTCGATCCGCCTGTCGCGACTCGCGGCGCCGAAGGAGCCGCCGAGAAATGAGCGAGGCGCCCGTCGCACCAACGCCTCCGCCCGCGAGGAGTCCGCTTTCCCTTTCGCTTCGCTCGTTTCGCGCGCTTGTTCTGGCCCTCGGCCTCGTGGCGCCTCTCCCGTTCCTCGCCGACGTGGCGCGGCACCCCCTGGAGCTCATCCCCTGCGGGCCGCCGCAGCGCGACTGCCAGCTGGGCGACTCCGCGATCGCGGCGTCGGTCCTCGGGAGGGCCTGGAGCCGGTTCGAGCGCGGCGAGGCGTGGAACCGCGACGACCGAGTTTTCGCGCCCTATCCCGACTCGTGGGGACTCTCGGAGGGTTACCTCGCCGAGGCCATCGTCGGTTACCCGTGGGCGCGCGCCACCGGCTCGCTCGCCGCCGGGTACAACGTGCCCTACGCGCTCGCTTGCATGCTCGCGTTCTGGTCTTCGGCCGCGCTTTTCCTCCGCCTCGCCGGTCCGGGCTGGCCCGCCCTGCTCGGAGCCTTTCTCTACGCCTGGTCTCCGGGACGGCTGAACGGCATCGGGGTCCTCGCCGTCCTCTGGGCGGGGCTCGTGCCTCTCGCGATCGCCTTCGGCCTCGATGTCCTAAGACGCGGTCGCTGGCGCGATGCGCTCCTCTTCGGCGCGACCTGGCTCGCCGTGGGAATGGGAAGTCTTTACGGCCTGATCATGGGGGCCATCACCGCGGGCCTCGTGCTCGTCTCGTGCGCCCTCTTTTGGCCCGCGCGCCGCCGCCGCCTTCCTCTTCTTCTCGTGGCGGGCGCCCTGGCGGCAATTCCGCTCGTCGTTCTTAACCGTCCGCTGTTCGAGATCGGCCGCGACTTCGACGTGAAGGTCTCGATGCTCACGTTCGGCGGCCAGTCCGCCGACCTCCTTTCCCTCCTCCACCACTCCGGGTTCTCCGCGCCTCTCAAAGCCGTTCTCGAGCGTCTCCTTCCGGGCTTTCCGCCCGGCGCGCCCGGATTCTTTCCGGGGGTACTGGCTCTCGCGGCGCTGGGACTCTGGTTTCTCCTGCCTCGTTTTCACCGCCCGGTCGCGCGGCGGCTCGAGCCCGACTCACCCGAGACCGACCTTGGTCTCTGGGCGGCGCTTGCGGGCGTGACGTTCCTTTTCGCGCTCGGACCCTCGGTTCACGTTCTCGGCCGTCCCCTCTTTCCGGGCCCCTGGCGGCTTCTCACGCACGTTCCCGTCTTCTCCTCGATGCGGGGCCTCTTCCGGTGGGATCAATGGTTCGGCCTCGCGATCGCGGCCTGCGCCGTCCTCTCCCTCACGGCCTGCGCCCGGCACTTCCACGCGTCGCTCATCGGACGAGGCGTCGTCACGGTTTTCACCCTTCTGCTCGCGATCGACATCTGGCCGCAGCCGATCGCCGCCTCGGCCCTTCCGGGTCCGTCGCCGTTCCAGGACATCCTCCTTTCACTCGATCGCGACTCCATCGTCGCCGTCTATCCTTTCGGACGCAAAACGTCCGAGCGCGCGTGGGTCGAGCAGCTCTTCCACGGGCGTCGCGTGCTCAACGGGTTCCAGTCCTTCCCGACGCCGATTCACCTCTGGCTCGACGGCGTCAGCCAGACGGGACCTCCCGCCGAAACGCTCGCGATCTACCGCGAGCTCGGGGCCGCCGCTATCGAAGTCGATCTCGCCGCCCTGCCTCCCGGCCGCCGCCGGGAAGCGCTCGATGCGTGTGCCGCCATTCGCGCGTCCGGGGACGTGCGGCAGGTCGAACGAAAAGACCGCATCCTGCTTCTTCCGCCTCCACGCTCCCCTCTCCTCGTCGATCCGCTCGCGCTCCGGCGCGTGCGCTTCGACGGTGCTTCGGCATTGCTTCCCGGCTCCCAGGGGCGATTGGTGTTCCGCCTCCGGTCAGCCGCCCTACCTGTCCGGATCCGGGCCGGCTCCGTCGTAACCGCCAGCGTCCTGCGCATCCCCCTGGTCGGCGCGGGTGGTCTGCCGGTCCGGCTGGACGACGTGCCTCCGC
>CALAQS010000106.1 GCA_937888435.1 uncultured Acidobacteriota bacterium
GACGTGGCCGTCAAGGTCCTCCCCGAGATCGTCTCGAACGACCCCCGCGCCCTCGCCCGTTTCGAACAAGAGGCGAAGGCTGTCGCCGCCCTCTCGCATCCGAACATCCTCGCGCTCTTTGACGTCGGGAAAGAGAGTTCCGTCTCGTTCGTGGTCATGGAGCTTCTGGAGGGCGAGACGTTGCGGGAGGTGTTGGCCAAGGGACCGCTCTCGCTCCGAAAGGCCCTCGACGTCGGCCTGCAGGTGGCAGAAGGCCTTGCGGCAGCACACGGGAAAGGGATCGTTCACCGGGACGTAAAGCCCGAGAACGTCTTCCTGACGAGGGACGGCCACGCCAAGCTCCTCGACTTCGGCCTCGCTCGTTCCAGACCTGTCCCCGCCGGGCGAGACGAGACACAGTCACCGACGGTCGACAAGCTGACCTCGGCAGGAGTGGTCCTCGGGACGGTGGCCTACATGTCTCCCGAGCAGGCGCGCGGGGAGACCGTCGACTTCCGGAGCGACCAGTTCTCGCTCGGCATCGTCCTCTACGAGATGCTCACCGGGAAACGTCCCTTCGGGGGGGCCTCAGCGGCCGAAACGCTGGCCGCCATCATCCGCGAGGAGCCCGAACCTCTGACGAAGCTCGACCCGAAGCTCCCGGCGCTCGTCGGCTGGATCGTCCAGCGCTGCCTCTCGAAGGACCCGGAGGAGCGCTACTCCTCGACGAAAGACCTCGCGAAGGAGCTTCAGAACCTCAGGACTCATCTCTCCGAGGCCGTCAGCGCGGCAGACGTCGCGCCCGGCGAAGGGCCCCGTCTCCGCCGCCGGGTCCCCTACTACTGGACGCTCGCGGCTGTCGCGGCGCTTGCCGCCGTGCTCGGTCTCTTCGCGGGCATCCGGTTCGTTCGAACCGGATCTCCACCCGCTTCGCCCCTCAAATTCTCGCTCTCTTTCCCGGGGGACGCCGCGCCGAGGACGCTCGAACACAACCCGTTCGCCCTCTCCCCCGACGGGAGGACTCTCGTCTTTGAAGGAGACATCGAAGGAGGCGGCGGTGCCCGGTCAAAGCTCTTCGTCCGCCGGCTCGACCTCGACGAGATCAGACCGATCCCTGGGACCGACGGGACGTCCTACTTCACATCCCCGTTCATGTCCCCGGACGGTCTCGAGGTTGGCTTCTTCGCCGAAGGAAAACTGAAGAAGGTGTCGCTCGCCGGCGGCTCGCCGATCACTCTCTGCGACGCTCCGGACCCCCGCGGCGGAAGCTGGGGGGCTGACGGAACGATCGTCTTCGCGCCGAGCCCGACGACGTCGGGTCTCTGGCGCATCCCGGCGTCGGGCGGAGAGCCGCGGAGGGTGACGAACCCGGACGTGGCGAAGGGCGATAACCACGGCTTTCCGCAAATCCTCCCGGACGGAGAGCACGTCCTCTGCACACTCTTTAGCAGGAATTCCCCGCCGAGGGCCGCCGTCGTATCTCTCCGCACGGGCGAGCAGCGCATCGTCCTGGAGGACGCCCGACGCTCCCGGTATCTCCCGACGGGGCACCTCGTCTTCGCTCGTCCCGGAACCCTTCTCGCCGTCCCGTTCAGCCTGAAGCGTCTCGAAACCTCCGGCTCTCCCGTGCCGGTTCTTGAGGGCCTCGTGACGAATTCCAATTTCACGGCGGCTGCCGAATACGCCTTCTCGCAGGAAGGGACGCTCGTCTACTCAGCGAGCCGGCAGCTTCAGAGAACGCTCCTCTGGGTGGATCGAAAAGGCGCGGTGGAGCGGGTTCCTTTCCCGCCCGGAGGCTACGAGGAGGTGGCCCTTTCGCCCGACGGAGGTCGGCTCGCGGCCATCACCGTCGACAAAGGCGAGAAGCAGGCGCTCGTGTTCGGCGATCTCGCCCGGGGGACGCTCAGCCGGTCCGCAGCAGAAGGATCTTTCCAGCGTCTGGCCTGGGCGCCAGATGGGAAGCGTGTTGCATTCGGCTTTGGTCCTGGAAAGGGGTTTCAGGCTTTCTGGCAGAGCGCCGATGGAAGCACCCCGCCCGAGTGCCTGACGGGCGAGGCGCCGCTCCGGCACGACGAGCCCACTTCTTTCTCACCCGACGGCAGCCTCCTGCTCGTCGAAGCGCGCAACCTCGCGGACGCCATTTCGCACTGGAACATTTTCGCTCTTCCCCTCAACGGGGAGAAAACACTGCGGCCCTTCCTTCAGACAAAGTTCACTGAACAGGCCGCTCGATTTTCGCCCGACGGCCGATGGGTCGTGTACCTGTCGAACGAGTCGGGGCGCGACGAGGTCTTCGTCCGGCCGTATCCGGGCCCGGGTGGCAAGTGGCAGATCTCGACCGAAGGGGGGAACGAGCCGTGCTGGTCCCGCAGCGGGCGCGAGCTGTTCTATTGGCAAGGGGACAGCAAGATGATGGTCGTCGACGTCGAGACAAAGCCGACGTTCCGCGCTGGGCGGGCGCGGACGCTTTTCGAAGGCCGTTACGCCTCCCAGGCCGTGAACTTCTACGACGTCACACGCGACGGAACGCGCTTCCTCATGATCAAGCCTGACCCCGCCGAATCGGGCCCTGCCCAGGTCAAAGTCGTCCTGAACTGGTTCGAGGAGGTGAAACGGCGGGTCCCGGGGGCGAAGTGAGCCGGATTCCATGCCATGAATTTCTCGGCGCTCTTGCTGTCGGGCGGAGAACCGCGTTCTCCTTGACGAAGTGGAGTGGCCTGCCTTCGTTGA
>CALAQS010000107.1 GCA_937888435.1 uncultured Acidobacteriota bacterium
ACCAGGATGTCGTTCATGGTCGAGGAATGTTCCTTCCAGAGGGGACCGTAATAGAAGGCTGAGTTGGCGATTCCTCGAGCTTCGGCGCTCTTGAACCCCCGGATCCAGGTGAAGTGGTTCGGCTTGCCGCGCTCGAGGAATTGGCCGAACGCAATCGCCCCGATCTGCTGGAACGCCTCGGGGAAAAAGCTCTCGAAATAGCGAGCGAAGTGCTCCCGCTCTCCGTCCTTAACCGTGTAGCGGCGAAACTCGATGACCGAGAAGTCTTTCAAGTGCTCGACGTGGTCCATCCCCCTGGCTCCGACCTTCGGATCCACGCGTGTCATATCCATAACCCAGTTTGTTTCCCACGTCTTGCCTCCGTCCGCCGAGAACGCCTGTTCCCAGCGCGCAGCAGCAGCGTTGATCCGCACCCAGGTGAACCGAACCCGGATGGGCCGGCCCTCGAACGTGTCCGGGCCTTCGAAGATGCCGGTGTCCCCCGCGAAGGACCCGACGACCGGCGGATCGAGGACGCCGCGGCGGTTGTCGGCCCAGTAGATCGCCCACTGCTTCGCCGCTGGGTTGTAAAACCGAAACGTCATGCCGACGAAGCCGCCCGCAAAGTCCGTGCGGTACTCGTCTTCATTCCCTAGGCCACCGGCCAGGGGGTGCGCGACGCACGTCGCCTCGAACTCATCCCACGTGGTCGAGCCCTTGAGCCGCTCGCGTAGGCGCCGGTTGTGGGCGTTCCATAGGCCCATCCAGAAATCGAAATCGTGCGCCCCGTCGTCGGAATTCCCCGTCGCCTTCATCGCCTCCACTCCCTTCACGTTCGGATGCCGCCCTTCGCCGTTCGCCGCGGTCAGCGAAAACAACACGAAAACCACAACTACTGTTCTTGTAAATCGGTTCATGGCGGGCACCGTATGGTGCTAATAGGACGTAATCGACCCTAATTCGAATTAGACTCGTTCCGATGTCCCGCCCGACGACCCGGGTCCTCGCGATACTCGAGCTGCTCCAAACGCACGGCAGGATGAGCGGCTCGGAGTTGTCGCGGCGTCTACAGGTCGGGCGCCGCACGGTGCGCCGGTACATCGTGAAGCTGGAGGAACTCGGCATCCCGGTCACCGCGGAGCGGGGGCGCGACGGCGCCTACATGCTGATGGCCGGCTACAAGCTTCCGCCGATGATGTTCACCGACGACGAGGCGCTGGCCATGTCGGTTGGCCTGCTGGCCTCACGCAGCCTCGGGCTCGCGGAAGCGGCGACGGCCGTTGCGAGCGCGCAAGCCAAGCTCGAGCGCGTCATGCCCGCGAACTTGAAAAGGCGCGTGCGCGCGGTCAACGAAACGGTGACGCTCGACTTCTCGCGCCCGATGCCGCCCGGCGACAACGCCGCGCTCGTCGGGCTTGCCGCCGCCGCCCAGAGCCAGGTGCGCGTCAGCATCTGCTACGGCCCCCCGAATCGGCCGGAGACCGAGCGGGACTTCGATCCCTACGGGCTCGCCTACCGGAACGGGTGCTGGTACGTCGTGGGCATGTGCCATCTTCGTCGCGGCCTGCGCTCTTTCCGGTTGGACCGGGTCCGGTCCGTGCGGCCGCTCGACGTCGGGTTCGCCCGGCCGGAGGGGTTCGACTCGCTGAGTCACCTCAAGTTCTCGGTCGCAACGCTGCCGCGGGCGTTCACCGTCGAGGCGTTCCTCGAGACCGACCTTGCGACCGCTCAGCGCGAGCTGTTTCCCGCCGCGGGCGTCCTCGAGTGGGTCGACGACGGCGTACTGTTGCGCAGCCAGGTCGACGACCTCGACTGGTTCGCACGGGAACTCGCGCGTCTGCCGTTTCCATTCCAGATCAGGCGCCCCGTCGCACTGCGCCACGCGGTCGGGGCTCTTGCAAGGCGATTGCTCGAACACGCTTAGGAGCCCACGGCAATTCCCATTGCGCCCCTACAGAGATAGGCATTAGTCCGGCAACGCTTTCCCGGGTTGAGAGAGGAAAGCTCCCAGACATCGAGACGTTCTCGAAGCTCTGCACGTGGCTAGAGGTCGATCCGGCCGAAATTCTGGGCGTTCAGAGGGCGGGGCCGCCACGGAGCGACGCCGCCTCCGCCACGACGGGTCGGCCCGCACCGGCGGTCCACTTTCGCGCCAAGAGCGCTCTCTCGCCGCAAGCCGCGAAGGACCTCGCGCAGTTGATTCTCGCGGCGCAAGATGAAATGGCCCATCGAGGGTTCTGCTAGACGTGGACTTCCCGCGCGGCTTCAAGACGCGCTGTGAGGCGCTCTCGTTGCAGATTCGCCACCAGCTTCACGTCGGACCCGGTGACGTCCTGGAGCCCGAGACGCTCGCGGCCTTCGTCGGCGTGACACTGTGGACCATGCAGGAGCTCGACAGTCTCACGGCGTCAGTGCGCGGCCGGCTGGAGGGTGAGTTCAGCTCCGAGTGGTCGGCCGTCACGATCGTGGCCGGATCGAATCCGGTCATCGTCTTCAACTCCTCGCATAGCCGACGCCGGCGTGCGAGTACGTTGATGCACGAGCTGGCGCACATTCTCCTCGACCACACGCCGGGGAACATGTTCTTTGGCGCGGGTGGCATGCCTCTCAGGACCTACGATCCTGCGCAGGAATCGGAGGCCGACTGGCTTGTTCACGGCCGGTCTCCTTCTGGGCCTCGTGCCCGCAACATCTCTGCAGCGGATTTTCCGACTGCGTTGGGGAGACCGGCCCTCTCATCCCATCTCGGCGTCAGTCGCTGCGCTCCTTCCTTCTCGCCGCTGAATTCGCTATCGTTGAGCAGCATCGACAAGAGTGCTTGTCGCTCTGGAGAATGGTCTGTGAAGGCTTTCACGAGTGTTGAATCCGAAGACGCCGAGGCCGAGGGCCGGCTTAGGGCCTTCATCGACAAGTTTGACCCGAAGGATCGAACTCTGATTCGGGCTGTTCGAGAGTCGGTGCCCAGACGGCTCCCGTCCGCCAACGAGCTGGTATGGGATAACTACAACTTCTTCGTGATCGGCTACTCCCCGACAGAGCGGCCGTCGGACTCAATCGTATCGATCGCCGCTCGCACTAACGGCGTAGGTCTCTGCTTCATTCACGGTGCCACCCTTCCCGATCCGAAGGGG
>CALAQS010000108.1 GCA_937888435.1 uncultured Acidobacteriota bacterium
GGCCGCTCCGCTCCTCGAGAAGGGGAGCGCAGACCTCAAGCGCGCGTGGTCCGCGGCGTTCGATCGTGCCTTCGAGTCGGGCGAGCCGGACTTCACGGTCGGCGCCCTCGATGCCGCGGCGGCGCGGGGCGACTCCGGGCGCGCCCTCGTGGCCGCGCACGCGAACGATCCGGATGCCGTCACGCGCGAGAAGGCTCGGCGGCTTCTCGTCGAGAAATATGAGTCTTCCGCGGCGTCCTTCCGCCCGATCCCGGTCGCGACGCGCCTCTCGACGGAGGATTACGAGCGCGTCGCGCGCGCGGCGAACGAGTCATTCCTCGAGGCGGAGATCGCGACGGCGCGCGGCGCGTTCCGGATGGAGCTTCTCGCCGAGGACGCGCCCCTCACGGTCGAGAGCTTTCGCGCGCTCGCCGCGAAGCATTTCTTCGACGGGATGGTGATCCACCGCGTCGTGCCGGACTTCGTCGTCCAGACCGGAGACCCGCGTGGAGACGGGAGCGGAGGGCCTCTTTACGCGATTCGCGACGAGATAAACGCGGCCCGGTACACGCGCGGCGCCGTCGGGATGGCGCTCTCCGGAGCCGACACGGGCGGGTCACAGTGGTTCGTCGCGCTTTCTTCGCAGCTCCACCTCGACGGCGGCTACACCGTGTTCGGGCGCGTCCTCGAGGGGTGGGACGTCCTCGACCGCATCGAGCAGGACGACCGTCTCGTCTCCGTGCGCGTGACGTCCCGCCCGCGTGAGGTCAGGCCGCCCGGAGCGGTGCCGTGAGATTCGCCTTCGGGCGAGGTCTGCAGCTCGTCGGCCTCGTGCTCGTGGGTCTGGGCCTCGCCACGGGCCTTCTGAGGAGCGACCTCCGCTACGAGGAGCGGATGTTCTTCGCCGGTGGCGGCGTCTTTATCGCGGGCTGGCTTCTCGTGCGCCCGTTCAAGGCGTCATGAAGGTCTTCGTCGGTCAGCCTCTCGTCGAGCCGTCGACGACGGACCTCCTCGCGGGGCACACGGTGGTCACGGGCGGCGGGAACCTCCCGCGCTCCGAGTGGCCGCTCCTGGCTGACGCCGACGCGCTCCTTCCGACGCCGCGCGAGCTCGTCACCGAGGACGTGCTTGCGGCCGCGCCCCGCCTCGCGCTCGTGGCAAGCCACTCGGTGGGCGTGGATCACATCGACCTCGAGGCGTGCCGCCGCCGCGGCATCCGGGTCACGAACACGCCGGACGTCCTCACCGAAGCGACGGCGGACCTCGCCTGGACGCTGATCCTCGCGGTAGCGCGGCGGATCCGCGAAGGCGAGGCGCTCGCCCGCTCGGGGGCGTGGGACGGTTGGAAGCCGCGGGAGCTCCTGGGCGTCTCCCTCGCGGGGCGGACGCTCGGGATCTACGGCATGGGCCGCATCGGCCGGGCCGTCGCGCGGCGCGGCGAGGCGTTCGGGATGAGAGTCGTGGCCTTCGACAGCGATCAGCATGAAGAAGACTTCGAGGAATTTCTTTCGAAAGTCGATGTCCTGTCGATTCACGTGCCACTCACCGACGCGACACGCGGGCGATTCGGAAAGAGAGAGTTCCTTCGAATGAAAGAGGGGGCGATCCTCGTGAATACGGCACGCGGCCCGATCGTGGACGAGTCGGCCCTCGTCGCAGCCCTCTCCTCGAAGCACCTTTTCGGTGCCGGCCTGGACGTCCACGCGAAGGAACCCGCGATCCATCCCGGCCTCTTCGCGTTCCCCAACGTCGTTCTCCTCCCGCACCTCGGCTCGGCCACTTTCGAGACGCGCCTCGCGATGGCGCGCCTCGCGTGCGAGGAGATCGCGCGCTTCGCGCGCGGCGAGCCGC
>CALAQS010000109.1 GCA_937888435.1 uncultured Acidobacteriota bacterium
CGCGGACCTTCTCCTCGCCCACCGCATACGTCTTCTCGATGTCGACCATCTCGATGAGCATCGGCGGCCTCACCCTCTCGTGGCCGCGAGAGCGACCTTTATGCCGACGAGGATCACCCAGAGAACGACAGGAATCGCCAGGGCGGCTCCTTTCGGCAGCGCGGGAATTGTGCGCATTCCGAGAACCGCAAGGGACAGCGCTGCGAGCATGAAAATATCCAATGAAGAGCAGAGCGCAACGAGAGCGTGCCCCGCTCCTTCCGGCAGAAACGCCGCGACGTTCGATTTCATGACTTCGTATATTCGCTGCAAGCTCACCGAGTTGTCGTCACGCGAAAGGAACACCGGGATCGCGATGATCGTGCCGACGACGTTTGGGAGGTTCGAGTGGGTTGTAATGGCGAGCAGCGTCGAATAGCGCGCCTCTCCGCCAAATGCCTTCGTTCCTCCCCAGAGAACGAGCGCGACAAGAAATGGAATGGCTACGATAAACAGGCTTCCACCCGCGAGAGTGAAAATTCGCATCAAGCCGGCGATCTTCGGCGCGGCCTCCGGAGGAATGCTTCGGCCGGAAGTGGCCCGCTGAGCAATCACGTCTTGAGCCGCGCCATCCCAGTCGATCTTTCGAAGAACCAGAAAATTGGAACCCAGCCCAAGCACCGCGAACAGGACGAGAGGCAGCCACCACGTGGGCCGGGAGACGAGACGCCGGAATGTCTCGGAAGGGCGCGAAAACGTTCCGACGACCGCGGACACGGGCGAGATCGGGGCCTCGGCCGCTGAAACGGCCGGGGACGCGCTGCTCACTTGTTCGGCCTTTCCTCGGCCGGGGACGCGGCCGTCGAGACGGCCAGCCCCTCGAGGACCACGTGGTTGACGTCGAGGATGTCTCCCACCGATTTGTGCCATGCCGAGATGTTCTTCAGGTACGTCGCGATCGCCTGCAGCTCGGCCGTGACCGCCGTCGTGAGGTCGTTGGCGACCTGGGCGACCTGGAACGTCGTCGACATGCCGTTCTCGAACTTCTTTTTCTCGGCGTCGAGGTTCCGTTCGGCCAGCTCGCGCGCCTTCGTGGCCGCGGCCACGCTGCGGTACCCGATGTCGATCGCGCGGGCCGCGGCGCGCACCTCGACGTTCAGGTTCGCCTTCGTGATCGCGAAGTTCGTGCGCGCGAGCTCGAGGTCGGCGTTCGCGACGGCGTCGTTTCCGCGCGCGACGTTGTTGCCGATCGGCACGACGAACGTGAGGCCCAGCGTCCAGGCCGGATAGGTGCGGTGCACGAGGTCCTGGAGGCCGTCGCCGTAGTTCAGCTGTGTCAGCGTTCCGTCGGCATTCTGGAGAAGCGCCTGCGCGCCGAGGCCGTTGAAACCGTAGCTGCCCGACAAATCGAGGCGCGGCTTGAGCTGATTCTTCGTGTAGGCGAGCGTGACCTTCTTCGACTCGATCGAGAGGAGCGCCTGCTTCACCTCGGGCCGCGTCTCGAGCGCACGCTTGAAGCCGGCTTCCACGTCCGCCTGAAAGACCTCGCGGAGGGAGTCGCGCGTCGGCCGGTCCATGGGCACGATGGGCCGGGACCAGTCGGGCTGCGACTGCACGTTCAAAAGGCGGCGCAGCCGGTCCTGGGCGTCGCCGATCAGGCCTTCGGCCGTGATGATGTCCTGCTCCCGCTGCGCGATCGTGACCTCGGTTTGCACGATGTCGATCGGGGCGAGGGCGCCGACGTCGATCTTGATTTGCGTGATGCGGTTGAGGTCCTTCGCGCGGTCGAGGGCCTCCTGCTTGGCGATCAGATTCTCGACGGCGTAGACGAGATCCCAGTAGGCGTTCTCGGAAAGATTGATCGCCGACTGAACGGCGCGAACGAAGTCGTAGGCCGAGGAATCACGCGTGAACCTCGCCTGAACCACGAGCCGCTCGTTGACGGTCGAGCCGAAGTTGCGGAGAAGGGGCTGCGTGAAGCTGGCCGAGAGCCCGCTCAAATACACGGGATTAATGGTCGTGAAGCCTGGAATCGCTTCGTCGAGCCGGCGATTCGTCCAGCCGAGGGCGTACGTGGTTCCATAAGGCAGGAGGCCGGCGAATGTGAAGTTGCCGTTCGCCGATTTCGTGTCGCTCGACTGGAGCCGCGAGGCCGTGGCGTTCTGCGTGTCCGACGCCCCGAGGTCGAGCTCGACGTACGGGTCGAAAGCGCCCTTCGCCGACTGGATGCCGAACTTCGATTCCTCGAGGTTGTAGGAAGCGACGTCGAGATCCAGAACGTTCTGAAGCGTGAGCGCGATCGCCTGCTTGAGCGACAGCTCGATCTTCTCGCCGGAAGGCAGGGACACCGGCCGGCGGGCCTTCGCGCTGACGGGGACCGAGAGGGTGTCGTCCGCACGCGCGGCGGGAGCGGCGAGCGCCGCGACGAGGCCAGCCACGAGGGCCGCCACGAGGCGGAGACGCACCCTGGGCGGGCGCGCAGGGTTCGACGAACGGTCACGAGTCACGAAAGCCTCCTGAAGCGAGAAGCAGATGATAGGGGAAGAGCATCGCTCAACAGTACGGGCGCGGGGCGAAAAAGTTTCCCGCAAACGCGTCTTCAATCGTCCCCGAGAGGCGCATGGCAGGCGACGCTTCTCCCGCTTTCCGTCGGGTCGGAAACGAGGGCGGGCATCTCCTGCGCGCAAACCGGCCGGGCAAAGGCGCAGCGTGGATGAAACGGGCAGCCGGGGGGCGGATCGACGGGCGACGGCGGCTCCGTGAGAACGGGGCGGGGTAAAGACCGCGGCCCGGGCGTTTCCCGGGGCCGGGAGGCGAGCAGAAGAGCCGTATACGGGTGGCGGGGCGAGGCAAACAGGACGGGCGTCGGCGCCTCTTCGACGATGCGCCCCATATACATGACCGCCGTGCGATCGGCGATCCACCGGACGACCGAAAGATCGTGACCGATGAACAGGTACGCCGGGCGCGAAGGCGCGCCCCGCTGGAGGTCCCGGAGCAGGTTGAGGATCTGCGACCGCACCGAGACGTCGAGCGCCGAAACGGGTTCGTCGAGGACAACGAGCCGGGGCTCAGTCGCGAGAGCGCGCGCGATTGCGACGCGCTGCCTTTGCCCGCCGGAAAGCTCGCGCGGGAGCCGCGCGAGGGCCGAGGCGGGAAGCTCCACCGAGGCGACGAGGGCGGCCGCGCGTGCCCGCCGCTCGGCCCGAGCCCCGATTCCATGAATCGCGAGCGGTTCGGCGACGATCTCCCCGATGGTCAGCCGCGGATCGAGCGACGTCGCGGGATCCTGGAAGACGACGCCGACGTCCCGACGCCGGCGGTTCAGCTCCCGGGCCGGAAGGCCGAGCCAGTCGGCCCCGTCGAAAACCACTGACCCCCGGTCGGGGGTCGCAAGGCGCAGGACGACGCGCGCCGTGGTCGTCTTGCCGGAGCCCGACTCTCCCACGAGGGCCAGTGTGGAACCTGCGGCGAGATCGAAACCGACGCCGTGGAGGGCGGTCACCGGGCCGGCCCTCGATGCGAACGTCTTGTGGAGGTCACGGACCGAAAGGAGCGGAACGGGCGGACTCGCGCTCATGGGACTCGCACCTGGGGCACCCTGTCGAGGAGGAAGCATGCGGCTTCGGTGCCCGCGCCAGCAGGCACGAGGATCGGCCGCGCCGCCACGCACCGTCCGAAGGCTTCGCCGCAGCGCGGCTCGAACGAGCAGCCCGGCGGCCTCCTGCCGGGCTCGGGGACCGCGCCGCGAAGGGCAGAGAGACGCGCCGAATCCGGCGGCGCGGACCCCGGACGCGCGCCGAGGAGAGCGCGCGTGTAAGGATGCCGGGGGCGCGCGAAAAGCTCGTTGACCGGCGCGCTTTCCACGATCTCGCCCGCATACATGACGAGAACGCGATCCGCGACCTCCGCCACGACGCCGAGGTCGTGGGTGACGAGAAGGACGGCGAGAGAGAGCTCGTCCCGGAGCGCGAGAAGAAGTCCGAGCACCTGCGCCTGCACGGTGACGTCGAGCGCCGCCGTTGGCTCGTCGGCGACGAGAAGGCGCGGGCCGCCGGCGAGGGCGAGGGCGAGGAGCGCGCGCTGGCGCATCCCACCGGAGAGCTGGTGGGGAAACGCGTTCCTCTGTCGTCCAGGGTCGGGAAGCGACACGCGCTTAAGCCACCGCTCGGCCTCGACGGCTGCCGCTTTTCGAGAAAGGCCACGATGCCGTTCGATCACCTCCGCCAGCTCCCGGCCTATCGTCCGCACCGGGTCGAGCGCGGTGGCCGGCTCCTGGAAGACGAGCCCGATCCCCCCTCCGCGCAGACGCTCCTTCTCGCGCGCGGGGAGCGCCCGCACGTCGCGGCCCGCGAAAAAGACGTCTCCGGAGATCAGGCGCACCGGAGGAGGCACGAGATCCACGAGCGCGAGCGACGTCAGCGTCTTACCGCATCCCGACTCGCCGACGAGGGCGACGATCTCGCCGGCACCGATGTCGAAGGAAACTGCATCCACCGCCGGGACCTCCTCTCCGGACGGGCCCGGCACCGCGATCGTGAGGGCATGGACCGAAAGGAGCGGGGCGGCGGCACCGGACACGGCGGATCTCAGGAGAGCCGGCTGCGACTCAAGCGGGCGTAAGCTCCTTGAGCCGCTCGCCGACGTCGCGGAACGAGGCGTTCGAGCCGTAGATCTCCAGGAACGTCCGGTACGCATTCTCGCGATCACCGAGGTCGGCATAGAGGTTCGCGAGGTCGTACTGCAGGCCCAGGCGGTCTTCCTCGCGAATACCGGGATTGTCGAGACCCTTTCTGTACCACTTGATCGCGAGCTGAGGGAGGCCTTTCTCCAAGAAGCACAGTCCGAGCATCGAGCAGCACTCCACTGCGTACTGCGGGCTCTTCGCGGCTCTCTGGAACTCGCTGATGGCTTCGTCCGTGAGGGACATCTCCTTGTAGGCGATGCCGAGGTTGTAATGCGTCTCGTAGTCCTCGGGCGACAGCTGCTGCTCGACGCCCTTCTTAAACTCGCGGAAGATCTCCTCCAACGGGACGTCGCCCCCGCTCACCTCGGGGACGGCGGGCGCGCCGGACTCCTGCTTCATCTCCGTCTGAAGCTCGCCCGCGAAATTGAAGAACTCCTGCTCGTCGGAGAAAAGCGACGACTCGTCCAGAGGCGGTGCCGGCGGCCCCTGCACGGGCGTCGCGGGAGGTGCGCTCTCGGCGCCACGCGCCATCTCGTCGGTAAGAGCCCGGCCCAGCTCCGCGTCGAGAACAGACTCGAAGTCCTCCGAAAGGATGTCCCTGAGAGCCGGCCGCGCATCTTCGACCGCGCCCCCTTCGAGACGCATCCGCCGCCGCGCGAGCTGAGCGTGCCCAGGGAAAAGGCGCTCGAGAGTCTGAAGCCTCTCCGACGCGTCCACCACCATTCCCTGCTCGAGACAGAAATCGATCTCGAGGAGCTCGTCCGCCGGAGGCTCCGCTGGTCTGGACGCCTCGGACGGCTCGGACGGCGGGGCCGGCGCCGCCGGGGCCGGAGGAGCGCCGGGGGACACTTGCTCTTTTGCCGGCCGCGCGCGCGGAAGAGTTTCCCTGAGGATCGCCGGAAGGCCAGGGTGGGACTCGCTCGCCTCCCCCATCTCGGCGCTCGTGCGCTCGACGAGCAGCGCGTCGATCGCCGAGACGCGATCGTCGCGGCCTTCGGTCCGGTAGAGACTCTTGAGCCGTTCGGCCTCGGCGATGGCGACGTTCTTTCGTCCGCCCTCGAGGGCGAGCTCGAAGAGCTTCTCGCGCAGGGGAAGCGCGTCCGGCGCCCGCTTCAGGATTCCCCTGAGATGATCGACGGCTTTGTCGTAGAGGCCGTACTTCCGGAAGACGTCCGCCTCGCTGAGCGCGGATTCGATCGCATCCGGAGCCAGCACCTCCGCCGACGGCGGCTCCGGAACGGGCACAGGCTGCTCGACGGCCGAAAGCGGCTCGCCCGAGAGCTCGATCGACTCGGCCTCCGGGGGGAACGCCGCGGGCTCGACGGGAACCTGGAACTCATCGGCGGGCAGCGCGGTCTCGACCTCGAGATCGGTCTCGCGTGGCGCGGGACGCGGCGCCTCGGACCAACCCGAGACTTCCTCGTCCAGCGAAGGCGTGAACGACGAATCCTCCGCCTCCCGCGCGGGTTCAAGAGGCTCCAAGGGAGGAAGCGTCGCGCGAGGCGGCGCAAGGGGCGCTGAGGCGGAGGGTGGAAACGAGGGCATCAAGGGCTGCGAGAGGCGGCGTACGGCGTTCGGAACCGGCCCCGTCGAGCCGGGTTCGTGGACGAGCTGATCGTCCTCGAGCTCGAGGATGAACTCCCCTTCGGCGGCTCCGGCGACCGGAGGCGCCGGAGCGAAGGAGGGTGGAGGAGGAATCGGCGCGGCCGGCTCGACGGGAACGCGCCGCTGTGCGCTAGCGTCCATGGAGGGGCGCGGGCGCTTCCCGCTCGTCTCGAGCGGCGGAACGACCGGAATCGTCGGCTGAGCGCGCGGGCCGCCCCGGTCCACGTCGAGGCGCGCGACCGAAGGCTCGAGCTGGGCGAGCCGGGTGCGGTACTCGGGCGAGTCCGGCACGAGCTGAAGCAGCGCGCGCAGGCCGGTCGCGGCATCCCCGATGCGGCCCATGGACTTGTGGGCGTCGACGAGGGCCGACCGCCAGCGAATCACCGTCTGTGTGTCGCCGGCCGCCTCCGCGACCTGGATGACGCGCAAGAGCACGTCTTCCCGGCCGGGATTCGCCTCCGCGAGCGGGGCCAGGATCGAAAGCGCCTTTTTCGCCTCGCCCCGGCGCATCGCCTGATCGGCGAGAACCGCCGCGGCCTCGAACGACAACGTCGTCGCGCCGCCGGCCTGTTGGACCTTGAGCGCGAGCGCGAGCACTTCGGCGCCCGAAGAGTCGATCGACTGCGCCTTCGAGAGCCATTCCTGGGCATCGCGCACGTCGTTCTCGGCGAGCGCCGCTTCGGCGGAAAGCAGGAACAGCGGGACAGACCGCGGCGTCGACTCCAGCGCCCGGCGCAAGGCCACGCGCGCCTCGCGCGCACGACCCGACTCCAGGAGAATCGGGACGAACGCGCGCAGGATCTCGGCGTTGTCCGGCGACATCTGCAGCGCCTTCTCGTAAACCTGGATCGACTCGTCGAGGGCGCCGCGCTCGCGCAGGAGGCCCGCGACGACCGCGTACTCCTTGAGGGCGTCGATCTTGCGGCGCGCCTGCGAGTAGAGGTCCGCCAGCTTGACGTGCAGCTGGATGTTCGGCGGGTCCGTCTGCGTCATTTTCTGGTAGATCCCGATGGCGGCCACGGGGTTGTCGTTCTTCGCGTGATAGTCCGCGAGGACCTGGTACTGGCTCTTCGCCTCCGTCGTGAGGCCTTGCTTCGCGTACAGCTCGGCGAGCCGCTCGTAGACGTCGAGGCGGGACGGATCCAGCCGGTTGATCTTCTTGTAGATCGCGATGCCGCGCAGGAAGAAGCCGTCGCGGGCGAAGTGCTCGGCGATCTTCGTGAAATACGGGATCGCCTCCTCGTTCCGGTTCAGGCGCGTGAGGAGGTCACCCACCTTGTTCAGGATATTGACGTCGCCGGGAATCTCCTCGAGGACCTTCTGGTAGTCCTTCAGCGCGGAGTCGACCTTCCCCTTCGCCAGGGATTTCTCGGCCGAAGCCACGAGCGCGTCGCGCTTGCTTGCCATGATCGAGGTTACGCCGCTCTCGACGCGCCGCGGCGGACGAGGACGCGGTCGAACGTCAACCGGTGCTCCGGCGAGGGACCATGACGGCGGAGCGCGGAAATGTGCTCGGGCGTCGCGTATCCCCGATGTGAACCGAAACCGTAGAACGGAAAACGCTTCCCGAGCTCGTCCATGCGGGCGTCGCGCTCCACCTTCGCGACGATCGAGGCTGCGGCGATCGCCGCCACGCGTCCGTCGCCGCGAATGTAGGCCCGCTGCGCGGCCTCGAGTCCCGGCACGCGTACCGCGTCGACGAGGACGAGCGAAGGGGCGAGCCCGGCGCCGCGCAGGAGCTCGAGGGCGCGGCGCATCGCGAGAAGCGTGGCCGCCACGATGCCGATCGCGTCGATCTCGGCCGCCGTCGCAGCACCGACCGCCGCACCCACCGCGGCCGCGCGGATTCGGGACGCGAGGGCTTCACGGACCTCCGGGAGAAGCACCTTGGAATCGTCGAGGCCGGGCAGCGTCACGCGGCGGTCGAATACGACGGCGCCCGCGTACACAGGCCCGGCGAGACAGCCGCGCCCGACCTCGTCCACGCCCGCGATGAGGGCATGGCCCTGAGCGCGCGCTTCCTCCTCGATGGCGAAGAGGCCTTTCACCCGCTCCCGCTCCCTCGCGAGGTCGCATGCGTTCCGACTCCCGCCAGATCCCATCGTGCCTCGCTTCCTTCGGCCGGAGCTTCGCACCGGCACGGCGATTCCGGGGTCAGTTGTCGCGCTTCTCCGCGATGCGGGCGGCCTTGCCGCGGCGATCCCGAAGGTAGTACAGCTTCGCACGCCGCACCTGGCCGTGGCGCTCGACCTCGATCTTCTCGAGCACGGGCGAGTGCACCGGGAAGGTGCGCTCCACGCCGACACCCTGCGAGATCTTGCGCACCGTGAACGTCTCGCGCGCACCGCCGCCCTTGCGGGCGATCACGAGGCCCTGGAACACCTGGATGCGTTCCTTCTCGCCTTCCTTGACTTTCACGTGGACCTTGACCGTGTCGCCGGGAGAGAACGGGGGAACCTCCGGGCGAAGGGCGGCCTTTTCGGCCATCAGCAGCTTGTCCGTCATCTCGGAACCTCCAAAATCGTGGTGACGGGACGAAACAGGCGGGGACACTTCGACCGGCACCCCAAGAAAACCGTTCACCCGTGAGACGCGATTCTAAGGCGAACGCCGCTCTCTCGCAAGTCTTTCCAGGAGCGCCCTTTCCTCGTCATCGAGCGGGGCCGCGCCGAGGAGGTCCGGGCGCCTTTCGAGCGTGGCGCGAAGCTGCTCCTCGCGCCGCCACCGCCGGATTTCCTCGTGGTGGCCGCAGAAGAGCACCTCCGGCACGTCGAGCCCGCGGAACGAGCGCGGGCGGCTGTAGTGCGGGTGGTCGAGTAGCCCGTCCTCGAAGCTATCCGCCGACACGCTCACGGCGTCCTGGACCACGCCCGGGAGATAGCGAGACACGGCCTCGAGGATCGCGAGCGCCGCGGCTTCGCCTCCGGAAAGAACGAAGTCCCCGAGAGAGATCTCCTCGTCGAAAAGGCCCGCGGCGCGCGTCCGCTCGTCGATCCCCTCGTAGCGGCCGCAGACGAGCGCGACGCGTGGCCGCGCGGCGAGCTCCCGGGCGCACCGCGTGTCGAAGCGACGGCCCTGGGGCGACAGGAAGACGACGTGCGGCGGCGCGCCCACCTCGCTCCGGAGGGCTTCCACCGCCGCGAAGACGGGGGGCGCCGTGAGGACCATTCCCGGACCGCCCCCATAGGGCTCGTCGTCCACCTTGCGATGCGGGTCGTCCGAGAAATCGCGAAGGTCGACGAGATGGACGTCCAGGATTCCCCTTTCCACCGCGCGCCCCACGAGAGACTCTCCGAGCGGTGAGGCGAAGTAGCCGGGGAAGAGAGTGACGATGTCGAACCGCACGCGCCGAGCCTAGTCCAGCAGGCCCGGCGGCGGGTCGAGGACGATGCGCCGTCCGGCGACGTCGACCGAGACCACGATCGGTCGGGCGAACGGTACGTCGCGCGCACCGCGCGCCGTTTCGAGGACGAGGAGCGGGCGCCCGCCGACGTCCGCGAGCTCCTTCACGACGCCGAGCGGCCGGCCCGCGCGGTCCAGCGCCTGGCACCCCTCGACTTCCCAATGGAAGACGAAGCCGTCGGGCCTGGAGACAACCTCGTCCTTCGCGACGGACAGATCGAAGCTCCGAAGCGACTCGGCGGCCTCGGGACTCGCGATCCCCTCGAATCGGATGAGGGCCCGGCCGCCGTGCGGGCGGACGGTCGCGATCCGGGAGTCGCGCGCGGCTCCGTCGGGGCCCTCGAGCCGGACGGCGAGCCCCTCACGGAAGCGTTCGGGGAAGTCCGTGAGGATCTCGACGGAAACTTCTCCCGCGAGGCCATGCGGCCGCACGACGCGGCCGATGACGATGCGGTCGCCGGGCGCGGGCGCCATCGAAGTCGTCCCGCCGCCGTTGAAGGCGCTCAGGCCTTCTGGGCGATCAGGCGTCTGACCGTCTCGGAGGCGCTCGCGCCTTTCGCGATCCAGGCCTTCGCCTTGTCGCGGTCGAAGTCGAGACGCGGCGGGTTCTTCGTCGGGTCGTAGTGGCCGAGCTCCTCGACGATCTTCGCGGTGGGCGTGCGGCGCCCGTCCGAGACGACGATGCGGTAGGCCGGGGCGTTCGTGCCGCCGACGCGGCGCAGGCGGATCTTGAGCATGACGTTTCCTTCCGTTCTTCGAGAGACGAAGGTCAGCCGCGCATCCGCGCGGCGCCCTTCATCATTTTCTTCATCGACAGATATTGCTTGAGGAGCTGGTTCACCTCGGGCACCGACGTGCCGGAGCCCTTCGCGATGCGCTTTTTCCGGCTGCCGTCGAGGAGCTTCGGGTCCTCGCGCTCGGCGGGGGTCATCGAGTCGATCATGGCCTCGAGGCTCTTCGTCGCGTTCTCCGGGATCTCGAGGTTCGCGAGCCCCTTGAGGGGTCCGACCTTCGGCAGGTGTCCGAGAAGGCCGCCCAGAGGACCCATCTTTTTGAGCTGCGCCATCTGCTCGCGGAGGTCGCTCAGCGTGAACGTGTTCTTGCGCAGCTTCTCGGCGGCGCGGAGGGCGGCGGCCTCGTCGGTCTCGGCCGAGACTTTCTCGATGAGCGTGAGGACGTCGCCGAGGCCCAGAAGGCGGGAAGCCGCGCGATCGGGATGGAAGAGCTCCAGATCGCTCACCTTCTCACCCGTGCCCACGAACTTCAGCGGCTTGCCCAAGACCGTCGCGATCGAAAGCGCGGCGCCTCCCCGGGCGTCGCCGTCCGTCTTCGTGAGGATCACGCCGGTGAGCGGCAGCACCGCGGCAAAGGCCTCCGCCGAGCGCACGGCGTCCTGGCCCGTCATCGCGTCGGCCACGAAGAGGATCTCGTCGGGCTCGCAGGCGTCGCGGATACGCGCTACCTCGTCCATTAGGACCTCGTCGATGTGCAGGCGCCCCGCCGTGTCCACGATCGCGACGTCGTATCCGAGGAGCTTCGCGTCCTTCACCGCGGACTTCGCGCGGACGACGGCGTCCGGCTCGCCCTTCGGGTCGAACGCCATGAGGGCGTTCTCCTTCGCGAGCGTCTGGAGCTGCTCGGTCGCCGCCGGGCGCTGCACGTCGGCGGGGACGAGCAGCACCTGCTTGCGAAACGAGGTCTTCAGGTGGAGGGCCAGCTTCGCGGCCGTCGTCGTCTTGCCCGAGCCCTGCAGACCCACGAGAAGGATCACTGAAGGACGTTTTTTCAGCGCGAGCGGCGCCTGCTCGCCCCCGAGGACGCGCGTGAGCTCGTCCCGGACTACCTTGATGACCTGCTGCGTCGGCGAAAACGAGGTCAGAACCTCCTGGCCGACGGCCCTCTCCCTCACGCGGGCCGTGAACTCCTTGACGACCTGCAGGTTGACGTCGGCTTCGAGGAGCGCCGTCCGGATCTCCTTGAGCGCCTCATCCACGTGGAACTCGGTGAGGTGGCCCTCGCCGCGAAGCTCCTTGAAGACGCGCTGGAGTCGATTTGAGAGGGATTCGAACATCGCCGGGGTTGTGGAGTCTATCAGGCCCGCCCGGAGCTGCCGTGCAGGGCCAACTCATTCATGGGCTTGACAGAAGGCCAGATTCCCGTATCCTCTCCGTGAAGCTCGAGGCGGAACGATCCGTCTATGCGGTGATTGTGTTCCCAAAAGACGTTCCTCGAGTCCCGAATTTTTCCCTCTCAGACAGGCCGCCAACGACCTGATCGATCACACAGCAAGGAGTACCCCGAAATGAAGAAGCTCACATCCGCCCTCGCCCTCGTCGCCGTCGCAGCGTCGCTCGTGGCCTGCAACAAGCCCGAGGAGAAGAAGCCCGAAGTCAAGGTGGAGGCGCCGAAGGTCGTCGAAGAGACGTCCAAGACGACGACCACCAGCACGACGAGCACCGCCCCCTACGCCGCCACGGCGACCATGGCCTCCACGACGACCACGGCGTCCACGACCACGACGACTACGAAGTAAGCGACGAGTTCCAGGAACAACGAGACGCCCCGGCGAGGCCGGGGCGTTTTCGTTTTCGGGCACCCCCCTTTGCAGAAATCAAGGACCGGAGGCACCGATGAAGCCCTCGCCCCTTTACCTCCTGACCGGCCAGCTCGCCTTTCCCTGAGAAGGCGTCCGGCTGCGAGCCCTCCTCGTCGACCTCGGCAACGTCCTCGTCCGGTTCGATCACGACGTGACGCTCCAGAGGATCCACACGGCCACGGGTGTGCCTGCCGGGACCCTCCGCCCGCACCTCTTCGGCCCGCTCGAGGACGAATTCGATCTCGGACGGGTGACCGCGACGGCCTTCTTTCGGGCCGCCGAGCGTGCCGCCGGAATTCCCCGGCTCGACGACGACGTCTGGATCCCGGCCTGGCGCGACATCTTCACGCCGGTCCCTGCCGCCCTCTCCGCTCTGGGTCGCCTCGAGCCCGACGTCGTGCCCGTGCTCGTCTCGAACACGAACGCCCTCCACTGGGAAGGCGTGCTCCGCGTCGCGCCGGAGCTGCCGCGTCTCGTCCCTCTCACGGCGCTCTCTTTCGAGGTCGGCGCCGCCAAGCCCGATCCCGCGCACTTCCACGCCGCTCTCGCGCGCGCCGGAGCGCGATCCGAGGACGCTCTTTACGCCGACGACCGGCCGGAGCTCGTCGAGGCCGCTCGGGGGCTCGGCATCGACGGCTTCGTTGTGACGGACCCCGACCTCCTCGCGAGCGAGCTCTTGGACCGCGGTTTCCTTACGCGGTCATCCGCTCCGTTTCAAGCCCCGCCCGCGCGTTTCGGAGGCGCGGCGTCACTCCTGTTCGTCCGGGGCCTCGTGGAGTTCCGCGCGCGACGCTTCTTCGAGGCTCATGAAGAGTGGGAGCTTCTCTGGAAAGACTCCGAAGGCGACGACAAGCTCTTCCTGCAGGGGCTCATCCAGCTCGCGGCGGCGTGCGTCCACATCGGGAGAGGCAATGCCGCACCGGGAAGGCGCCTGCTGGCCCTCGCGAAAGAAAAGCTCGATCAGTTTGGGGACGACGAGGGAGGGATAAATCTAAGATTTCTTGGAAAGGAAATAGGGGCCGCCCTCGCGGAGGCTCCGGATGTCCTGCTGGGTGTCGATTTGCGCAGCCGGTTTCCAATGTGACGACGCGCGCGGCAGCCCCTGTTCCCTTCGAAAAGATTCTATTTTCTTATTCCTTCTAAGAAAATTCTCTCTCCTTCTCCGGCACCCTCGGCAGGATGCCCGCCGCGCGCGAGGCGACCTCCGCGAGGAGCGTCGCGTCCGGCATGCGGCTCGTCGCGCCGTGGATTCCCCGCTGCCCGACGCCGAGGCGCGCGAGCGCTTCGGCCACGCGTGAGGACGTGCCGCGAGGCCGCGACCAGCCATCGGCCGCCTCTTCGAGCACCGCTTGGTAGGCTTCCGCGATGCGCTCGGGCCGCCGAGGCACCGCCCAGGCGGACGCCGCGCGGCCCCGCTCGCGGGTAAGGTCCTCATCGAATGCGAGGCGCTCCATGGTCCGCGCGAGATAGGCGACTTCGTCTCCCCCGATCGGGATCTTGTCGGCGAACGCATCGGGCAGCTCGCGAAACCAGCCGGTGTCGGAGACGATGAGCGGCAGTCCGAAGCCCGCGAGCCGGCACACGGCGTGGGACGTCTCCCCCATCGTGGGATGGCGGAGGTTCACGGCGAACGTCGCAGCCGAGGCCGCGCGCCAGAGGTCCTCCTCGGAGAGATAGCCGCCGAACTTCACGTCCGCGTCCAGGCCGTTCTCTCGTACGGTGGAACGGAGGACGTCGTCGTCCGCCACCGCTCCGCCGATGAAAAAAAATGGCCGGCGCTCGTGAGGCAGCGAAGCGAGCGCTTCGAGGATCTTCACGATGCGTTTTGCGGGCGAGACGATCCCGAGCGTGATGCCCGCCGGCCGGTCCCGGGGGAAGCCGAGCGCCTCGCGCGCCTCGGCCAGTGGCGTCCGCGGGGCGGGCGCGACGTGCTGCGGGATCGTGAGGGCGCGGGTGCCCGGGCACTCGCCGAGAATCGCACCGGTCACGAGCGCCGAGTGCGCGACGACCGCCTCGGCGGCGCGGATCACCCCGGCGGACATCGGATAGAGCCACGGGTCGAGGTCCCAGACGGGCACGTAAGAACCGTCCTGCCCCGTCGAGGCAAACGCCCTTCCCCGCGCGCCGTGCGCCCGTTCCAGCTCGAGCGCGTAGTCCTCGGGGCGAGAGCGCGTGAGGTAAGCCGCCGCAAAGAGATGGTGGAGGACGAACTCGTGGAGAACCACCACGGCGGGAGTCCGGCGTTTCGGATCGAAGAGCATCTCGACGGAAGGAGCGTGCAGCGGGTCGTTGCCGATCTGGACGAGCAGCACGTCGTGCGCGGCGCTCAGAGCTTCTCGGGCTGAAGGGGGTTCGTAGGGACGAAGAGAAAGAGAAGAATTCTTAGAAAGTGAAGAGAGGATTTCGGCGTCATAGTCCGCGATGCCGGAGCGCGTTGGGGGCAGAGGGCCGATGAAGCCGACGGAGAGCCGTCTTTTCACGCGTGAGCTCGTCACCTGATCCCGCCCGCCTCGAGCAATGCCGTCACGGCCTTTTCCCAGCGAATCTCTCTGACCCTTTCGAAACCTCTTCCTCCGAATTCCCGGGCCTTCTCCGGCTGCGCGAGCAGATCCGCCACGGCGGCTCCGAGCGCCGTCCCGTCCGGCGCGACGACGCGCCCGTTCTCTCCGTCGACCACGAACTCGAGCGGGCCGCCCGAGTCGGAGCAGGTCACCACGGGCTTTTTCGACAGGAACGCCTCGAGGGCGATGTACCCGTAGTCCTCGTCCGCCGGGGGGAAGATCACGGCGCCGGCCGTGGCATAGAGCGACAGCAGCTCCTCGTCCGCGACGCGGCCGGCGAATCGCACTGCACCGCCGCTCTTGGCGGCGAGGCCCTCGAGGCGGGCTCGGTCCGGGCCCTCTCCCGCGACGACGAGAGGAAACTTCCCGGCCGCCGCCGCCGCGATCGCGAGGTCCACGCGTTTCCAGGGGTCGAGGCGGCCGGCCACGAGCGCGAAACCTCGCGAAACCTCGCACCGGTATCGGCCCGCGAGTGGCGGCGGATGGTAGAGGGCCTCGGCCTCGATCCCGTTGAACCGCGCGAGCCGGTCGGCGGTGTTCCTCGCGTTCGTGAAGATCTTCCGCGCCTCCCCGAGTCCCGTGCGGTCCGCCTCGGCGATCAGCTCGCGCCAGCGCGTGTCCTCGGGCGAGGCGGTGAAGTCGCTCTGGGAGGTGCCGAAGCGGTCGTACGCCTGGCGAAACTGGTGGATCAGCCAGACGACCTTGTTCTCGTGCCTCACGAGATAGGACGGGAACTTCATCGGGATCACGAGATCGACGCGCTTTCCGTCCGCCTCCGACACGTCGAGAAGCCGCCACGCGAGCGCGGAGGTCAGGATTTCCGCGCGCGGATACCACTTGAACGGAAGGCGCACGAGCTCGGCCTCGTGCCCGAAGGCGACGATCTCGCGCACGAGCCCTTCGGCGTGGCGCTCCGCGCCGCCGGACGTGAACGGCACCTGTGCGGTGCAGACGAGGACGCGCGCCATCCTTCCTCTACTTCACGCCCGTGACGGCGTAGTCCTGCGGGGCGAAAAGAAGCCGCGCGAGCGGCGCGAAGCGCGGGTCGTCGGCGAGACCCCGAGGCAGGCCTTCCGACTCCGGCACCGGAGAGCGAAAGTCCACGGCCACGTCCCGAAACCCGGACGCGCTGAGGAGCTGCGCGAGCGACGGCGCGGGCACCGGCCGCACGTGCGTGAGGTCCATCCAGAACCATCGCATGGCATAGACGGACTCGGGGTTGATCGTCTCGAAGAGCACGCGGCCCGAAGGCGCGAGCTTGCGGATCGCGAGCTCGACGAGGTCGAAGAGGGAGGCGGGCGGAAGATGCTCGACGACCTGGAAGGCCGTCACGCCCCCGAGCGAGCCATCCGAACGGCCGGCAAGCCATGTAAAGAGATCGGCCCGATCCACCGCGAGCCTTTTCTCCTTCGCGCGCGCGGCCATGACGGGGTTCGCGTCGCAGCCGATCGCGGCGACATCTTCGGCGGCCAGCGCCTCGAGGAACTCGCCACGCCCGCATCCGAGGTCGGCGACGGGCCCGGGCGCGCCGCGGAAACGGGCCGCATCGCTCGCCTGCCGGCCGCGAATGTCCTCTTCGGTCCCCCGGAAGTGCTCTTCGAAGTCGACGTAGAGACCCGCGCGCAGAGGGTCGTCGGCCCGCACGGCGGCCGACCGAATCCCGTCTGCTGCGTCCCCCGAAGCGCGGGGGGGCGCGCCCGAGAGGTCCCGCAGGCTGCTTCGAAGGGAAGACCACTCGAGCCTGAGGGCACGCAGGCCCTCCGCCGCGCTCTCGATCTTCTCCGCCAGCAGCCGCTTCCCGGCTTCCTCCCGTTCCTGCCGCCGCGCGAGCGCCTCGACGCGCTCGTCGCGATCCTTCTCGATCGCGTCCAGCCGGCGCTGGCTCGTGAGGAGATCCTGGCCCGCGCTCTCGCGGGCCTCGCTCTCGCGGGCGAGACGCGCCGAGAGCCCGGAAAGGTCCGCGGCGGCTCCGTCGAGGCGCGACGTCGCCTCCCGGGCGACGTCCTCGGCGCGCTGCGCACCCACCCGCGAGGCCGCCGCGAGATCGCGCAATCCGGCCTCCGTCTCGAGAAGAGCCCCGCGCAGCGCTTCGAGGAGCGCGGAGTTGAACGTCGTCTGGTCCCGCGTGACGATCCTGAGGACGCGCAGCAGCGCGGCCTTAAGCGGCCGCAGGGGGGCGCCGGCCGGCAGAACGGGCGCGACGAAGCGCCCCGCGTTTTCCAGCATGGTCCGCGGCCCCGCATACGAGGGGACGCCGGGCGAACGGCCGGAATGGGCTGCGGGGGCGTTCGTAGGCGCAAGCCCCGAGCCGGAAAAAGCCGCGAGCGACCCAATTTGCTCCGCAAGCTCGGCGGCCAGAGCCGCGACGTCGCGTTTCGCCGCGTCCTCGGGCTTTCCGCTCATGCCTCGCTTATATTAAGCGCGAATGAGCAGAAGGAGTCTCATGCAGAAGCTCTGGAGCACGTCGGCCCGTTACGACTACCTGATTCCGTGGCTTTTGCTCGTTCTCGTCGTGGGTGCCACGGCCGGCGTCCTTCAGGTCCTCGTCGTCAAGCTGCTGCGCTGACGCGCGCTTCGCGGGCGAGCGAACGCAGGATGCGGACGAGCATCAGGCCCGCGGCGAGCGCCATCGGACCGATGAAGACGCCCAGGAGCCCGAACGCCGGAATCCCTCCGAAGACGCCGAGGAACACCATCAGCGACGAGAGCTCCGTGTCCTTGCGGCCGATGAGGAGAGGCTTGAGGACGTTTTCGGCGAGGAGAAACGTCACGAGCACGTTCCAGAGCAGGAAAAGGATCGCCATTCCCGTTCGACCCTGAACGAACAGCGCGACGAGTCCGGGCAGCCAGACGATGGCCGTGCCTCCGACGGGTAGGAGGGAGAGGATCCCCATCGCGACCCCCGCGAGGGTCGCGGAGGGAAGGCCGGCGATCGCCCACGAGATCCCGCCGGACGCGCCCTGCACGGTGGCACATACGAGCGAGCCCTTGAAGATCGCCTCGAGCATCTCGCCGAGGGATTGGAGGATCCGGTGGCGCTCGACATCCTCGATCGGGAAAAGGTCGCTGACCGCCTCCGCCAGGTCCTTGCCGTCGATCAGCAGGAAAAAAAGGAGGATCAGCGTCAGAACGAACGTGACCACCGCGTCGAGAAAGGACAGCGCGACGTCCCCGCTCCTGGCGGCGATAAACGTCGAAGCCTTCGCCGCGAACTCGGCTCCTCTCGCCTGCATTTCGTCGGACGAGAGACCCGTGCGCGTCTCGATCCACGTGAGCGCCGGCCCGACGCCCGGCAGGGACAGGAGGTCGCCGATCGACCGCAGCTCGCGGGTGCTCAGCCTCTCCCCCATCGCCATCACCGCCGTGGAGGCCTGATTCACGATCGCCTTGCCGAGGAGAACGGCCGGAAGCAGGACGACGAGCCCCGTTGAGGTCGAGAAGACGGCCGCCGCGAACGCGGTGCGCCGGGGAAGGCGCGCTCTCAGGCGAACCCAGAGAGGCCAGAGCGCGACCGCGAGGATGACGCTCCAGGCGATCGAGGTCAGGAAAGGCCGCAGGACGACGAAGCAGAGAATCCCCGTCCCGGCGACGAGAAGGAGAAAAAAGACGAGCGGGTATGCATGACCCCGAGCGCGCGCCGTCATCGGATGAAAGGGATGATACGAAATGGCTTGATAGACTGGAGAGTCATGCGGCCCGCCTCTTCGCGCGCTCCGCGCCAGCCGCCGCCCCCTCTTCCCGACGATCCCGCTGGCCTCTCGCGGGCCGCGGTCGATTCGGCGCGCGCCCACGGCTTCGCGGCCGCCGGCGTGCTCGCGGCCTCGCGGCCGCTCTCGTTCGAGCGATACCGCGCGTGGCTCGAGAAGGGGCTTCACGGGGAGATGGCGTACCTCGAGCGCGACGCCGCCGCCCGCGAGCGCTTCGACGCGATCCTGCCGTACACGCGATCGGTCCTCGCGGTGGCGCGCGCGGTGACCGGCCACGGGCCCGGCAACGTGGCGCAGTTCGCGCGAGGCGAGGACTACCACCGCGTCGTGCGCCGGTACCTCCAGGCCGTCATCGAGGATCTGCGCCCGCTCGCGCCCCGGGGCACGCATTTCCGCGTCTGCGTCGACACGGCGCCTCTTCTCGAACGCGAGATCGCGGCGCGCGCCGGCCTCGGTTTCCTCGGCAAGAACGGGCTCCTGATCGTGCCGGGTCTCGGCTCGCACGTGGTCCTCGGCGAGATCCTGACCGACGCCGCGCTCGCCCCGACCGCCGCGTCCGCCGACCCGGGCGCGGACCGCTGCGGGACGTGCACGGCCTGCCTCGACGCATGCCCCACGGCCGCCTTCCTCGCACCGCGCGTCCTCGACGCCCGGAAGTGCATCTCGTATCTCACGATCGAGAAACGGACGCCCTTCACGCCGGCGGAGGAGGCCGCGCTCGGTGGCCGCCTCTTCGGGTGCGACGAGTGTCAGGACGTCTGCCCGTTCAACGCGGCCCGGAGCGCCGAGCCCGTAGGACGCGCCGCGTCCCTCGACCCGGAAGAGATCCTCGACCTCGGTGCGGACGCCTTTCGCGCACGCTTTTTCGGCTCGTCGATCTGGCGGGCCACGCATGAAGGCCTCGCACGGAACGCGGCCGCCGCTCTCCGCCGCGAGGCATCTCGATGAACGGCCCGATCCTCGTCGCCCTTTACGTGCTTTGCGCGGGCGCGTCCGCGTTCTTCGCCTCCGCCGAGACGGCGATCACGTCCCTGACTGACGCGGCGGTCTTCCGCATGAAGACCGCGGGCGAAAAGAGCGCCGAGCGGCTCGAGCGGATGCGAAACGATCTCCCGCGCACTCTCGGGACCCTCCTCGTCGGCAACACGCTCGCGAACGCCGCAGCGGGCTCGCTCGGCGCCGGCCTCGCGATCTCCGCGTTCGGGGAGAAATGGGGCGTTCTCATCGCGACGGTCCTGACGACCGTTCTGCTCCTCGTCGTCTCGGAGGTCACTCCGAAGACGCTCGCCGCGCGGAGGCCCGACCGCGTCGCGCTCCTCTTCGTCGGCCCGATCGAGTTTTTCATGCGGCTGCTCGCGCCCGTGACGCACCTTCTCTCGGCCGTCGCGCGGTGGATCCTCGGCCCGTTCGGCGCCGACGAGCCGGCGGACGTCACCGACGAGGACGTGAAGAGCGTCATCAACCTTTCCCGGGAGCAGGGCGGCATCAAGCGCGAGGAGAGCGAGCTTCTGCACGCGGTCCTCGCGTTCGGGCAGACGCCGGTGCGGGAGGCCATGGTGCCCCGCGCGCGCATCGTCCTCCTGCCGGTGGCCGCGACCTTCGAGCAGGTCGAGGCCGTATGCCGCGAACATCGCTATAGCCGCTATCCGGTCTTTCGGCAGAACACCGACGACATCGTCGGGATCCTCCACGTGAAGGATCTCTTCGACGTCTCGGACTCGGAAGAACACGCTTTCGAGATGAGCCGCTATCTGCGTCCCGCGATCTTCGTGCCCGAGCTCAAGCGCTCCGAAGACCTTTTCCGCGAGATGCGGCGCCGCCGGTTCCACATGGCGATCGTCGTGGACGAGAGTGGCGCCGTGGCCGGCCTCGTCACGCTGGAGGACCTCATCGAGCAGATCGTGGGCGACATCTTCGACGAGCACGACGAGCCCGCGGGCCGTCCCGAACGCGACGGCACGTCGCTCCTCGTGGAAGGGGCGTATCCTCTGACGTCGCTCGAGCGGGACCTTGGGGCCTCGTTCGACGACCCGGACGACGAGACCGTCGCCGGCTTCCTGCTCCGGAAGTTCGGGCGCATTCCGCGAGCCGGAGCCCGCACCCGGGAGGGCGATCTCGAGTTTCTCGTCGAGCGCGCCTCGCCCCGCGCCATCGAGCGCATCCGCATCCTCCGCGTTCCGGCAGCTCACCCGGCCGTGCCGGCCGATGCACGAAAGGGCTGAACGACGTGACGGCACCTCCCCGCGTGGTGACACTTCTCCCCGGCGACGGCATTGGACCCGAGATCACGACCGCCGTGACGACCATTCTCGAGGCCGCCGGAGCCGGCCTCGCCTGGGAGCGTCACGACGCCGGAGAGGAAAGCATCAAGGTCTCCGGAATGCCGCTCCCTCCCGCAACGCTCGCCTCCATCCGGCGGACGAAGGTCTGTCTCAAGGGCCCGATCACGACGCCCATCGGCACGGGCTTCAAGAGCGTGAACGTGACTCTTCGCCAGACACTCGATCTCTACGCGAACCTGAGGCCCGTGAAGAACGTTCCCGGCGTCGCATCCCGCTATGGCGACCTCAACCTCGTCGTCGTGCGCGAGAACACCGAGAGCCTCTACTCCGGAATCGAGCACGTCGTCGTGCCGGGCGTCGTCGAGTCCATCAAGGTCATCACCGAAAAAGCCTCCACACGCATCGCGCGCTTCGCCTTCGAGTACGCCCGCGCGCACGGCCGCCGCAAGATCACGATCGTGCACAAGGCGAACATCATGAAGCTCTCGGACGGTCTTTTTCTCGAGAGCTGCCGAAACGTCGCGGCAGACTATCCCGACATCGAGGTGAACGACGTCATCGTCGACGCGGCGTGCATGAAGCTCGTCATGAACCCGAAGCAGTTCGACATGCTTCTCCTCGACAACCTCTACGGGGACATCATCAGCGACCTCGCCTCCGGCCTCGTGGGCGGGCTCGGCGTTACGCCCGGAGCGAACCTCGGCGAGACGTGCGCCGTCTTCGAGTCGGTGCACGGTTCGGCCCCCGACATCGCCGGCAAGGGCGTCGCGAACCCGACCGCGCTTCTTCTCTCGGCCGTGATGATGCTCCGCCACGTCGGCGACGAGGCGTGCGCCCTGCGCGTCGAAAGGGCCCTCTTCGCGGCTCTCGAGCAGGGCGCCGCCCGGACCCGCGACATTGGCGGGACCGCGACCACGCTGCAGTTCGCCCGAGCAGTCGCCGCGAAGCTCTGAACGGAGACGCGTTGCCCAAGATCGTCTTCCTGAACGAGGGTAAGCGGGCGCATGTCGCCGCCGGACGGACGGTGCTCGACGTCGCGCTGGAGCTCGGGGTTGCAATCGGCCACGTCTGCGGCGGCGGCGGCACGTGCTCCACCTGCCGCGTCGCGTGCGTCCTCAACCCCGAGAACCTATCGCCCATCCAGCCGAACGAGATCGCTTACGAACTCGGAGAGAACGTGCGCCTCGGCTGTCAGGCGCGCATCGAAGGCGACGTGGGCGTGCGCGTGGTGCCGATCCCGAGGGCGATCCTTGTCTAGGCCGTCCATCCGACGGGCGCTGCGCCGCGCGGGAGTCGAGACGCCGCCGCGCGCGCCGCGCTCCGCCGGCCCGCGGAACCTGGGCCGGATTCCCCCGCCGAGGATCTTCTTGCCGGGCGAGCCGGAGGATGCGGGCGCCGTCGACTTTTCCGCCGTCTTCGGGCGCGTCGCCCCCGTCGAGATGGAGATCGGCGTCGGCAAGGGCTCGTTCCTCCTCGCGGCCGCGGTCGCCCAGGGCCACCGGAACTGGTTCGGCCTCGAGATCGAGCCCGAGTACGCCGAGATCGTGCGGCTCAGGGCCGCGCGCGCGGGCCTCTCGAACCTCCGGGTCGAACGCCTCGACGGCAAGGAGTTCGTCATGCGCCGCCTCTCCCCCGGTTGCCTCGCCGGGCTTCATGTCTACTTCCCGGACCCGTGGCCGAAGAAACGGCACCACAAGCGCCGTCTCGTGGATACCGCCTGGGCGGAGGCCGCCGCGCGCGCCCTCGCGCCCGGGTGCGTTCTCCGCGTCGCCTCGGACCACGAGGAGTACTTCGCGCTGATCGACGAGGTGCTCTCGTCAGAGCCGCTCCTCGAGAAGCTCAGGCCCGAAGAGGCCGGCGACTGGTCGACGGGATCGAGCTACGAGCTGAAGTTCAAAAAAACGGGCCGGCCGATCTACAAGGCGGTCTTTCGAAGGCGCGCTTCGGGTTCGGGGAGCTGACGCTCCGCCGGTGCCGCGACCAGCGCGGACTCTTCCTCGCGCTCTTTCGCGAGCAGGGGCTTGAGGAATCTGCGGAAGTAGTCGATTCCCGAGATGAGCGCCATCGCGGTCATCACGTAAAGAGCCGCCCGGCCCGTCTTTCGCCAGAGGCCGATGTCGTCGAGCTTCCCCCCCATGATCATGAGCGAGATCCCGACGATCTGGCTGCCCATCTTCCATTTTCCGAGCTTCGAGGCGGCGATCGTCAGGCCGTGGCTCACGGCGATCGAGCGCAGGCCCGTCACCGCGAACTCGCGCCCGATGATGATGCATACGGCCCACGCATCGGCCTCCTGCAGGTCCACGAGAGAGATGAGCGCGGCCGAGACCAGGAGCTTGTCCGCGATGGGGTCCAGGAGCATCCCCATCGTCGTCACTTTCTTGAATCGCCGGGCCCAGTAGCCATCCAGCCAGTCGGTGATCGCGGCCAGAAGGAAGACGGCCAAGGCGAGGTACTCGCGCGCCGGGAGCTTCGTCAGTAGGATGACGACGAGGAGCGGAACGAGGAAAATCCGAAACAGTGTGAGCGCGTTGGGAACGTTGACGAACACCGGCTCCGATTCTAGTACCCGTAACCGGTAGTGGCGCGCCTGGCGCTTGCGAGGCGAGGTCAAGGCGCGCCGAGGAGGCTGGAGTTGGCTCTCCGCCGACGAAGGCGCAACACAGAGATCGCCCGCAACCGCCTGGCGCCCGCTGGACAGTCCCGGTGCGCTCCCCGACAATCGGCTGTCCCATGGAACGCGCGCCCATCGTCTTCGGCACCGACGGCTGGCGGGGCCGGATCGCCCGCGATCTCACGTTCGACAGCGTTCGCCGCGTCGTGACTGCGGCCGCCGCGTGGACGATCGACGAGACGAACCTCGAACCGGGAGATCCGTGGACGCTCCCGGTCGTATTCGACACCCGCTTTCTCTCGCCGGAACTCGCCGCCGAGAGCGCGGCGTTCCTCGCCTCGCATGGCTTCCGCGTCCTTCTGTCGGACCGGCCCGTCCCCACGCCCTGCGCCTCGTGGCACGTCGCCTCGCGCGGCCTGAGGGCCGGCCTCGCCATCACGGCGTCGCACAATCCGCCGCTCTGGAACGGCGTGAAGGTGAAATCCTCGTTCGGCGGCAGCGCCACGCCCGCCACGTGCGACGCCATCGCCCACGCCCTGGATCGGCCCGTTCCCAAGAAGGCAGGGGGGGCCGTAGAGACGCTCGACCTCGCGTCGCCGTATCGCGACGCGCTCGCGGGCCTCGTCGATCTCGACGCGATCCGCGGGGCCGGCATGAGAGTTCTCTTCGACGCGATCCACGGAGCGGCCGGGACGCTGCTTGAAACCATCGTCGGAACCGGCCACCCGACGACCGTGGTGTCGCTCCGCGCGAACCGCGATCCGCTCTTTGGCGGCGTCAACCCCGAGCCGATTCCCGAGAATCTTGCCGCGGCGCAGATGGCCCTCGCCTCGGAGCGCTTCGACGTCGTCCTCGCGAGCGACGGGGACGGCGACCGGCTCGGCGTGCTGGACTCCGGCGGCCGGTTCGTCACGCCGCACCGCGTGCTCGCGCTCCTCGCCGAGAGCCTCACGGTTCGCGGGCGTATCCGCGGCGGCATCGCGAAGACCTTCTCGACGTCGCTGCTCCTCGACCGCGTCGCCTCGCGCCTCGGCGTGCCGCTCCACGTCACGCCCGTCGGCTTCAAGCACATCGCCGCGAAGATGCTCTCCGGCGAGGTCGCGATCGGCGGCGAGGAGTCCGGCGGCCTGGGCGTCGCATTCCACCTGCCCGAGCGCGACGGAGTCCTCTCCGCGCTCCTCGTCCTGGAGGCGATCGCGCACTCGGGCGGCTCCCTCGAGACCATCGTGGCCGGGCAGGACGCGGCCTATGGCGCGCTCGCGTACGGCCGCCGCGACCTCCATCTGCCGATGCCGGTGCTGCGCGCCTTCCTCGAGAACCTGAGGTCTGACCCGCCCTCCTCACGTTGCGGCGAGCCCGTGACTGGCGTGGACGACATGGACGGCGTGAAGCTGCTGTTCGGGTCTCGCGGCTGGCTCCTGCACCGGCTCTCGGGCACCGAGCCCATCATCCGGATTTACGCCGAGCACGAGGATCCGACGTTGATCGGAAAGCTCCTCGACGAGACGCAGGCGGAGCTCGAGAAACTCGCCAGTTGAGACCCGGTCGCTCAGCGCGCGTCGGCCAGGACGAATCCGGTTCCGCTGAAGCGCATCGAGGCGCCCGCACCGAGGCCCGAGAGCGGATCGGACTCCGCCAGGAGCTCGGGCAGGACTTCGCCCCCGTAGGCGACGACCGCGCGGGCGGCGATGGCGAGCGGCTGACCCTGCTCGACCTCGAATCGGGCCGGCTCGGACGAGACGGCGAGGGCCACGGCTCCGCTGCCCGAAAGCTTCAGGAACGGAGGCGCCGTGCGGTCGCCCGCGTCCGGCGTCACGTCGGCGCGGCACGCGAGCGCGCTTTCGAACGCGAGGAGCCTCTCGGGATGAACCGAAAGCGTCTCGCCCGCGAGCGCCTTGAGCCATGGCACGCGGCCCGGATCCGCCACGAGCAGGATGCCCTCTCCCGACGCCCCGACGAGAAGCCGATCGAGACCATCGGGCGTCGCGGCCGGAGAACTGTCGATCACCGGCGACCCCGAGCGGCCCACGACGATCCCGCGCCGCACGCGAACGCCGCTCGCGCAGGAGACGGAAAGGAATCCGCCCGGCTTCGGCGAGAAAGGTCCGATGGGCCGGGACACCGCCGACACCGCAGGCTCCATTCCCGCGAGCACGGCCGCCGATGGCCGCGGTCTCACACCCGAGGAGATCTTGTTCTTGCCGCTCGCCGTGAGGGAATCCAGCGGCTCCGGCTTCACCATCGGGCTCGGCCGCGTATCGTTCTGGTTCGGCCGGTTGGCCGTCGCGATCCGTACCTCGGCCGCCGCGGCGCGCGCCGTGCGGGCGACCGAGTCGTCCCCTTCGGCCCCGTCCTTCAGCTCGGCGCCCGCCATCCTGAAATGCCGTTGGGCCTCGTCCCACGCTCCGCGCCGCTGCGCGACGAGCCCCAGCGTCAGATGCGCTTTGCGGTGCGCCGGAGCGAACCCGAGCACCTTCTCGAGCGGCTCTCGCGCGTCGCGGTCCCGGCCCGACTTGAAAAGGATGAGCCCCAGGTTGAACAGCAACGGAACCGACTCGGTATGCTCGGTGAGGAGGTCGCGCGTCATCGCCTCGGCCTCGTCGAACTGTCCCAGATGGAAGAGCGTGATCGAGAGATTGAGCAGGACGTCGGGGTCGCGCGGGCGCAGTCGCCGCGCTTCCTCGAACTCGCGCCGCGCGGTCTCGTGATATCCGCGCGCCATCTCCTCCTTGCCGCGGTTCAGGTGAAGGAGAAAGAGCCCGTGGTCGAAGAATGGCGCGGGTCTGAAGGCCCTCGTCGTCTCGGATCCCCGCGTGGCCGCCATTCCGTCCCCGTCCGCCTCAGCGCATCCGCCCCAGCGCAGGAGCCTGGCGTTCCGTGATGTCGACCGCCGTGTTCGAGAGGACCGCCATCCCGTTCAGGCTCGAGACTCGTATCGCGGCCGTCCGGGCGGGCGGCCCGGTCGGCGTGCCACGGAACCCGCCGCCGATGACGGGCCCGATTCCGCCCTCTCCGTGCCGCGCGACGAGGACGCGCCGGATGTACTCGCGCGTCTCGCGATACGGCGGCACGCCGGAGTGGTGCGTCACGGCGTTCTCGCCGGCGTTGTACCCCGCGAGCGCCAGGGCCACGTCGCCCTTGAACTGCTCGAGAAGGGTGGCGAGATACTTCACGCCCGCGCGAATGCTCTGGCCCGCGTCATACCGGTCGGACACGCCGAACCGAAGGGCCGTGCCGGGCATGAGCTGCATGAGGCCGCGGGCGCCCTTCCTCGACATGGCGCGCGGATTGAAGTTGGACTCCACGAGCATGACGCTCTTGACGAGCGCTGCATCGACGCCCGCCGCCCGCGCCTCGCTCTCGATCGCCGCGTCGTACGGCGACGGCGTGTTACGCCGCTCGACGAGGTAGGCGTCCGAGGGCGCCCCGCCGCTCACGCGCCAGCCGCTGCCGACCTTGTCGTTGAAGATCAGCGCCGAGCCGTTCGCCTGGCGCACGAGATGGACGTCGGCGCGCAGGGCGCCCGTCGCCGCGAGCAAAGCGGCCACAGACACCCGCGCCAGACCAATCCCGCGAGATGGCATTGCCCAGAGATTATAGCCCAGCGCGGTACAGCCTCAGGCCGACAGCCTCTCCCGCACCTTCGCGACGCCCAGCGCGAGAGCCGGCTCGATTTGCGCCGCGTCCTTGCCGCCGGCCTGCGCGAGGTCCGGCTTTCCGCCGCCCTTGCCCCCGACGGCGGGAGCCATGACCTGCGCCAGCTCGTGGGCGGAGACCCGGGCGACGAGGTCCGGCGTGACGGCCGCGAGCAGCGTGACCTTGCCTTCCAGCTCGGTTCCGAGCAGCACGACGCCGGACTTCAACTTGCTTCGGAACGTGTCGGCGAGATTGCGGAGCTCGTTCGCGGGGAGTGACGACACACGGCGAGCGAGAACCTTCACCCCCGCAATCTCCTCGATGCCATCGGTCCCGGTGCTGGGGACGTCCGAAGAGAGAGATTTCTTAGAAGGTGAAGATTCGGAGGGACCCGTTCCCGCGAGAGCAAGATCGCGTTTCAGGGTCGCGATCTCCTTCTCTTTCCTTCTAAGAGAATCCAGCGCGTCCCTCAGCTTCGAAGGAAGCTCGTCAAAGGGCACGTTCGCCGTCTGCGCCATATTCGCCAGGATTTCCTCGTCTTTCTGAAGCCGCTCGACCGCGTTCAGCGACGTGACCGCCTCGAGGCGGCGGACGCCGGCCGCGAGGCCCTTGTCAGAGATCACCTTGAATGCGCCGATTTCTCCCGTGCGCCCCACATGGCAGCCACCGCACAACTCCGTCGAGAAGCCCAGCACGTCCACCACGCGCACGCGCTCGCCGTACTTCTCACCGAAGAACATGAGCGCGCCCTTCTTCTTCGCCTCATCCATCGACATCACGGCCTTCGAAACCTCGCGGTCGCGCAGGACCTCCTCGTTCACGAGGCGTTCAATCTCGTGGATCTCGTCGGCGGTCGTCGGGCGCGAGGCCGCGTAGTCGAAGCGCAGGCGGTCGGGCGCGACGAGCGAGCCCATCTGCCGGACGGACTCCCCCAGCACCTTGCGCAGCGCCGCGTGGAGGAGGTGCGTCCCTGTGTGATTCGCCTGCGTCTTGCGGCGGGTCCATTCGTCGACGTTCATCCGCACGAGCTGACCGGGAGCGAGAGAACCGGAGGAGATTCTTAGAAGGTGAAGAGTGGCTTTCCCATTTGGCGCGCGCCTCGTGTCGATCACCTCGGCGACACCATCCGGAGCCCATGAAAAGGCACCCTGGTCGGCCACCTGGCCGCCGCTTTCGGGATAGAAGGTGGAACGGTCCGTGACGACCCAGCCCTGTTGGCCCGCCGTGAGGCGATCGCCACCTTCGAAGAGACCCTGCTTAGAAGGTGTAAAGAGACCGAGGACTCGTGCGCCCTCCAGGCTCACGAAGTCCTGCTCGGGATATCCGCGGAATTCGGTCGTCCACGAGGCGTCGATCTGGTCGTCCTTCGGAAGGTCGCCCTCGTGCTCGAACTTCGACGCACCCTTGCTCCGCTCGCGCGCAGCCTTGAGCTCCCTCTCGAACTCCTCTCGATCAATCTCCAAGCCTTCCTCTCGAGCGATCTCCTCTATCAATTCGAGAGGAACCCCATACGTGTCATAAAGACGGAACACGCCTCCGAGCATGGCGATTCCGGAACCTCCCGCTTCATCTGCCGCTCGGCGATGCGCAGAAATCTCCTCGCCAACGCGATCCGCTCCGACGGACATCGTTTTCGCGAACCGAGCTTCTTCGTCTGACAGTGCGACCTGGATGAGCAGGGGCCGCTGATCCCCTTGACGTGCGTCGAAGTGGATGCCTCGGAACTCTTCGAGGATTACTGACGAGAGTCTGCTTACGACGGGCGTCTCCAGGCCGAGTCTGCGGCCATAGCGGATCGCCCGGCGAATGATCCTCCTCAGGACGTATCCCCTTCCTTCATTCGAAGGGATTACTCCGTCCAGCATCAGCATGGTCGCCGCCCGCGCGTGATCGGCGATCACCCGGAAAGGCGCGTCCTCCACCGCCATGTTTCCCCGGTATTTCTTCCCCGAGACTTCCTCGATCTTCCTGATGATTGGTGCAAAGAGGTCCGTGTCGTAGTTGTTGTTCTTGCCCTCGAGGATCGCCGTGATGCGCTCGAGGCCGGCGCCCGTGTCGACGCTCGGCTTCGGAAGCGGGGTCATCTTTCCCGAGGCGTCGCGGTCGAACTGCATGAAGACGAGGTTCCAGATCTCCATGAGGCGGTCGCCGGCGCCGTTCGGCGTCGCGTCGCCGGGAACGCCATCGCCCTGGTCATAGTGAATCTCGCTGCACGGGCCGCACGGCCCCGTGTCGCCCATCGACCAGAAGTTGTCTTTCTCGCCGAACCGTGCGATGCGCGCCTTCGGGAGGTAGCGCTCCCACAGCGCGGCCGCCTCGTCGTCGTCCGTGAAAACCGTCGCCCAGAGGCGCGACGGGTCGAGGCCATAGCGCCCGGTGACGAGCTCCCACGCGTAGTCGATCGCCTCCACCTTGAAGTAATCGCCGAAGGAGAAGTTGCCGAGCATCTCGAAGAACGTGTGGTGGCGCGCCGTGTAGCCCACGTTGTCGAGGTCGTTGTGCTTGCCGCCCGCCCGCACGCACTTCTGTGACGACGTCGCGCGCGTGTAGGCCCGCTTCTCGCGCCCGAGGAAGAGATCCTTGAACTGGTTCATGCCCGCGTTCGTGAAGAGCAGCGTCGGGTCCTCAGCGGGCACGAGCGAGGAGGACGCCACGCGCGTGTGGCCCTTCTCTTCGAAGAAGGACAGGAACGTCTCGCGGACTTTGCGGGACGTCCAGCCGCCGGGAGGATGAGTTGCCATCGCTCGGAGGATAAGGGGTTTCCCCCCGCCCCCCTATCCCGGCTGGTTCGAGAAGTCGAAGGGCGAGGCCGCTTCCTGCGAGCTGAGCGCGTCGGGCGACTCCAGGGCGCCCTCCATGAGCTCGTTCGCGATGTCGGACGTGGACTGGATGCCCTGCACCTTGAGCTTGAACTCGTTCGGGTTGCTCGAGCGCCGGATCGCCTCTTCCAGCGTGATGAGGCCCGTCTTGTAGAGCTGGAAGAGCGACTGATCGAATGTCTGCATCCCGTACTGCGAGGTGCCGGCCTTGATCGCGTCGTGGATGTACTTCGTCTTTTCCTTGTTCTCGATGCAGTCGCGGATGTAGTTCGTCGCCACGAGCACCTCGACGGCCGGCACGCGGCCGAGGCCGTCCGCGCGCGGGAGAAGACGCATCGAGCACACGGCCTTGATGACGGCCGCGAGCTGCAGGCGAATCTGCTTCTGCTGGTGCGGCGGGAAGACCGAGATGATGCGGTTGACCGTCTCGGTCGCGTCCATCGTGTGGAGGGTCGACATGACGAGGTGGCCCGTCTCGGCGGCCACGAGCGCCGTCTCGACGGTCTCGAAGTCGCGCATCTCGCCCACGAGGATGACGTCCGGGTCCTGCCGGAGGGCCGCGCGGATCGCGGACGCGAACGAGCGCGTGTCCACCTCGAGCTCGCGCTGGTTGATGATCGATTTCTTGTCGCGATGGAGGAACTCGACGGGGTCCTCGATCGTCATGATGTGCTCGGACCGGGTCGAGTTGATGTAGTCGATCATCGCGGCGAGCGACGTGGACTTGCCCGAGCCCGTCGTCCCGGTCACGAGAATGAGGCCGCGCGTCTCCTCGCAGATTCTCTCGAGCACGGGCGGCAGGAGGAGGTCGCGAACCGTGAGGATGCGGGCCGGGATGACGCGGCAGACCATTCCGACCGTCCCGCGCTGCTGGAAGATGTTGCAGCGGAACCGCCCGAGCCCCGGCACCGAATACGCGATGTCGATCTCGAAGTTGTTCTTGAATTTTTCCTTCTGCCGCGAAGACATGATCGAGAACGCCATCGCGATCGTGTCTTCCTGCATGAGGCGCTTGAGGTCGACGAGCGGGGTCAGCTCGCCGTCGACACGGATGATCGGGTGCGCGCCGACCTTCAGGTGGAGGTCGGACGCCTTCCGCTCGACCGCGATCTTGAGCAGGTCGTTGATGTGCATGAGCGACCTCCGACCGTTCCGGGATTCGGACAAGAATAAGGCTTTCAGGCACTTGGGTCAACGCGGGGGTGACATCATTAACACGATCCCGCTGTATATTTCGGGGGCGCTGAGGGAGGACGACGATGGCCGAAGACAAGGCTCACCCACCCGACGGAACGAGCGGCGTCACCCGCCGCGGCCTGATCAAGGGAATCGCGAGCGCCGTCACCGCCGCCTCGACCGGCGCCACGGCGCTCCTCGTCGAGACGCGCCACGAGCTTCAGGCCGCAAACCTGTCCGGCCCGATGGCCGTGAGCGTCACGGTGAACGGAGCCGTGAAGGCGGGTTCGTTCGAGCCGCGCACGACGCTCGCGGAGGCGTTACGCGATTCGTGGGGCATGACGGGCACGAAAGTGGGCTGCGACCGCGGCGCCTGCGGCGCCTGCACGGTCCTGCTCGACGGCCTCGCCGTGAACTCCTGCCTCACGCTCGTCCACGACGCGGACGGCAGGAAGGTCACGACGGTCGAGGGGCTCGGCTCGCCCGAGGCGATGGCTCCGATCCAGAAGGCGTTCGTCGAGGCCGACGCGCTCCAGTGCGGTTTCTGCACGCCGGGGATGGTCGTCTCGTGCGCCGGCCTCCTCGCGAGGAACCCAAGGCCCTCGGAGCACGACGTGAAGGAAGCCGTCGCCGGCAACCTCTGCCGGTGCGGGACCTACACCGGCGTCTTCGCCGCCTGCGAAGCGGTTGCGCACGCCAAGTCGGAGGTGACCCGTGGCTGACGCCCTCAAGACGAAGATCGAGGTCGGCCTCGCCGGGAAGACCACCGTCATGGAGGTCGAGATCCCGGCCGGCGATCCGCCGCCGTACAAGGTCGGCGAGCGCCCCGTCACCGGGAAGCGCCACCCGCGCCTCGACGGGCCGCAGATGGTCACGGGTCGCGCGGCCTACACGCACGACGCGCGGCGGCCGGGCATGCTCCACGCCCGCATCCTCCGCTCGCCGCACGCGCACGCGAAGATCGTCTCGATCGATACGTCGGCCCTCGAGAAGATGCCGGGCGTCGTCTTCGAAAACCCGGGTAAGGATACCGTCCGCTACCACGGCGAAGCCGTCCTCGCGCTCGCGGCGCCCACGCGCGCGGCGGCCGAGGACGCGCTCCGCGCCGTGAAGGTCGTCTACGACGTCCTCCCCCACACCGTGAGCCTCGCGGCCGCCCGGAAGGAGGGCTCGCCGCTCGTCTTTCAGAAATTCGTCGAGGAGAAGCACAGCGCGGGCGACGTGCCAGGCGGTGCGGCCCCGGTAGAACAGAAGGGCAACGTGCGCGGGCCGAAAACCTCCGGCCGGGGCGACGCCGACAAGGGCTTCGCCGAGGCGGAGGGAACCCTCGAGGTCGTGACGACTACGGCCGTCCAGACGCACGTGCCGCTCGAGACCCATTCCCTGTTCGCCGAGTGGGTGGGCGACACGCTCGAGGTCCAGGCCTCGACGCAGGGAACATTCAGTGTCCGGGACGAGCTCGCCGAGGTCCTCAAGCTCCAGAAGAACAAGGTGAACGTCCGCGCCGAGCTCACGGGCGGCGGGTTCGGCGCGAAGTTCGGGGCGGGCGACTACGGCGTCTTCGCCGCGAAGCTCGCGAAGAAGGCCGGCAGGCCCGTCCTCATGGCGCTCGACCGCAAGGAGGAGCACCTCGCGGCGGGCAACCGGCCCGACTCGTGGAACCGCGTGAAGCTCGGCTACAAAAACGACGGGACGGTCACGGCGGTGGACTACGAGTCCTTCGGCACGGCAGGCGTCGCGACGGGCACGGGCACCGGCGGCTTCGTGAAGTCGGCCTACGGCTTCCCCGCGGTGAAGGTCGCCGAATCCGACGTCTTCACGCACCTCGGCCCCGGCTGCGCGATGCGCGCGCCCGGCCACCCGCAGGGCTGCTTCGCCGTCGAGACTGCACTGGAAGCGCTCGCCGAGAAGCTCGGGATGGACCCGCTCGCCCTGCGCCTCAAGAACGATCCCTCCGAGGTGCGGCGCACCGAGTGGGAGCTCGGCGCGAAGGAGTTCGGCTGGTCCCGCCGCGCCGGGATCTCGAAGGCGAACGCCGCCGCCGCGGCGGCGGGCAGCCCACTCCGGCGCGGCCTGGGCTGCGCGGCGGCGGTCTGGTACACGTTCGTCGCGCCGGGCTCTCAGGTGATCGTCCGGATTCACCGCGACGGAACCGTCGAGGCCGAAAACGGCGTGCAGGACATCGGGGGCGGCGTGCGCACGCCGATCGCGATGGTCGTCGCCGAGGAGCTCGGCCTCCCGGTCGCGAAAGTCAGCGTGAAGATCGGTGACTCGCGCTACCCGTTCGGGCCCGCCTCGGGCGGCTCCGTCACGACGGGCTCGCTGATCCCGGCCGTTCGCGCGGCTGCCGTCCACGCGAAGGAGAAGCTCCTCGACGTCGCGTCAAAGCTCCTCGGCGTGCCGGCCTCGGAGATCGCGCTCGCGAACGGTGTCTTCTCGGCGAAGGGCAAGTCGGCGGACTTCCGGAAGGTCTGCTCCCGTCTCCCTGGCGAGACGCTCGTCGCGACGGGCGACCGCGCGAAGGACTACGACGGGACCGACACGCGGCTCTTCGGCGCGCAGTTCGCCGAGGTGGTTGTGGACGTCGAGACCGGCGTCGTCGGCGTGAAAAAGGTCGTCGCCGTGCATGACTGCGGCCAGCCGGTCTGGAAGACCGGAGTCGAGAGCCAGATCCGCGGCGGCATCCTGCAGGGCATCAGCTACGCCCTCTTCGAGGAACGTGTCGTGGACGAGCGCTCAGGCCGCGTGCTGAACCCGAACGTCGAGTTCTACAAGGTCCTCGGGAGCAAGGACACGCCGGAGATCGTCCCGCTCCTCGTAGACCTCTATCCGGGCAAGAACAACGCGCACGCGCGTGGCATCGGCGAGCCGGCAACCGTGCCGACGGCGGCCGCCGTCGCGAACGCGATTGCGCACGCGACGGGCATCCGGCCGACGGCGCTCCCGATCACGCCGGCGAGGATTCTGGAAGCGCTCGGGAAGGTTCCGAAGCGGGAGGTGAGGGCGTGAAAAGCTTCGAAAGGGTCCAGCCCCGAAGCTGGGACGAGGCGGCGTCCGCTCTCGCGGCGGCCCGCAAGTCCGGGAAGACCGCTGAAGCCAAGGGCGCGGGCACCGAGCTGCTGGACCGCCTCAAGGAATACAACCTCGCGCCCGACCAAGTCGTCGACCTCCGGCGGCTGACGTCGCACAACTCCATTCGCAGGAATCCCTCCGGCGGCGCCTCGATCGGCGCGCTCGTGACCCTGACGGCGGTGGCCGAGGGGCTCCGCAAGGACTTCCCTGCTCTCGCGGACGCCTGCGAGGGCGCCGCGACGCCCCAGATCCGCAACGCGGCGACGCTCGCGGGCAATCTCTGCCAGCGCCCGCGCTGCTGGTACTTCCGCTCGTCCGAGTTCCAGTGCCTCAAGAAGGGCGGCGTCGAGTGCCTCGCGAAGTCGGGCGAGAACGAGTTCCACGCAATCTTCGGGAACAACACGTGCGCGATCGTCCACCCCTCGGCGGCCGGCGTCGCGCTCGTCGCCTTGAACGCCCGCATCGAGACGCTCGCCGCGAGTGGAGGCCGCACGCTCCTCGCCGCGGACTTCTTCGTACGGCCCGAGGTCGAGATCTTCGCGGAGAACGCGCTCGAGCCCGGCGAGCTCGTCGTCGAGATCCACGTCGAAAAGCCGCAGGGCCTGCACTCGGCGTACCGCAAGATCAAGCATAAGCAGACCTTCGACTGGCCGCTCGCCGACGCCGCCGTCGCGTGGCGTGACGCGGGCGGCGCCGCGAAGGACGTGCGGATCGTGATCGGGTCCGCGGCGCCGGTGCCCTGGCGCGCAAAGGCGGCCGAGGCGCTCGTCGAGGGGAAGAGGATCGACGCGGCGCTCGCGGCGAAGGCCGGAGAGGCCGCGCTCGAGGGCGCAACGCCTCTTGGCAAGAACGCCTACAAGCTGCCGATGGTCGCGGCGGTCGTCCGGCGGACGCTCCTCGCGTCGGCCGGGCTCCCGGACGGGACGGAGGAGCACGGATGAGCGCGCCCTCCGGCCTGGGCGGCTCCGACGCAGTCGCCCTCGACCCCGCGCTGCGCTGCCGGCACTTGCGGACGAAAACGATGTTCGTCGCGACGGGCGACTGGGACGAGCACGCGCGCGAGCATCCCTCGACCTCCGCCGCCTACTGGTGTCTTCAGGTCATGGGGCCCGTCGGCCCGGACGGCCAGCCCGCCTGCCTCGACGACTGCCGGGCCGGCCGCGCGTGCTTCGAGGGCGAAGACTGAGCGGACCTTCGGTGCGCGTCTCCGGAGTGCTCCTCGCGGCCGGTGCGTCCACGCGCTTCGGTTCGCCGAAGATGCTCACGCCGGTCGGCGAGGACAGAAAGCCTTTGCTTCAGAAGGTCTGCGAGACGTGGCTGGAAGCGGGAGTCGGCGAACTCATCGTCGTTCTGGGAAAGGATGCGGACGCGATTCGAGAGCGCCTCGGAGATTTCTCATATGCGGCGGCTGCTGATGCAGCCGCCGATAGCAGAAAATCTGGTGGCCGGAAGCCGGCTGTCAAGGGCGCGCGCAGCGCGCCGCTCCGCGGTCAAAGACCCTTGACAGCCGGTTTCCGGCCGCACATCCCGCGATTCGTCCAGAATCCCCGCTGGGAGGCAGGGATGTTTTCTTCTGTGAAAGCGGGCCTCGCCGCGACGGCCGCCAACTCGACGCACATCGCCCTCTCCCCTGCGGATCTTCCCTTTCTCAGCAAAGAATCCATTCGAACGGTGCTTTCGGCAGTGGCGTCACTCGATGCAGGCGGATCGAGCCTCGTCGTCCCCACGCACGCCGGCCGGCGCGGGCACCCGCTCTTGATCCCCGCGGCGCTGCGCTCGCGGCTCCTCTCATGGCCCGATTCCGCGCGGCTCAACCAGCTCTTCGACGAGCCCGACGTCACGGTCCACCCCCTCGAAGGTTTCGACGAGACGATTCTTCGCGACGTCGATACGCCGAACGATCTCTTCGCGTCTCTTCCATCCTCTTTTTCCTTCTGAGAAATCCTATTCTCGTCTCTCCCCATGAGTAGCCGACTCCTCACAGAACTTCCCGCCCTCCTGGAGAAGCAGGGCCGCGTCGCCATGGCGACCGTCGTTTCGGCCGTGGGCTCGACGCCGCGCGAAACGACCGCCCGGATGCTCGTCCTAGCGGACGGATCGACCGTAGGGACGATCGGGGGCGGGAAGTTCGAATCGCTCGTTGTCGCGGACGCACGGAAGCTCCTCGACTCCCGCGGCCTTCCTTTCACCCGCGACTACGACTTCGTGCCGACGGGAGAGAACTCTTTCGGCGCGGTCTGCGGCGGAACCGCCACCGTCCTTCTCGAAGTCGTCGAGCGCGCGCCGCATCTCCTCGTCGTCGGCGCGGGCCACTGCGGGCGCGCGCTCGCGCGCGTCGCGCGCTTAACGGGATGGGACGTGACCGTGGCCGACGAAAGGTCCGCGCAGCTCGATCCGGCAGCGTTCCCGGAGGGAGTGCGGCTGGTGCAGGTGAAGGACGATTACTCGGATCTGCCCCTCCCCGCTCCGCTCGACTCGGTCGCCATCGTCTCGCGCGGCCACGTGACGGACGGACAGGCGTTCCGGCGCCTTCGCGGCGTTCCGCTCGCGTATCTCGGGATGATCGGCAGCAAGGCCAAGCGAAAGGCCCTCTTCGACGAGCTGCGTGCCGAGGGGTTTTCCGAGGAGGAGCTCGCCCGGGCGCACAGCCCCATCGGCCTCCCTATTGGCGCCGAGTCGCCGGAGGAGATTGCCATTTCAATCGTCGCGGAGCTCATCGCCAGCCGGCGCGGGGCCGGCGACCGGAGGTGAGAGGCCTTCCGAAGCCCCGCGGCCGCGTCCTCATCCTTGCCGCCCTCTCCGCCGCGGCGTTCGCGTACGCCGCAGTCCGAGCGGTCCGGGTCCCGATCGTCCACGACGAAGCCCTCACGTACTTCCTCTTCGTAGCCGGGCGGCACGCCGGCCCCCTCGCCCCCGGCTTCGAGGCGAACAATCACTTCCTGAACTCCGTCCTGACGGCAGCGTCCCGGCAGCTCTTCGGGGAAGGCGAGGTGGCTCTCCGGCTTCCGAATCTCCTCTCCCTGCCCCTCTATCTCGCGGCGACGGCGCACCTCGCTCTCCGACAGCGGACGGCCGCGCTCACGGTGGCGGCGTTCCTCCTCCTCAACGGCAGCGCCTTTGCCCTGGAGTTCTTCTCACTCTCCCGCGGGTACGGCCTGGGCCTCGCGTTCCTCGCGTCGGGCGTGGCGCTGTTCGTCGACGCTCTCGAAGGACGGGGAGCCGCGACGGCACGGGCGGGTCTCGCGTTCCTTTGTCTCGGGCTCGCGTCGCTCGCAAACCTCTCTTTTCTCCTTCCGCTCGCGGCCGCCGTGGCGGCCGGGACCGCCTTGGAAGCGTGGCGACGATTCGCGCGCAGCCGCCCGGGAGCTCCGGCCCTCCGCGAAACGCCGTCCCTCCTCGTCCCTCTCACGCTGTCCCTTCCGTTCCTGATCGTCCTCGTCCCGTACGCGACAGAGATGTCGCGAAAGGGCGGATTCAGCATGGGGGGCTCGAGGGGCCTCTGGTCCGACACCGCCGTCTCCCTGCTTGCCGTGCTCCGGAACCTCCCGCCCGAGGAGGCGCCCCGCGCTCCCCTCCTGGAGGCGGTCCTCGCCGCGGTTCTTCTCCTCCTGGCCGTAGCAGTCCTCGTCCGGCCGGGCCGGCTCTCGCCCCTTTCTCTCGTTCCGGCCTCCCTCCTAGCCCTCACGGCGGCGGGCATCGAGCTGGCAGGCCGACTCCTCGGCGCCCGGTATCCCGTCGAGCGGGCCGCTCTCCCGGTCCAGTTCCTTTTCCTCGCGGCGGCGACCGGCGTCGCGGGGGACTGGGTCGCAAAGAGGAGATCGGGCTGGAAGCCGGCCTCCGCCGCCGCACTTATTTCGGCGGCTCTCGCCGTCGTCGCGTTCGCCGCCGCCGCCGGGACTACGCACACCCTCCTTTGGCGATACGACGCCGACAACCCCCGGATGCTGGACGACCTCGACCGGGCGCGCCGCGAGCGCGGCTTCGCCCGACCCGTGCGCCTCGGGATCACCTGGCTCATGGAACCGTCGATCAACTACTACCGCTTCCGCCGCGGTCTCGACTGGCTCCTCCCCGTGACCCGGCGCGGCCTGGCGGACCGGGACCCGGATTTCTGCTACTGGACGCCGAAGGACGACGACGTGGCCAGGGCTCTCGACCTCGCGGCGCCGACGGTTTATCCCGTCTCGGGGAACCGCCTCGCCGCGCGCGGTCAGGCCCGCGCGGGGACTGCAGCGTACACCGGCGTGAGCCAGCCATAGCGGTCGTCGACCTTGCCCTCGACGATGTCGAAGAAGGCCTTCTGGAGGGCCTCGGTCATCGGGCCGCGCTTGCCGTTCCCGACTGGAATCCGGTCCACGGACCGGATCGGCGTGATTTCGGCGGCCGTGCCCGTGAAGAACATCTCGTCGGCCGCGTAGATCATCTCGCGCGGTATCGTCTTCTCTTCCATCTGGAAATCGAGCTCGCGGGCGAGCTGGATGACGGAGAGGCGCGTGATGCCCGGGAGCGTCGAGGCCGACAACGGCGGCGTGTAGAGGCGGCCCTTCCACACGAGGAAGAGATTCTCGCCGGACCCTTCGGAGATGCGCCCGTTGTGGTCCATCGCGATCCCCTCGTGGTAGCCGTTCGTGATGGCCTCCATTTTGATTAGCTGGCTGTTCGCGTAGTTCGCCGTGGCCTTCGCCATCGCGGGCATCGTGTTCGGCGCGATGCGCATCCAGGACGAGCAGCAGGCATCGACTCCCTGCTCGAGCGAGTCGGCACCGAGGTACCTGCCCCACTCGTAGCACCCGATCGCGACGTCCACCGGGTTCGGGAACGGGTTGACGCCGAGCGAGCCGTACCCGCGATAGACGAGCGGCCGGATGTAGCAGGCCTTGAAGCCATTCGCGCGAACGACCTCGAGCGTCGCCTCGCGGAGCTCCTCGACCGTGAACGGGATCGTCATCCGGTAGATCTTCGCGGACCAGAAAAGCCGGTCGAGATGCTCGTCGAGCCGGAAGATCGCCGATCCGCGGGCCGTGTCGTAGCAGCGCTCACCTTCGAAGACGCCGGACCCGTAATGAAGGGCGTGCGTGAAGATGGAGATCTTCGCGTCGGCGAGGTCCACCAGCTTCCCGTTCATCCAGACCTTCTTGACGTTCTCGAAGCTCATGAGGCCCTCCGTCGCCGATCCGTCGGAATCCTAACCGAAACGGGCCGTGCGCTCCGGAGCGGATTCAGGCGAGATCGACCAACCGCGCGAGCGCCACGACCACGGCCGTCTCGAGCCGGAGAATGCGGGGGCCCAGCGAGAGGAAGACCGAAGATTTTTCTGCGAATGAGGAGAACTCGGCCGGAGTAAACCCACCCTCGGGGCCGATGGCAACGACTACGCCGAGGAGCGGCGCGAACGAGGCGATGTGCGCTTCCCCGGGGTCCGCGACGATCAGGGTCTCCCCACTTAAACCTCCGAGAAATTCTTCGGTGCTCTTCGGACCCTCCACGAAGGGCACGATCGTCCGGTCGCACTGCTTCGTCGCCTCTTCCGCGATCCGGATCAGCCGCGGGATCCTCTTCGAAAGCGCCGCGACGTGAGAGCGCTGCGAGCGCTCGGCGTCGAGGAGAACGAAGCCTGCGGCGCCGCATTCCGTGCCTTTCTCGATCGCCCATTCGACGCGCGCGGGCTCGGCGCACGCAAGGAGCACCGTCACGCTGTTCGCGGGCTCACCGGGAAGAAGAGAAGGCGAAGAGGAAGACTCCTCAAATGAAAGATGGGCGACCGCCGTCCCGCTCCGGGTCAGCTTTCCGCGCGCCCTGAGGCCCTTTCCGTCGAGCACGACGACCTCGTCGCCATCGCGCAGCCGTCGGGATCGGACGTGGTCTTTCTCTTCCCTTCTAAGAAGAATTTCGTCCTCTTCGGGCGCGGCCCTGTGCGCCGCCAGCTCCGGCACGAGCACGCGCGGCGGGCGCGCGAGGAGGTTCTCACCCATTCGAAGAAATCCATGCCGACCCGAACCACTCGTTTTCCGTCAGAGAACGAAGCTGACGAAAGCCGCCTTTCGAAAGCAATCCTTCCCACTCTTCTCTTCTCTCGACGAGCTGGCCGGAGCACAGCAGCTTCCCCTCCGGCGCGAGGCGTACGCGCAGCGCCGGAAGGAGTGGCCCGATCTCTTCGTGGATCATGTTCGCGACGATGACGTCGAACCGAGCCTCGTCACGTAGCGCCTGGATAGGACCGGCGAATGCGCAAAAGCGCGGAATACCGTTCGCGCGCGCTTGCTCGCGCGTCGCGAAGGCGGCGTGAGGGTCGACGTCGAATGCCACGACGTGGCGTGCGCCTTCCAGCGCGGCGACGAACGCGAGCGTCCCGGTTCCGCAGCCCGCGTCGAGGACGCGCGCGCGGCGCAGGTCCTCCGAGAGAAGGAGACGCACGGCGAGACGTGTGGACTCGTGCGAGCCGGTCCCGAAGGCGCGAACGGCCGGAAGAAAGAGCCGGCGAACGCCCGGCGGCGGCGCCGTGGCGAGATCGGCGTCGTGGGGGTCGAAGAGATAACGGTCCACGAGGACGGCTCTCCGAAGGGCGGCCGACTCGGCGACCCAGTCGGTGGATTTTTCTTCGAAGGTGGAAAGGCCGCAAGCGCCGAGCGCAGCGAGTCCCGTCAGGGCAGCCTCCAGGTCACGCGGCTCGACCCAGACGAGGAGCTTGCCGTCCGCCGCGACGGTGGACGAGAACGAAAGTCCCCCTAACCCTTCTAAGAAATCCCCATGGTTCTCTTCGAACCTGGCGGCCAGTTTCGCGGGGACTTCGATACGAGTCGCCTGTGCCATGACCCAGGAGAACCGGGGGGAACACTCCATGTCGCGTTCCCCCCGGCGCCCCTCTCCTACGTGCCAACGAAATCCTTCAGCCGCTCGAAGAAGCCCTTCTCGTCCTTTGTCGGCGTCCCCGACTCCGACCCAAACGCGTCCGCGAGCTTCTCCACCGCGTCACGCTGCGCGGCGTTCATCTTCTTCGGCACGCGCACGGTGAGGAGGACGTGCTGGTCGCCCTTGCCGCGGCCGTCCAGGCGCGAAATGCCTTTCCCCTTGAGCGTGAAAACGCGGCCCGCGGCCGTTCCGGGCGGCACGTCGAAGCTGGCGTCTCCGTGGAGTGTCGGGACGCGCAGCGTGCCGCCGAGCGCCGCGAAGTGGAACGGCACGGCCCAGGTGAGAACCACGTCGAAGCCGTCGCGCCGGAACTGCTCGTGCGACGCGACCGACACGAACACGTAGAGATCGCCGGGACGTCCGCCCCGCCGGCCCGAGTTGCCCTCCCCGGTGAGACGCAGCCGCGCGCCGTCGTCCACACCGGGGGGGATCGCCACCGTGAGCGTTCGCGCGCGGCGCGTGCGGCCGTCGCCACGACACTCGGGACACGGGTCCTTGACGCGCTCGCCGGAGCCCTCGCAGTCGGGACACGGGCGGGCGAGGGCGAAGAAGCCCTGCCGGTACTGGACGCGGCCCTGGCCCCGGCACGTCGGGCACGTGGCGGGCGCGGCCCCGCCGCGGCCTCCGCGCCCCTCGCAGGCATCGCAACGTTCGTGGCGCTGGATCGGGAGCGAAACCTCCGAGCCGAAGGCGGCGCTCTCGAAAGAAAGGGTGACCTCGGCCTTCAGGTCCTCGCCGTTGCGCCGGCCTCCACGCGCGTCTCCCCCCGCCGCGAAGCCGAACAGGTCGCCGAGAATGTCGGCGAAGTCCACGAACTGTGTCGGGTCGAACCCCGGGCCGCCCGCGCCCCGTACCCCATCGTGCCCGAAGCGGTCGTAGCGCTCTCGCTTTTCGGCGTCCGAAAGGACGGAGTAGGCCTCGGCCGCCGCCTTGAACTTCTCTTCGGCGCCCTCGTCCTCGGGGTTCTTGTCGGGATGGTGCTTCAGCGCCGCCCTGCGATAGGCGGCCTTGATCTCTTCGGTGGAGGCGGTTCGCCCCACACCGAGAACCTCGTAGTAGTCGCGAACGGATGTACTCACGGCAGACTGCTACGGCGCGGGAGTCAGGCCGGTTTCTCCGCGCCGTCTCCCCGCCGCTCCTTGGACTCGGGCTTGTAGAGCATGGCCTGCGTGAGAATGCGCGAAACGCCTTTCATATCGATCATCGCGTCGTCGATGGGACCCCGCTCCTCGCCCGTCAGGACCTCGCGCGCGTTCTCGAGCGTGCGCTGGACGCGGTCCTTCTCATCGGGCTGCAGGAGGTTACCGAACTCGCGAAAGATGCGGTCGTTCCCCGCGATCATTCCCTCGAGCTTGTTCTTCAGCTGGCGCAGCTCCTTGCGCTTCGTGTCGGCCGCCTTGTTCGCGGCGGCCTCCTCGATGATCTTCTCGATCTCGGTCTGTGACAGGCCGCCGGCCGGATTGATTTGAAGGCCTTGCGCCTTTCCCGTAGCCAGGTCCTTCGCCGATACGTTCACGATTCCCGAGGAGTCGATCGCGAACGTGACCTCGATCTGGGGGACGCCTTTCGCCGCCGCCGGGATGCCGACGAGCTGGAACTTGCCGAGGGATTTGTTCTCCTTGGCGATGTCGCGCTCGCCCTGCAGGACGTGGATCTCGACGGTCGTCTGGTTGTCCGCGACCGTCGTGAAAATCTGCGTGTTCTTCGTCGGGATCGTCGAGTTGCGTTCGATGAGCTTGACGAAGATGCCCCCGTGCGTCTCGAGGCCGAGCGAAAGCGGGGTGACGTCCAGAAGAACGAGGTCCTTGATGTCCCCTCGCAGGACGCCTGCCTGGATCGCGGCGCCGACGGCCACGACCTCGTCCGGGTTGATCGAGCGGTTCGGCGGCTTCCCGAAGATCGTCTCGACCATCTGCTGGACCTTCGGCGTGCGCGTCTGACCGCCGACGAGGATGATGGTATCGACCTGCTCGGGCTTGAGGCCGGCCGCTTCGAGGGCGTTTCGGCACGGGCCCTCGGTGCGCTGGATGAGGTCGGCCGCGAGCGCCTCGAACGTGTCGCGCGTCAGGAGCTTGTTGATGTGCTTGGGGCCTGAAGCGTCCGACGCGATGAACGGGAGCGCGATCATCGTCTCGAGCGCCGTCGACAGCTCGCACTTCGCCTTCTCGGCGGCCTCCTTGAGCCTCTGGAGCGCGAGGCGGTCCTGTCTCAGGTCTATGCCCGTCTGCGTCAGGAACTCGGCGAGAAGCCAGTCCATGATGGTCCGGTCGAAGTCCTCGCCGCCCAGGAACGTGTCACCCGACGTCGCGAGCACCTCGAACATGCCGTTGTCGATGCGCAGGATCGAGATGTCGAACGTGCCGCCGCCGAGGTCGTAGACGGCGATCGTCTCCTGCTTGCGGTTCTTCTCGAGCCCGTACGCGAGCGCGGCCGCCGTGGGCTCGTTGATGATGCGGAGCACCTCGAGGCCCGCGATGCGGCCCGCGTCGCGCGTGGCCTGGCGCTGGGAGTCGTCGAAATAAGCCGGGACCGTGATGATCGCTTCCTTGATCTCCTCGCCGAGCGCCTCTTCGCAGAATTCCTTGATCTCGCGCAACGTGAACGAAGAAATCTCTTCGGGCGAATAGTCCCGGTCGCGTACCTGGATCTTCACGTCGCCGTTCGGAGCTTCGACGAGCGCATAGGAAAGGTGCTCGCGCGCGTGCTTGACGTTGGCATCCGACATCTTGCGACCGATGAGCCGCTTCACGGCGTAAATCGTCTGCGTCGGATTCGTGATCGCCTGGCGCTTGGCGATCTGGCCGACGAGCCGCTCGCCGTCTTCCGTGAAGCCCACGATCGAAGGCGTCGTCCGGGCGCCCTCGCGGTTCGGGACGACCTGGGGCGAGCCGACTTCGACGACGGCCACGCACGAATTCGTCGTGCCGAGATCGATGCCGAGAACCTTACCCACGTGGCGCCTCCTGGCTCATCCCTTAGCCTCCCCGGCGGCCCGGGGTGCCGCAACCTTCACGCGCGCGGGCCGCAGGAGCCGGTCGTTGAGAAGGTACCCTTTCTGGAGTACCTCGAGCACCGTGCCCGGCGCGACGGATTCCGTCTCTTCGCGCACGACGGCCTCGTGAACGTTCGGGTCGAACGGAAGGCCCGAGGCTGGCACCTCCCCGACGCCGTACTTTTTGAGCGTATCGGCCAGCTGCCTCGCGATCATGTCGATGCCCGCGTGGAATTCGTCTCCCGTGGCGTCGGCGCGATGGGCGAGCGCGCGCTCGAAGTTGTCGACGACGCTCAGGATGTCGGCAAACGCCTCGGCGAGCGCAAACCGGAAATATTCGGCCTTGTCTTTCTCGGTCCGGCGCTTCAGGTTGTCGAAATCCGCCGACTTCCGGAGCAGCGCCTCGCGAACGCGGCCCGAGTCCTCCTCGGCGCGAAGCGCGCGTTCACGCTCTTTCGCGACCTGATCCTCGAGGACGGCCAGGCGTGGATCCGGCACCGGCGGCTTCGGCGGTGCGGGCTCGGGCTCGGGGGCCGCGACGGCGACCGGACGAGTGCCTTCGCTCTTGCGGTGCTTCTCCTCGACAACCTCGATGGCGCGCTCGGCCTCCGCGAGCGCGCGGGCGACGTCGCTGCGGCTCTCGGTCTCGAGGAAGATGATGTCTTCGTCCTCGCGGTGCGGCTTCTTCGGGCCGCTCATGCCGCTCCTTCCGTGAGCCGGCGGCTCACGTAGCGCGAAAGCTCGCCCACGAGCGGCACGACGCGCGCGTACTTCATCCGGCGCGGCCCGATCACCCCGAGCACGCCGATCACGCGGTCGCCACGGCGGTACGGCGCGGAAACGACGGCGCTGCCGGTCTCGTCCGTGAAGGGGCTCTCGGAGCCGATGACGACCGCGAGAGAGTCGGCCGTGATGCAGTCGGCGAGAAGGCTCACGAGCCGCGCCTTCTCCTCGAACGCGTGAAACATCCGTCGCAGAGCCTCGAGGTCGTTCCGAAACTCGGGCTTCTCGAGCAGCGACTCGGTGCCCTCCATGTAAACGGCTTCTTCCTGCGGGCCAGTCTCGGCGAAGGCCCGGCGCCCGAGCTCGAGCGCGCGTGCGAGCGCGCGGTCCATGCGCACCTTCTCTTCTCCCAGCGAGGCGAGGAGGAGGACACGGATTTCGCCGAGGCTCTTTCCGGCGAAGTCGATCGTCAGCCGGTTCGAGATGCCGTCCAGCTCGGCTTGCGAGAAGTCCTCGCGGGTCTCGATGAGGCGGCTCTCGACGAATCCCGTGTCGGAGACCTCGGCCACGACGATCTTGCAGTCGGAGAGGCGCGTGAAATGCACGGACTCGAGGACGAAGCTCATCGAGGCGGGAGCCGCCACCACGCCCACCTCTCCCGTCAGACGGCAGAGAACGCCCGACGTGGCCTTCAGGAAGCGCTCCGTCTCGAACGGCTCGGGCGAGAGCTCGTCGGCGATCCGGGCGCGGTCACTTTCGCTGGGCGCTTGCGCCGGCATCAGGTCGCGGACGAACGCCCGGTACCCCAGATCGGTTGGCACGCGGCCGGCCGAGACGTGGGGATGCGTGAGAAAGCCGAGATCCTCGAGGTCCGCCATCGCGTTGCGCAGCGACGCCGACGAAAGGCCGAACTTCCCCCCCTTCGTCAGCTGACGCGACGACACGGGGACGGCACTTTCGATGTACGCGACGATCACCGAGGCGAGAACCTCGCGGGACCTCGCGTCCAAACCCTTGAAATCGTTGGTCATCGCGGCGCAAGGCCCTCCGCCCCTGCTTGGCTCCTTGACGTCACCGGGAGCGGCTCATGATATCAAAGGTAGTCGCCCTCGGGTGTAAGATCAGATGCCCCTCGGGAGGTCGGCGGAGCCTTATTCCTATGGTTTTCTTCAATTACGCGACGATGCAGATGGCCGCCAAGATCGTGTATTACGGTCCGGGTCTCTGCGGGAAAACCACGAATCTTCACGTGATTTACGGGCGCACAGCGCCCACCTCTCGCGGGGAGATGGTCTGCCTGGAGACGGAAACCGACCGGACGCTGTTCTTCGACCTGCTGCCGCTGGACGTCGGTGTCATCGGGGGATTCAAGACCCGCCTCCAGCTGTACACCGTACCCGGACAGGTTTTCTACAACACGACGCGGAAGCTCGTCCTCAAGGGCGTGGACGGAATCGTGTTCGTGGCCGACTCCCAGCGGCCTATGAAGGATCCGAACGTCGAGAGTCTTCGCAACCTCCGCGAAAACCTCGCAGAGATCGGCATCTCCCTCGATGCGACTCCCCACGTTTTCCAGTACAACAAGCGCGATCTCGCGAACATCCTGACTCTCGACGAGCTGAACGACGCCCTGAACCCGGATGGCGCGGTGGAGTGGTACGAGGCTTCGGCCAGGAATGGGACGGGAGTCTTCGAGACCCTCAAGGCGATCTCGAAGCTCACTCTCCGCTCCCTCAAGGGCCGGATGGCGGTCGAGCAGAGACGTCCCGCGGTCGTCGCGACCGCGACCACTCCCGGTCCCCAGCCGATGATGTCGTCGAAGGCCGCCGCCTCGGGCATCGGCGAGGCCATCGATGCGATGGCGACGACGCAGGCGGTGATCACGGCTCCTGCCGTGCCCGAAGAAGGCCCCGATTCGACGATCTCCCGGCTCAAGCGTTTCCAGGAGGCCGCCCGGCGACAGAACCGTGATCTCGAGGCGCGGGACGTCCCCGCCGACACGTCGCCCGCGCTTCTCCTTTCCGCGGAAACCGCGCCTTTCGACGCCGCCAATTACCCGCAGACCGAAGACACGGCCAGCGAGGTGAGCTTCGCCGAGATCCAGCCTCCGCCGGACGACGTGCCCATGGACTCTTCGATGAAGCACGTGCGCGTGCGCTCGAACGTCGACATCCTTTCCGAGCTCGAGAAGCTTCGAAAGATCGCGACCCAGCGGCCGGCGATACCAGGTGGCTCCCACAAGAGCAAGAGCGCCGCGGATTTTTCGCTCGACGACCTGCTCGGATCGGCGCGAAACCATCGGAAGGACGTGGCGCAGTCGTTCGACCTCGAGGTCCCTCGCGACACTCTCGCGAAGACCCGCCACGTGACGGTCGGGCTCTCGTTCGGCGACGGGGCCGGCGCAGCCCTCGGCTCCGAGAAACGGTTCGACGTGGATTTCGCGGGCCTGAAGGACATCAACAAGCTCCTGCTCTCGCTGAAGTTCCATGTCAAGGGCGAGTAGGGCCGCGGGGCGATTGCGCTTGACGTCCCCCTCCCGGGTCGGGTTCACTCCCCAGGCGATGAGAATCCTCCGGCGGTCTTCCGCCCGGGTCGCGCGCCTCGCGGCCGGGCTCCTGCCTCTCGCGATTGCCGCCTGCTCGGCTGCACCCCGCGAGGCCCCGGTTTCGCGGATGTCGCCGGCCGAAGACCCGCCGGCGATTGCCGCTGCGCATAAGCTGGCCGCCGAGCAGTTCTACCAGGGCAAATCGCTCGCCCTCGCGGGCGAGAGCGACTGCGCCCGCGAGGCCTTCCGCGACGCCCTCGAGACGTTCCGGATCGCGTCGCGCCCGGGCAACCCGTCCGACCTCGCGTTCGCGAGCGAGCTCTATGACTCGATCGCCCTCTACCGTCCCGCGATCGAGGCTGGCGCGCGCGCGGCCGAGGCCGAGCGTCCGCCCGCCGAGGACCCGCGTGACAGCCTCGTCGCCACGGCGCCGCTCCCGTCTCCGGACGAGGTCGAGAGGGCCAAGACGGAGGTCGGCTTGGCGGCTTCGGGAACCGGCTTCGACATTCCGATCGTCGTGAACGACGCCGTGCTCCGGGCCGTCGCCTTCTACCAGTTCCGGACCCCCATGGCCTTCGCGGCGGCCCTCAAGCGAAGCGGGCGCTACCTCGACCTCATGCGCGGCGTCCTCAAGGAGGAGGGAGTTCCGCAGGATCTCGTCTATGTCGCGATGGTCGAGTCGGCTTTCAAGTACCAGGCTCACTCGCGCGCGGCCGCCCACGGCTTCTGGCAGTTCATCGCCGGCACGGGTAAGCGTTACGGGCTCAAGCGGAATCGCTCTCTCGACGAGCGGAGCGACCCTGTAAAGTCCACGCGCGCCGCTGCGGCCTATTTCCGCGACCTCTACGAGATGTTCGGGGACTGGCACCTCGCGATGGCCGCGTACGACGCGGGCGAGGGCCGGATCCTGAAAGGCCTCCAGCGCACCGGCGCGCGCGACTTCTGGGAGCTCGCGACGGGCAACAGTCTCCGGCGCGAAACACGCGACTACGTGCCGTTCATTCTCGCGACGGCGCTCATCGCGAAGGATCCGGCACGCTTCGGTTTCGACGTCGTTCCCGATCCGCCGCTCGCCTGGGACACGGTGACGGTCCGTAAGCCGGTCGATCTCGCGCGCGTGGCCGAGCTCACGCTGGCGACGCTGCCTGAGCTCCAGCTTCTCAACAGCGAGCTCAGGACGCGCACGACTCCGCACGGAGTCCTTGCATACGACGTGCGCGTCCCCGCCGGCTCGGCCGCTCTTCTGGCGTCGCGGATCGCCGCGCTTCCGGCCGCGCCGGCGGTCGTCGAGAAGCGCGTCGTCGTCAGGAAGGGCGACACGCTCCTGAAAATCGCGAAACGGGCGGGCGTGTCCGTGACCGAGCTGTGCGACTGGAACGACCTGCCCCGCACGGCCCGCCCGAAGAAGGGCACCGTTCTCGTCGTGCCCGGCAAGCGCGGGACCGCCCGGCCACGCGAGGCGCTCGCCTCGGCGTCCCCCGCATCCCGGGGCGAGATCCGCGGGGTTCCGACGCCCGCGGCGGCGGTCACGTCGGCATCTCTCGTCGGGCCTTACACGTCATCGGTTCCGCCCACGACGGCCTCACGAACCACCGAGGCGCCACCCGCCGCCGTCGCGATTCCCGCGGAGGGGTTCGTCGACACGCCTTCGCGCGGGACCCGCGTCGTCCGCCATACCGTCAAGAAAGGCGACACGCTTTTCGCGATCGCCTCGCACTACGGCGTGAGCGTGGGCGAGATCCAGCGCCAGAACCGCATCCGCTCTCCACACGCGCTCAAGGCAGGGCAGACGCTCGTCCTCTCGCTCGCTGCATTGAACTGACGAGGGGGACGATGACCGTCGCCCGCGCGTACTCGGCGACGGTCGCCGGCCTCGAGGGCATGACCGTCATCGTGGAGGCCGCGATCGGGGCGGGCCTTCCCGGCCTCACGATCGTGGGCCTTCCGGACGCGGCCGTGAAGGAGTGCCGCGAGCGCGTTCGCTCGGCGCTCCGGCACGTCGGATTCCCGATGCCGTCCAAGAACATCGTCGTGAATCTGGCACCGGCCGACCTCCCGAAATCGGGCACAGCCCTGGACCTCGCCGTCGCGCTCGCGATCCTCGCCGCGAACGGAGATTTGCCCGCCGAGGCGCTCGCGAAGACGACTCTCGTCGGAGAGCTCGCCCTCGACGGGGAGCTCCGGAGCGTGCCTGGCGTTCTGTCGTTTGCCGAGACGTCGCGCCGGGAAGAGCGGGCTCTCCTCGTTCCACCCGAGAACGCGGAGGAGGCGGCCGCCGTCCCGTCTCTCCACGTTTTCGCGGCACCGCACCTCGGCGCGGCAATCGCCCATCTCCTCGGGCGGCAGGTCCTCCCGCGCGTCGTGCCTTCCGCCGTTCCCCCGCCGCTCCCGGGATCCGAGCCGGACCTCGCGGACGTGAGGGGCCAGGCCGTCGCGCGCCGCGCCTTGGAGATCGCCGCCGCGGGCGGGCACAACATCCTGTTTTCCGGCCCTCCCGGCTCCGGCAAGACGATGCTGGCGCGAAGGCTTCCCGGAATCCTCCCGCCGCTCTCGCGCGAGGAGAGCCTCGAAGCGACGCGCGTCTGGAGCGTCGCGGGCCGTCTTCCCGCGGGAAGCGGACTCCTCACGCAGCGCCCGTTCCGCGCTCCACATCACGGCGCGTCGGCGGCGGCGCTCGCTGGCGGAGGAGTCGACCCGCGCCCCGGGGAGCTCTCGCTCGCGCACTTCGGCGTCCTCTTCCTCGACGAGCTGCCCGAGTTCCGAAGGGACGCGCTCGAAGCGCTGCGCGAGCCTCTCGAAGACGGCGTCGTCTCCGTCGCCCGCGTGGCCGGAGCGCGCACGTTTCCGGCCCGCTTCCTCCTCGTCGGCGCGATGAATCCGTGCCCGTGCGGCTTTCGCGGGGACCCGCGGCGCGCCTGCTCGTGCTCGCCGCGCGACGTGGCGCGCTACCGCCGGAAGATCTCCGGGCCGCTCCTCGACCGCATCGACCTCCACGTCGAGGTGCCGGCGCTCGCCGCGACGGACCTCGGCACCGAGGGCGACGGCGAGACGTCGGCCGCCGTCCGGGCGCGGGTCGAGGCCGCGCGGGTGCGACAGGCGGCGCGCGCCGGCGACCCCCGCCTCGTGAACGCGGCCGTTCAGGGCCGCCTCGCCCGCTCGATTCTGAAGACGACGCCCGATGCCCGTGCGCTCCTGACTCGCGCCGTGGACCGCCTCACACTTTCGGCGAGGGGTTTCCAGCGCGTTCTGCGCGTTGCCCGGACAATCGCGGACCTCCAGGAGGCGGCCGTGATCCAGCCCGCGCACGTGGCCGAGGCCCTTCGCTATCGTCCCGTCTCTGACCCGGCCGGTACGACTTAGCCGCCGCTTTGTCAATGAGTTGGATGAGGGACGCGTTTCTCCCTTGACAGGTCCGCCACGCGGATTAAGATTTCCATCGTTCAATCGTTGGCCTTCGTGGTGTAAGGCTATGCGTGTGTTTGCGGGAAGGAAACGGATGCCGAGAAGAGAGCACACCATCATCTTCCTGCCCCACGCTAGGGCGCGTTTCCGGCAGTTCCGCGTCTCCTCGCGGCTTCTCTGGTGCTTGGGCGTCTCTTTCGGCCTCGCGGTCGTCCTCGGCGTGACCTTCTCCGTCCTGTGGGTCCGCTCGATCCGCAGGAACAGAGAAGTCACCGCCATTCTGGCCGAGAACTCGGACTTGAGGTCGCGGGCGGCTCTCACGAATACGCGCCTCGAGTCGATCGAGAAGATGCTCGCCGACTTCGAGGATCGCACGCGCCGTCTGTCGATCGTCGCCGGGCTGTCGGCGGTGCGGGATCCCGGCATGGGCGGCGTCGGCGGCCTCACGGCGGTGCCCGTGAACCCCGCGGATTCCGTCGAGTCGGGCCTCAGCGAGGCCGGGCGCCGCGGCGCCCTCCTGTCGTCGCGCCTGAAGGTCGTCGAGAAGAAGCTCTTCCTGCAGGCCGACCAGCTCGCCCTGACACCCAGCATCGCCCCCGCCGTCGGCGTGCTGACGGCGGGCTTCGGGGCGCGCCCCGACCCGTTCACGAACCACTCCGAATTTCACACCGGCATCGACATCTCGACTCCCGCCGGGAATCGCGTCGTCGCTCCGGCGTCCGGCACGGTCGTGCGCGTGGGCTGGGACCAGGGCTACGGCCGCTTCCTGGAGATCGCCCACGGCTACGGCGTCACGACGCTGTATGGGCACCTTCAGGCAGCGCGAGTGGCCGAGGGCCAGCGCGTCAAGCGCGGAGACCTCGTGGCGCTCGTCGGCTCCACGGGCCGCTCCACCGGGCCGCACCTCCATTACGAGGTGCACGCCGACGGCAAACCGGTGAACCCGCTCGACTACGTTTTGAACGCTTTCTGACGGCTTCGCCTCCCCGCCTCTACCTGCTAAACTGATTTTTTGCGCGTCCTCTTCTGGGCGTGCATTCCTCGCATGATCATCGACAAGGCACTCTCCAAAGTCTTCGGGACCAAGCACGAGCGCGACATCAAGGCGATGGTGCCGCGCGTCGGGGACATCAACGCGCTCGAACCCGGGATCAAGGCGCTCTCCGACGCCCAGATCCGCGCGCGCGTGGCCGAGATCCGCACGCGCGTGCTGGACGGCCTGAAAAAGCTGCCCGGGGAGATCGAGGAGAGGCGCGCGCTTTCCCGCGAGGTCCTCGATAAGGAGCTGGTCGAGGTCTTCGCGCTCGTCCGTGAGGCCGCGTGGCGCTCGATCGGACAGCGCCACTACGACGTCCAGCTCATGGGCGGCATGGTCCTTCACGAGGGCAAGATCGCCGAGATGCGCACGGGCGAGGGCAAGACGCTCGTCGCGACGCTGGCCATCTCGCTCAACGCCCTCTCGGGCCGCGGCGCCCATCTCGTCACCGTGAACGATTACCTCGCGCGCCGCGACGCCGAGTGGATGGGCCGCATCTACCAGTTCCTCGGCTTCACGGTGGGCTGCATCCAGCACGACATGCCCGACGAGGAGCGCCGAGACGCCTATGCGCGCGACATCACCTTCGGCACGAACAACGAGTTCGGCTTCGACTACCTGCGCGACAACATGAAGTTCGAGCTCCAACACATGGTCCAGCGCGGGCACGTCTTCGCCGTCGTGGACGAAGTCGACTCGATCCTGATCGACGAGGCGCGGACGCCGCTCATCATCTCGGGCCCGTCCGAGGGCGAGACGGACATCTACTACAAGGTGGACCGGATCATCCCGAAGCTCGTCAAGGGCGAGGAGATCAAGGACAAATACGGAAACAAGACGACGACCGGCGACTACCTCCTCGACGAGAGGGCGCACACGGCCTCTCTGACCGAGGAGGGCGTGACGAAGTGCGAACGCCTCCTCGGCGTCGAGAACCTCTACGACCCGACGAACATCGACCTCCTCCACGCCTGCCAGCAGGCGCTTCGCGCGCATACGCTCTACAAGCGAGACGTCTCCTACGTCGTGCGGGACGGCCAGGTCCTCATCGTGGACGAGTTCACGGGCCGGCTCATGCCGGGGCGCCGCTGGTCGGACGGCCTCCATCAGGCGGTCGAGGCGAAAGAGGGCGTCAAGATCGAGAAAGAGAACCAGACGCTCGCCACGATCACGCTCCAGAACTACTTCCGGATGTACGACAAGCTCGCGGGCATGACGGGCACGGCGGACACCGAAGCCGCCGAGTTCGACAAGATCTACAAGCTCGACGTCGTCGTGATCCCGACGAACCGCGACATGATTCGAATCGACGAGCACGATCTCGTCTACCGGACCGAGCGCGAGAAGTTCGAGGCCGTCGTCGAGGAGATCGCCGAGAAGAGCGAGAAGGGCCAGCCCGTTCTCGTCGGCACGATCTCGATCGAGAAGTCCGAGCTTCTCTCGACCATGCTCAAGAAGAAAAAGGTGCCTCACGTCGTCCTGAACGCGAAGTACCACGAGCAGGAAGCCACGATCGTCGCGCAGGCCGGCCAGGTCTCCGCCGTGACGATCGCGACGAACATGGCGGGCCGCGGCACGGACATCCTCCTCGGCGGCAACCCGGAGTACCTCGCGAAGCAGAAGGCGAAGGACAAGACCCCCGAAGAGATCGAGAGAATCGCGGCCGAGTTCCAGAAAGACACCGCCGAGGCGCACGAGCAGGTCGTCGAGCTGGGCGGCCTCCACATCATCGGCACGGAACGCCACGAATCCCGCCGGATCGACAACCAGCTCCGTGGCCGCGCCGGCCGCCAGGGCGACCCCGGCTCCTCGCGCTTCTACCTCTCGCTCGAGGACGACCTCATGCGCATCTTCGGGTCCGACCGCCTGTCGGGACTCATGAAGCGCCTCGGCATGGAGGAGGGCGTCCCCATCGAGCACCGCTGGGTGACGAAGTCCATCGAGCGCGCGCAGACACAGGTCGAGGGCCGCAACTTCGACACGCGCAAGCACCTCCTCGAATACGACGACGTGATGAACAAGCAGCGCGCGGAGATCTACCGGCTCCGCAAGGAGATCCTCACCGGGACGCTCTCGCGCGATTACGTCGTGGCCCTCGCGGAAGACGTCTCGGAAGATTACGTCGACCGCCACTGCTCCGCCGCCAAGGACCCGTCCGAATGGACCTGGGACGCCTTCGAAACCCTCGCCTTCGACACGTATGGATTCAAGCCGTCCGAAAAAGGGCTCGGCGTGGGCGACACGAACACGGAGCTCAAGAACAAGCTGCGCACGGCCGTGCGCGAGACGTACGAGGCGAAAGAGAAGGCCGTCGGCGCGCAGACGCTGCGCGACTTCGAGAAGTTCTTCATGCTCCAGACGGTCGACACGCTCTGGAAGGACCACCTCCTCGCGCTCGACCATCTGAAGGAAGGCATCGGCCTGCGCGGCTACGGCCAGCGCGATCCGCTCGTCGAATACAAAAGGGAGTCTTTCCAGCTCTTCGAGGCGATGAAGGAAGGCATCGAGGAGCAGATCCTCCAGTACCTCTTCCGTTTCGAGGTCGCCGAAGCACCCGTCGAGCGCGCGGCACCCCCGCGCGAGGCGGAGCCCTCCCTGACCGCTGGGGCGGTGAGTGGCTCAGCGGCCTCGCGCCGCGCGGCGTCGGACCTCGAGAAGCGCGCGAAGCAGAAGGAGCAGAACCACCAGTTGCAGGGCTCCTTCGACCCGACGGCGGGAGGCGATTTCGACGTGTCCACGGTGAAGGCCTCGGGCCCCAAGGTCGGTCGGAACGACCCGTGCCCGTGCGGCTCCGGGAGGAAGTACAAGAAATGCCACGGAGCGACCGGGACGGGCGCTGCCGCCGGCTGACGGGGCAGACGAAAGAGGCCATCCACCGTCTGTGGTATGAATCCCCATGGTGAATGACCGGGAAATCCCGCTCGCCCTCACGTTCGACGACGTCCTCCTCCTCCCCGCCCGCTCGAAAGTCCATCCCGCCGAAACCGACCTGAAGACGCGGCTCGCACCAGGGATCGGGCTGAACATCCCCATCCTTTCGGCCGCGATGGACACGGTCACCGAGTCGCGCCTCGCGATCGCGATGGCGCAGAACGGCGGGCTGGGCGTCATCCACAAGAACCTCACGATCGATTCGCAGGCCGCCGAGGTCGACAAGGTGAAGCGTTCGGAGAGCGGAATGATCGTCGACCCCGTCACCTGCCGCCCGACCCAGAGGATCTCGGAAGCGCTCGAGGTCATGGCGAACTTCCGGATCTCGGGGGTGCCGGTCGTGGACGACCGCGGCAAGCTCGTCGGCATCCTGACGAATCGCGATCTGCGCTTCGAGACGCGCATGGACCTCCCGATCTCCGAGCGCATGACGAAGGAGAACCTCGTGACGTGCCCGCCGGGCACGACGCTCGAGCAGGCCAAGGAGCTGCTTCACCGCCACCGCATCGAGAAGCTGCTCGTCGTGGACCGCGCCGGCAACCTCAAGGGCCTCATCACGGTCAAGGACATCCAGAAGCAGATCAAGTACCCGAGCGCGTGCAAGGACTCGTTCGGCCGCCTGCGTGTGGCCGCGGCGGTGGGCGCGACCACCGATCTCCTAGACCGGGCCCGGGAGCTCGTCGCGGCGAAGGTGGATCTCCTCGTGCTCGACTCCTCGCACGGCCACAGCGAAGGCGTGCTGGAGGCGCTCTCGTCCCTGAAGAAGAAGTTCCCGTCCGTCCCTGTTCTCGCGGGCAACGTGGCGACGGCGGAAGGGACGCGCGATCTCGTGCGCCGGGGGGCCGACGCCGTGAAGATCGGCATCGGGCCCGGCTCCATCTGCACGACGCGCGTCGTCACGGGCGCCGGTGTGCCACAGATCCACGCGATCCAGGAATGCGTCAAGGGCGCCGCGAAGTCGAACATCTCCCTCGTGGCCGACGGCGGCATCAAGTTCTCGGGCGATGTCACGAAGGCGCTCGCCGCGGGCGCGCATTCCGTGATGATCGGGAGCCTCTTCGCGGGCACGGACGAAGCGCCCGGCGAGACGATTCTTTATCAGGGCCGCACGTTCAAGGCGTATCGCGGCATGGGCTCGCTCGGCGCGATGAAGCTGGGCTCCGCCGACCGGTACTTCCAGGACGAGGAAGAGCCGCGAAAGCTCGTGCCGGAGGGTATAGAGGGCATGGTTCCCCACAAGGGACCCGTTTCGACGCTCCTCACGCAGCTGACGGGCGGCGTGCGCTCGGGCATGGGCCTCGCGGGCGCCGCGACCCTCCCGGAGCTCGTGAGAAAGGCGCGGTTCGTGCGCATCACGGCGGCGGGCCTCCGCGAGAGCCACGCCCACGACGTGATCATCACGAAGGAAGCGCCGAACTACAGGCGCGAAGAGATCTGAGCGAGCTCTCCTTCAAGGACCACTTCTCCGGCCACGCAAGCGATTACGCCCGCTACCGGCCCACGTACCCGCCCGAGCTCTTCCGGACCGTCGCGGCTCTGACGCCGCGGCACGAGCGCTGCTGGGACGCTGGTACTGGGAACGGGCAGGCCGCCGTCCCTCTCGCGGAGCACTTCGCCGAGGTCGTCGCGACGGACGCGAGCGCCGACCAGATCGCCCACGCGACGCCGCACCCGCGTGTCACCTACCGCGTGACGCCTGCCGAGAGGTCGGGCCTGAAAGGCGGATGGGCCGACCTCGTGACCGTCGGGCAGGCGGTTCATTGGTTCGATCAGAGGAGATTCTTCGAGGAGGTGAAGAGGGTCGGCGTGCCTGGAGGCGCCATCGCGGTGTGGGCATACGATCTCTTTGATCTGGAGGGCGAGGCCGGAGCGGCTGTTCGCCGCTTTCACGCCCGCGTCGAGCCGTTCTGGCCCCCGGAACGCGCGCTCGTCGCACTTCGCTATGCTGATCTCGTCATTCCATTCGAGGAAATTCCCGTCCCGCGCGTGGCCATGACCGCGCAATGGGATCTCGAACGAATGCTCGGATATCTTTCCACCTGGTCGGCGGTCAAAGCGTTCGAAAGGGCGAACCGGGAGAATCCGGTCGAGACCCACCGGGCAGAGCTGACCGGGGCCTGGGGCGACCCTGCCGACGAGAAGACAATCACCTGGCCTCTCGTCCTTCGCGCGGGAAGGATCGGCTAGAACGAAGGGCAGCAGCAAGATGCAGTTTCCCGACCTCATTCCGATTCTTCAGGTCGCCATCGGCCCGGTCATCCTCATCTCGGGCGTCGGCCTCCTGCTCCTCACCATGAGTAACCGGCTCGGTCGCATCTTCGATCGCACGCGGCAACTCTCGCAGGAGCTCCGTCTCGCCCAGTCTGCGGAGCCAGACCGCGCCGTCGCACAGCTCACCATTCTTCTCACTCGGGCGCGCATCGTACGCGCCGCAATAGCGGCGGCCTCAATCAGCGTCCTTCTTGCAGCCTTGCTCATCATCGTCATTTTCGTCGGCGCCCTGTTCAAGCTGTCATTTGCCGCGGCTGTCGTGGGCCTGTTCTCCTCGTGCCTGGCGTCCCTTATCGGCTCACTTCTCTTGTTCATCAGGGACATCAACTTGTCACTCAAGGCTCTCCGTCTCGAAGTCGGTACAGCGGGCGACCGCGCTGCCTAGCCCAGTGCTCCAGCGGAGTCGCTTGCGCCCGCCGCCGACCTCGATATCGTGAGGTGCCACGAGCTACAATGAATCGAGTCTCTTGGGTCAAGGTCGGCACGTTCGTCGTGCTCGTTCACGCTCTGGCTTACTGCGGCCAGGGCGTTCTCAAATCGCCCCTCCAGTCGGGCTGGGATCCGACGGCCACCGCGGAGGCTTCGCCGCTCGCCCGGTTCGACGCGGGTTGGTATCGCTCTATCGCCGCGAGCGGGTACTTCTGGGACCCCTCCACAGGCGTCGGAAACCTGGCGTTCTTCCCCTTCTACCCCTTCCTCATGAAGGTGCTGGCCTTTTCGGGGCTCCCGCTCTTTTGGGCGGGAACGCTCCTCTCGCACGCGTTCTTCGTCATCTCGGTCGTTCTGCTTCAGCGGCTTGAGGCGCGACGGCCCGGGCCGGCCCCGGCGCATACCTCACTCCTGGCTCTTCTCACGTTCCCGTGGGCATTCTTCCTCCTCGCCCCGTACACCGAGTCACTCTTTCTCGCGCTCGCCCTGGCAACGTTCCTGGCGGCTCGTCGCGGGCGATGGGGTCTTGTCGCCTTCCTTGGCTTTCTTGCAGGCCTCACGCGCCTTTTCGGCCTGGCCCTCGTTCCGCCGCTTCTGATCCTTGCCTGGCGCGCCAGCGCGCAGCCCGTCAGAACGCATGAGGGAACTCGGCTGGGCGCTGTTCTCGCGGCGCTCACCCCCGCCATCGGTTTTGGGACTTTCGTCACATGGCTCGCGTTCCGGTTCCGCGACCCGCTCGTGTTCGTTCACGCCTTGCAGCGAGGCTGGGGCCGCCGACCAGGCTGGTCAGGCCTGCTGTCGTCCCTTTACGCAATTGTGGAGAACATTCGCCAGCGCGGGTGGTTTCACGTTGGTCCCGCGGTCGATCTGCTGGTGGTTCTACTCCTCGTCGCATCGGTCGTCCACGCCCTGCGTTCGGGAAGGCGCACCAGCGCGTCCTACGTCGGGTCCGGCGTCACGCTCATCGCGGTGAGCGGCTCGCTTCTTTCCTCGGGCCGATATGCGCTGGTTCTGTTCCCCGTGTTTGGCTTCCTTGCGCTCCTCGCACGAAGACCTGTCGTGTGGTATTCGTATCTGCTTCTCTCCTCCACACTCCAGGCCTACCTAGTCGTGCGCTTCGTCAACAACCTCTGGGTCGCTTAGGAGCTTCTCGACCGCGCCTTCGATCTCCTTCTTCGTTTTCGCGAAGCGCTCGCCCGTCGCCGGGCCGTCGAAGCCCGAGTGGATCTTCACGATCCGGTGCCTGCGGTCGAGGAAGAGCGTCGTCGGATAGCCCTCCCAACCTTCCAGCGGAAGGATCGCGGGCGAGGTAGGCGCGCCTCTCGTCGTGCCCGCGAGGAGGATCGGATACCTCGTTCCGAAGCGCTCGATGAACCTCTTCACCTGCCGGCGGTTGCGCTCCACGTCGTCCGTGTATTCGAACGAGAGCGAAACGATCTCGAGACCCCGCGGCCCGTATTTCTCCTCGAGATCCCGCAGAAACGGTGCCTCGTCGGCGCAGTTCGGACACCACGTCCCCATGAACGCGATGAGCATGGGCTTCCCGGCAAAACGTGCGTCCGCCGTCGACACGATCCGGCCCTCGACGTCGGGAAACGACACGACGTACGGTTGAGACGGATCCTTCGGCTTGACGATGTCGAAGGAGCCCGGCAGGAACGTGGCGGCGGCGGCCGCGTCGAGCCGGGTCCCGCGCCAGGAGACGGGCGGATTCATGCGCGAGCGGTATTCCCCCGCGAGCCTGCCGTCCGGCAGCAGCTCGGCGTCGAAACGGTAGACGTGCACGCCGTCGAAAACCGACAGGACGAGCCTTTCCCCGTCGAACGTGCCGTGCAGGGCACCATAGTCGCCGGTCGTCGAGAGAAACGTCCCCGTCACTGCGGTGCCCTTCTGCCGGAAAACGCCGGTCAGCTTCTCGATGGTCTTTCCGTCGCGCATCTCCACACCCCAGCTCCCGTCCAGGGAAGCGCCGCCTCTCGGGACGGGCGCGGCGGGCGCCCTTCGGGACGCGCGAAACGGCACCTCGGCGAGACCCGCCGCGATGACGCGCGTGTATCGGCCTTCCAGCTCTGGGCCCTTCGGCTCCGCCACGACCGTCGCGTCGTAGTGCGCGAGCTCGAGCGTCAGTTTCGCGCCGTCCCAGGAGGCCGATGTGAACGGGATCTCGGAGGCGCCGTTCAGGAGCGATGCGGAAAGGCCGGAGCCCTTCGCGACGACCTTCAGGTCGAAGAAGACTTCGTGCCCCACCGAGGGAATCAGCTCGGCGTGCCAGAGGCCGACGGGCGCGGCACCGGGCGCGGGGGGAGAAGAAAAAAGACTCTTAGAAAGTAAGAGGGGAAGGGCGATGAGCAACACGATGAGAGCGTACGCGCCCGGCCGAGGCGTTGCCATCCCCCTATTCCCTTCTAAGTAACTTTGCAGACCGTCACCCGTCGCTCGGACGCCCGAATTCCCGCACGGGTCCGAAGCAAATCAGTCATTCCTTCTCTTTCTTCCTTTTCAGTTTTTCCCTCAGCGCCCGGATCGCCTCGGCGCGCGCCTTGAGATCCTTCTCCGCCCCTTCGCCCGACGGCCGGTAGTAGTTCCGACCCTGCAGCGCGTCGGGCAGGCACGAGAGGCCCGCGGTCTTCTCGGCCAGATCGTGCGCGTAGCGGTAGCCCTTCCCGTAGCCCACGTTCTTCATGAGCTTCGTCGGCGCGTTACGGATCGCGAGGGGCGGCGGCTCGTTCGGGCGCTCGTGCACGTCGGCCACGGCCTCTCCGTACGCCGTGTAGAGCGCGTTCGACTTCGGCGCCAGCGCCATGTGCACGACGATCTCGGCGAGCGCGAGCGCGCCCTCGGGCATGCCGATGAAGTGCACGGCTTCCTTCGCCGCCATCGCGAGCGCCAGCGAGGACGGGTCGGCGAGGCCGACGTCCTCGGAGGCGAAGCGCACGAGGCGGCGGGCGACGTAGAGCGGGTCCTCCCCCGCCTCGAGCATCCGCGCGAGCCAGTAGAGCGACGCGTCCACGTCCGAGTCGCGGAGTGACTTGTGGAGCGCGGAGATGAGGTTGAAGTGCTCCTCGCCGGACTTGTCGTACAGGAGGACTTTTCGCTTGAACAGATCCTCGAGAAGGGAAACCGAGAGCGGAGAAGAATTTTCTTCGAAGGGAACATGGGAAACGGCCGCCTCGAGTGCCGTGAGCGCCCTTCTGGCGTCGCCATCGGCAAATCGTGATATCCATTCGAAGGCATCCTCGTCGACCGTCACCCGGGCCGCGAGTCCCCTCGTGGGGTCCGCGAGCGCTCTCTTCATCAGCCTCACGAGGTCCGCCTCCGTGAGCGCGGGCAGGATGACGACCCGAAGCCGGGAGAGCAGCGCGCCGTTCAGCTCGAACGAGGGATTCTCGGTCGTGGCGCCCACGAGCACGATGTCTCCGACCTCGACGAACGGCAGAAACGCGTCCTGCTGCGCCCGGTTGAAACGGTGGATCTCGTCCACGAAGAGCAGCGTGCGGCGGCCCCGGCGCTTGGCGCGGGCCGCTTCCTCCATCACGTTCCGGATCTCCTTGATGCCCGAGACGACGGCCGAGAATCCGATGAAGCGGGCCTGGGTCTTCGCCGCGATGATCCGCGCGAGCGTCGTCTTGCCGCTTCCAGGGGGGCCCCAGAAGACGAGCGAGGGAACCTTGTCGGCCGCGAGCGCCTTCGCGAGAAACGAGCCGGGGCCGATGAGATCCGCAGGCCCTTCCACCTCGGAGAGGTCGCGGGGGCGCATCCGCTCCGCGAGCGGCGCGTCCCGCGGCACGACCCCCTCGGCGGCGGGCCCGTCTTCAGCCGGGCGCTCGTCCTCGAAGAGGTCGCCCGGCGACGAGGTCACGCCCGTGGGCGTCCTTTCGCTCGCTGCTCGAGGTCGCTCGTGAGGCGGTCGAGCGCCGGGATCTCGGGATGCTCCTTCTTGAGCTTCGTGAGGATCTCGAGCGCCTTTTTCGTATCGCCTTTGTCGATGCCGTAGACGATCGCGAGATTGAACTGCGCCGGCCAGTGGTTCGGATCGCGTGCCGACGCCTGCGTGAACATCGTCAGCGCCTTGTCGACGTTGCCGAGATTCCGGTACGCGACTCCGAGATCGGTGAGGACGTTGGGATCGGCGTCGCGCAGCTTGAGAGCCCTCTCGTAAGCGTCGACCGCCTTCTTCCAGTCCTCGACGTCGTACGCCGTGTTCCCGAGCTGCACGAGGAGGTCCGCGTTCTTCGGCTCCTTCGCCACGGCCGCCTCGAGGTCGGAGAGCTTCTGCCGGGCGACCGGGTCGACGGCGAGAGACGGCTGCCCGCCGCCGCTGCCGGGCAGATCGCGCGTCGCGCCCGGGCCGACGCCGGCGAGGCCGGCATGCGGATCGGACAAGGAAGCCTGCGGCACCCCCGACGGGTTCTTGTCCAGGTACAGATATGCGGCCGCGAAGCCGGCGAGAAGGCCCACGGCGAGGAACAGCCCCCGGTCCGGCCACGGGGACGTGCGAGGCGCCGGCGCCCCCGGGGCGCGGGCTTTTTTCTCCCGGACGAGCTTTCCGGCCGGGACGGGCGGAGGCAGGTGGTCGTCCATCTCTTCGGCAGTCATTTCGATTCACTCTCCTCGTCGCGCACCGGCTGCGCCGCCCACGTCCCCGCCACGGGGCCTGAGACCGGGGCCGGCGCGATCTGCGTCCCGTCCCACGTGCCCGCGATGCGGCGCGATGCCCCGATCGTCAAGCGGCCGTAAAACTTCGCATCCACGCCGAGCTCGGAGTCGATCCGCTCGAGCGTGACGCGGTCGCCCACGAACGTGCCCCTGAGAGAACCATGAAACCCGCCGTCGAGGACATAGTCCCCCGAGAGGATTGTGCCGTCGAGCGAGAGGCGGTAGAAGCCGCGCCGCGCTCCCGGGTTGATGAAGACCTCCCAGCGGCCCGTGAGAGGGTCGGAAAGCGTGGTTCTGAGGGCCTCGCGGCGGCGCGCGATCTCCTCCCGGAACGCGGCGAGGCGCCGCACGCGCTCGGCGAGCCGCTCGGAAACGGCGAGGCGCCTGTTCTGTCCTGCCTGCACGCGCGCCCGCGCGTCAGAGGCGGCCTGCTCGGCCTGCTCCAGCGCGTTTCGGTCCAAGATGCCCTCGCGCGCGAGACGAGCGATTTGATTCAGGGCCGAAGTGAAGTCGGCCTCCGCCCGCGACGCCTGCCCCGAGATCCGGTCGAACTCCTCGAGATCCTCGGTCACGCGCCGCTTCTCCATGTCGACCGACGCCAGCAGGACGTCGAGCACGCCATCGCCCGTCCGGCTCGGGACGGGCGCGGCGGCAGCCGGCAGCGCGAGCGTCAGCAGGAGTCCCACCGTCAGGCCGGTGAGCATCGGGCGCGAAGCCATCCTCGCCACTATACGGAAGTTGCGGCCGCCCCATCGCGTCCGGAGTTTCTTTCGGGCGTGGAGGGGGCCAGGGGGACCCGGCCCGGGTTTCCCCTGGGCAATTCAGTGGTCGCGGTTATTTCCGGCCAGGACCGCGACGGGACGCCGCTTGAGGATCGCCCGGTCGAGTGCCTTCTCTACTTCGGTCGCGACCTCGCCCTCCGGCAGCCCGTTGATCTGCGCGATCTCGGAGACGATCAGATAGCGGGCGCGCTCGTACATCTTCTTCTCGCGGAAGGAGAGCGCCTTTTGTTTCTGCACCCACGTCAGGTTCTTGAGGACGTCCGCGATGTCCGTGAGGCGGCCGGAGCGCATCTTGTCGAGGTTCTGCTTGTACCGGCCCTTCCAGTCGCCGCTCGGCGGGAGCATCGCGTTCTCGAGAACGCGGAAGACCGAGCCCACGTCCTTGCGCCGCGTGAGCGGGCGGAGGCCGATGCGGTCCGAGTTCCCGACCGGCACCATCACGCGCGAGTTGTTCCCGATGAGGCGAAGCTGATAGCAGGGCGCGGTCGAGCCTTCGAGGAGGGACTCCTGGATCGTTTCCACGACCCCGACGCCGTGGTTCGGGTAGACAAGCCTGTCGCCGATCTTGAAAGCCACGGCAAAATCCTCCTTGGAAAGGGGACCAAGAGATTACTCCCGCCCCCTCCGTGCGTCAATGAGTTTGGCAGGCGCTAAACTCCCCGCCATGCCGAACGATTCCGGCCGCAACTCGCTCGTCGCCGAGATTCCCGTCTCCTTACCCGGGAAGCCCGACGCCGCGCGCACGGAAGAGCCCGACGAGGTGATGGCCCGCAACATCGCGGGCGTGCGCGCCGAGCGCCTCGCGGGCTACCACGACCATCGGGGCTCGCTCGTGCCCTTCATGGATTTCACGAGGCCTTTCTGGAACGAACCGATCGTCCACGCGTACGAGTTCACGATCCGGCCCGGGCGCATCAAGGGCTGGGGCATGCACCGCCGGCAGGCGGACCGCTACTTCGTTCAGACGGGCGACCTGCGAATCGTGCTCCACGACGGGCGCGAGGGCTCCCCCACGAAGAACGCCTTCTGCGAGTTCTGGTTCGCCGGGAGCGGATCCCTCCTCCTCTACATCCCGCAGGGCGTCTGGCACGCGACGTTGAACTGGGGCACGACGCTCGGGAGGATCGTGAACTTCGGCACGGCGCGGTTCGACCCCGCGGACCCCGACAAGGCCCGCATCGACCCGCACTCCGGCGTCATCCCGTTCGACTGGACGATCCGGGACGGCTGAGAGAGCGCAGCGCTGCGCGCAGCGGCTCGAGGACGGGCAGGAGGCGCAGGTAGATCCGCCACCAGAGGACGCTGGTCATCGCGGCGCTCTCCGCCTCGAGGCTGCGCGCATACTCGCGTTGGAGCGCGAGGTCCTGCTCGAGGGCGCGGCGCTCGTCCTCCACGTCGGCCGCCCGCGCCTCCGCGGGAGGCGCAGCGGTTCGCCGCTGTCCCGACGCGAGGCGCGCGGCGCGCTCCCCGGCCCGCGCGAGCGCGCGGGCGACGGACTCCGGCGAACCTCCGTCCCAGGGCTCCTGCGCCGCGATCGCTTCTCCCCACTTCGCGAGAAAAGACGCGCGATTGTGCGCCGAGACCCACTCGCGGAACTGCTTTCGCGAGCTGGAACCCCGCCGGTGCCGGTTGCGGGCGTGCGGCTCGAAGAGGACGGACCAACCGGCTTCGCGGAGCCCCATCGCAAGGTCGGTGTCGACGAAATACGCCGGGAAAAATCGCTCGTCGAGCCCGCCGGCGGCGTCCCAGGCCGCCGCGCGGACGAGAAGGGCGTTCGACCCGCAGAAGTCCACGGCGCGCCGGCGGCCGAAGGCGTCGGGCCGCGGCGGAGCGCCCGCCCAGGGCGGCGACGTCGCGCCGTCGCGCCAGAGAATCACTCCGGCGCCCTGCAGCGTCCCGTCCGGGAAGAGGACGAGCCCGCCAACGGCCCCCGCCTCGGGATGGGCGTCGGCCGCCGCGACGAGCGCCTCGAGCCAGCCCGCCTCGATCTCGGAGTCGTCGTGGAGAAGGGCCAGGAACTCCCCCCGCGCCACGCGCCGGCCGCGGTTCCCCGAGCGCGCGAGCCCCAGCCGCACGGAGGACGCGACGACCCGAGCCCCGGGCGCGGCGGCCTCGACGCGCGCCGCCGCGCCTTCCGGCGCGCCGTCGAGGACCACGATCGTCTCCGTCGGGATCGACGCCGGCAGGTGCCGCTCGAGCGAGCGCAGGCACGCGAACAGGAGTTCCTGGTCGGCCGCCGACGGGACGACGATCGAGACGCGCGGCGCCTCGGACCGGGGAATGTGGATGAGATCGCTCACGCCGGGCCGTGACGATAGCAAGTGGTGCCGGAGGAGGGAGTCGAACCCTCACGGCCTTGTGGACCGGGGGATTTTGAGTCCCCTGCGTCTGCCATTCCGCCACTCCGGCTCGCCGGAAAGAGTCTACTGCCAGTCGAGCCGGACGTTGCGGTGGAGGTGCGCGGCGGCGCAGCCGGCGATCGTGCCGAGGACGTTCCAGAAGACGTCGTTCACGTCGGTCGCGCGGGTCGGCAGGAAGAGCTGGACCGTCTCGATGCCCACGCTGAACAGCGTCCCCGCGATGAGGACGTCCGCGTGGTTCCGCGCGGCGGAGCGGCCGGGGCCGTCGAGGAACTTCCACAGCAGGAACGCCCACACCGCGAACATCGCGAGGTTTCCGACGATCCCGACCACCGCGTAAAGGAACGCGTTCGACAGGTAGCCGCCGCGCCCCGCGCGCAGGATGAGGCGCTGGATGTCGTCGAACGGCGCGAGATTCGTGCGCACTCCTCCGCTCCCCTGCACGAGAAGCGTCACGGCGAGGAGGAGGCACGAATACGAGGCCAGCAGCAGCCCCTGAACGCCCTTGCCGACGCGGATCGTGCGCACGGCGCGCAGATTACCCGAACAGGCGTTGACGAGGCCCCGCCTCCTCCCGACAATGCCTCCGTGACGACGCCACCGCCGACTTCGCCCGCGCGCACCACCGCCGTGCCCGCGCACGAGGGTTTTTTCGTCTCGGAGTTTCTCGGCGAGACGGTGCGCGACGTGGCGCGCCACCCCGTCGGAAAAATCTCGGACTTCGCCGTCGCCACGAGCACGCGCGCCCCCTTTCCGCGCGTGACGGGCCTCCTCATCCGCGACCGCTTCGAGACGTTCGTCCTGCCCTGGGAGGACGTCGCCATCTTCCAGCGCGGCGCCGTGCGCACCCGGCTCGTGAGGGAGGACCTCCTGCATCGTCCCGCGCGGGAGGACGAGATCTTCCTCGCGCGCCATCTTCTCGACAAACAGATCGTGGACATCAACGGCGTGAAGGTCGTGCGCGTGAACGACCTCAAGCTGGACGTGCTGTCGGGCGACCTCGTGCTCACCGCCGCCGACGTGGGCGTGCGCGGCCTCGTGAGGCGGGTCTTCGGCGCGCGTGTCACGCCGCGCGGAGGAAGGCTTTCCGACGCATCTCTTCCGGCGCGGCTCATACCGTGGGACTCGATGCAGCCGCTTCACGGGCGCCTCGAGCGTCTCGAGACCACGCTGCCCCAGGAGAAGCTCCAGCGGCTCCATCCGGCCGACATCGCGGAGATCCTGAGCCAGGTCTCGGGCACCGAGCGATCCGGCATCTTCCAGAAGCTGAACGTCGAGACGGCTGCCGAGACGCTGCACGAGATGGAGCCCGAGATCCAGGCGGAGATCATCGAGGACCTGCCCGAGAGGCGCGCCTCGGAGATCCTCGAGCAGATGCCCGCGGACGAAGCGGCGGACGTCCTCGGCGAGATCGAGGGCGAGCACGCCCGCGACCTCGTCCAGCTCATGGAGAAGGGCGCGGCCGAAGAGGTCACCGAGCTGCTCGTGCACGACGAGAACACGGCGGGCGGCCTCATGGGAACCGACTTCGTCACGTTTCCGCCGAATCTCTCCGTGCGCGAGACGCTCCAGCGCCTCAGACCCCTGGCCCGCGACGCCGAGGCTCTCTTCTACTTCTACGTCGTCGACGAGAAGGATCGCGTGCTGGGCGCGCTCTCGGTGCGCAACCTCCTCGCCGCCGACGATGACACGCTTCTCGAGAACGCCATGGCGACGCCCGTGCGTAGCGTCACGGCGGACGTCTCGGCCGACGAGGTCGCCGAGACGATGTCCAAGTACGACCTCCTCGCCCTGCCCGTGACCGACCCCGAAGGCGTTCTCGTCGGCATCATCACGATCGACGACGTCGTCGACCGACTTCAACCGCAGCCTCGCCGCCACCGGCGGAGGCTGCGGTGATCGCGCCGGCCGCCGACACGGCCTCTTCGCGCTCCGAGGTCCGCGGCTGGAAGCGGCGTGTGATGCTCTTTCTCGCGGTCCTCGGACCCGGGATCATCACGGCGAACGTCGACAACGACGCGGGCGGCATCGCGACGTACTCCATCGCGGGCGCCCACTTCGGCTACTCGCTGCTCTGGACGCTCGTCCCCATCACGATCGCCCTCATCGTCGTCCAGGAGATGTCCGCACGCCTCGGCGCCATCACGGGAAAGGGCCTCGGCGAGCTCATACGCGAGAACTACGGCCTGAGGGCCACGTTCTACCTGCTCGTCGCCCTCCTCGTGACGGACATCGGGAACACGGTCGCCGAGTTCGCCGGCTGGGCGGCCGCGCTGGAGATCTTCGGGATCCCGCGCTTCGTCTCCGTGCCCATCGGCGCGTTCGTCGTGTGGTGGATCGTCGTGAAAGGGAACTACAAGTCGGTCGAGAAGGTATTCCTGATCGCCTGCACGATCTACCTGACGTACATCCTGTCGGCGATCTTCGCGAAACCCGTCTGGAAGGACGTCCTCAAGCAGACTTTCGAGCCCAGGATCGAGTCGAGCGCCGCGTGGATCCTGATGATCATCGGGATCGTCGGAACGACGATCGCGCCCTGGATGCAGTTCTACCTCCAGGCCTCCATCGTGGAAAAACGAATCGGCCCGGAGGAGTACAAGCTCTCGCGCTGGGACGTCATCGTCGGCTGCATCCTGACGGACGTGGTCGCGTTCTTCATCATCGTCGCCTGCGCGGCCACCCTCTTTCCGAAGGGGATTCGCATCGAAGGCGCCGAGCAGGCGGCGCTCGCCTTGAAGCCGCTCGCGGGGAAATGGGCCGGTACGCTCTTCGCCTTCGGGCTCGCGAACGCCTCGCTGTTCGCGGCCTCCATCCTGCCGCTCGCCACGGCCTATTCCATCTGCGAGGGGCTGGGCTTCGAGGCCGGTGTGAACAAGACCTGGAGCGAGGCGCCCCAGTTCAATACGCTCTACACGGGCATGATCGTGATCGGCGCCGGCATCATCCTGATTCCCGGGGTTCCGCTCTTCCCCGTCCTCTTCCTGTCCCAGGTGCTGAACGGGTTGCTCCTCCCGTTCGTCCTCGTGTTCATGTGCCTCCTCATCAACCGCGAGGACCTCATGGGTGAGCACGTGAACGGCCGCGTGTGGAACTGGGTGGCCTGGGGGACCTGCGTCGTCATGATCGGACTGACGCTGGTCCTCGTCGTCACGTCGATCTGGCCCGGGCTGTTCCCGGCGAGCCCCTAAGCACGGGTATGCCCGTTGCTTGCCAACCTGTCGTGTGGCGTGTGCGTCTCATTGCGGGAACACCCATGCGTTCGGCTCCAAAATCCGGTCTTTCAGGAGGTTTCATGCGTCGTTTCCTCGGCTTTCTCGCTCTCGCCTGCGCCGTTCTGACGCTCGCGGCGCCCGCTTACGCTCAGGACCGCACCGGCACGTGGGAGATCTCGCCGTTCGCGGGCGGCTACTTTGGCGGTCGCCTTTACGGCAACTACACGGTTCCCTTCTCGTCCGGCACGGTGTCGAACGTCCGATTCCTCGAGCCGGACGACGACCTCGCGTACGGCGCACGCCTCGCGTACAACATCACGCGCCATTTCGGCTTCGAAGTCGACTGGACCTCCGCGCGTGCCGATCTCCGCTCTCCCGACTTCTTCGGCTCCGTTCCGCGACATCTCAACGTCGGGACCCTGCGCCAGAACGTCTACGAGGCGAACGCCCTGTTCAATTTCGGGCGTCGGCGCGTGATCGGCTACGTCGGCATAGGCGCCGGCAGCGCGGTCGAGAAGCGGGACATCGCCGGCGTCAACCCGGCCGCGACCGGCCGTTTCACGGCGAATCTCTCGGTCGGAGGAAAGTTCTTCTTCGTCCCGCGCGTCGGGCTGCGCATCGACGGCCGCTACCGCGCCATCGACCTCCGCTCTGACGATGGCACCTCCTGTGACCACAACATTTTCTGCGACAACCGGCGGGGAAACTGGTCGTACAACGGAGAGGTCACCGGAGGGCTCGTCTTCGCCTTCTGAGCCTCACGGGGAGGAGGGGCGGATTCCCGGAGGCTCGACGTCGATCGTGCGCGACCCGTCGGACTCGATGCGCAGCGCGACGCGCCAGGCCCGCCGTTCGGTCAACGGCGGACGCGGCCATTCCACCGCGAGAATCGCGCTTTTCCGCTCGTCGAGACCGAGGTCCGCGATCGACGCGCCCGCGAAGACTCGATAGAGGTCGCCGTGGACGAGAAGGGGCGGCTTCCCCGCCGGCCCGTATTCGTGCACGAGAGCGAAGCTCGGGGACGACACGTCCTCCGGGTCGAGGCCGAGCCCGGCAGCGATCCCCTTTACGAAGGCAGTCTTGCCGGCACCGAGCTCCCCTTCGAGGAGCACGACGTCGCCGGGCGCGAGACGGCGCGCGAGGCTCGCCCCGAGGCGCCTCGTTTCCTCCTCGGTTGCCGAGACGTGCGACGTCACCCGCCGACGCTCTCGCGCGCTTCGAAGAAGGCCTCGGAGAGCGCTTCCACGACGTCGGACGCCGAGAGCGACTCCTCCCCTCTGACCTCCCGTACGAAGTCACCTGCCATGCCGTGGAGCCAGGCGGCCGCGCAGGCCGCATCGAAGGCGTCGAGGCCCCGCGCGAGGCACGCCCCGACGACGCCGGTGAGGACGTCGCCCGTCCCCCCCGAGGCAAGCGCGGGGTTCCCAGCGAGGACGGGCACGACCTGACCCGCCGGCGAGGCCACGAGGGGCCGGAACCCCTTGAGGATGACGACTGCCTTCGCCCGCGAGGCGATCTCGCGCGCTGCGACCTCCCGATCCGCGTTCACGCGCTCCGCGTCGAGGCCGAGGAGGCGCCCGGCCTCCCCGGCGTGCGGCGTGAGCACGGTGGGTGCGACCCGCGAAGCGAAGTACGCGGCCTCGCCGGCGAGGTTGAGCGCGTCCGCGTCGAAGACCGCCGGAAGGCGCGCCGCCGCCGTGCGCTGAAGGAGCGCGCGGGCAGCCGTCGACGCGCCGAGCCCGGGTCCGACCGCGAGGGCGTCGAAACGCGCGACATCGACGTCGGCGCCTGCCGTCGTCGTCTCGGGGCTGAGCGCGTGTACCACCCAACGCACGGAATCCGGCGCGAAAACGCTGACGAGGCCGGCCCCCGCACGGTGCGCTCCTCGCGCCGCGAGGGCGGGCGCCCCCGCCATGCCCTCGGTGCCTCCCACCACGAGCAGGCGCCCGAACGTGCCCTTGTGCGCCGTCGCCTCGCGCCGCGGGAAGAGTCTCGCGACGTCCAGAGCGCAGATGGCATCTCCCGCGGTCCCGCTCTCCTCCTCCAGAGGCAGAAAGCCGATGCCGGCGACGCCAATCCGCCCGCAAAGAGCCGCGGCAGGCAGGCGCACGTGACAGGGCTTCGGGTATCCGAACGTGACGGTGAGGTCGGCGCGTACGGCGGGAGACCACGGGAGCGGCTCGTCGGCCGAGAGACCAGAGGGCACGTCGACCGAGACTACGAACGACCGCCCTTCCGCGACGAGGCGCACGGCGCGCGCCGGAAGCCCGTCCGGCGAGATGGGCCTTTTCAGGCCCGTGCCGAAGAGCGCGTCCACGACGAGCGTCGCCGTCCGCAGAGGTTCGAGATCGGCTTCCTTCGTCACCTCGCGAATCGCCCCTCCTGCCTTCTCGAGGCGCTGGTGGGTCTTTCGGGCGTCCAGACTCAGATGCTCGGGCGCCCCGAAAAGCAGCGTCTCCACGTTTCCCCCGACGTGCGCCGCCTTGAGAAGGCGCGCCGCCTCGAAACCATCCCCTCCGTTGTTGCCCGGGCCCGCGAGGACGACGATTCGCGCGCCCCGGGATGCCCGGCGCGCGACGACGCCCGCGATCTCCCGCACGAGCGCCGCGGCGGCCCGTTTCATGAGGACGAGCCCCGGCGTACCGGCCGCGATCGTCCGCGCGTCCAGGGCGCGGGCAGCCTCCGACGTGAGAACCTTCACCCGGCGCTCCGCCCGAGCAGCGCGAGAAGCGCGCGTCGCGTCGCGGGGGCGAGATCCGGATCGGCCGCGAAAAGGGCCTCCACCCTTCCGAGGTCCGTGATCTCATCGACGTCGGGCACCGTCGAGAGCAGACGCACGCGGTAACCCGTCGCCTCTGCGGATCTCCTGCAGTCGGCGAGGGCGTGCTCCGAAGACCATCGCACCCCGGCCTGGAAAACGGCGGCCGGATCGACGTTTCCACGCATGCCGACGAGCGAGAATCCCCCGTCGGGAGCCGGCGCGAATACGACGTCGCTCTTTCCCCCGAGGGCGTCGAAACCCTCGGAGAGATCCTCGACGGTGAGCGTCGGGGCGTCGCTTCCGGCGATAAGCACGTCGCGCCGCCCTTCCATGCGGGCGCGCACGACGGCGCGCGCCAGACGGTCACCGAGCGAGCCTTCGCCCTGAGGCACGAGGTCCCAGGGAGGGCGGAAGGTCGCGAGGAGATAGGGACCGGCGTCGAACTCCACGTGCGCGAGCACAGCGTCCCACTGTCCCGGCGCCGTCAGCGAGGCGGCCAGGTCGGAAAGGAACGCCTCGTAGAGCGACGTGGCGGCCGCGGGCCCGATCTCGCGGGCGAGGCGCGTCTTCACGCGCCCCCTCACGGGCTCGCGCGCGAACAGAATGAAGCGCTTTGTCGGTGCGTTCACGGCCTGGCTTGGCCTCACTTCCGGGGTGCGGCCTCCTCGCCGGCGAAGGCCGAGATGAAGACGGACTTCTGAAGATAACTCGTTTGGTTCGTGATGTCGTCGCGCACCGCGATCGAGAGCTTCTGGCCGCCCGGGATCATGATGAGTTTCACGCTGTAGACGAAATCCTTGCGCGCGAGCGCCTCGAACTCCTTCGCGCTGTACTCGATCGGCTGGGGCTGCGTCGTGAGGTCCGACTGCTTTCCCGCCGAGTCGATGACGACGAAGTAGAAGACGACGCGGCCGCGCACCTTCGAGCCCTCGGGCAGCATCGCGAGGCGCGAGTAGGGAATCCGGATGACCACCGGGACCGCGAAGTTCTCGCGGTCGGCCGGGGCGGGCTTCCCGACTTCGAGACCCACGGCGAGGGGATTGTCGTCGCGCGGGAAGAATAGCGCCGAGGTGACCGCCTCGCGCACCTTCGTCTCGACGCCCTTCTCGAGATAGCTGCGGCGCGCGCGCACGGTCAGCCCCTTCTTCTTCAGCTTGACCTCGACCTTGTGCGGGCGGTCGAGCCCGGTGCGCAGGCTCCGGTAGCCGATCGAGTAGTACGACGTGTAGTCCTTCTCGATGTTCTTGAGGGCGCCGAGGACGTCGTTCTTGTTCAGGATGGCCTCGCCGCCGGTTTCCTCGGCCATGAGGCTCAGCATCGACTCGAGGTTGTTTTGCTCGAGGAACGCGTCGATGCGCTGGGACGTGGCGCGGTTCTCGGCCGATATGTTCGAATCCACCGTGAGGCCCGCCGCATCGATCGCGTAGATCGACACGCCTGAGGAATTCGCCGCCTGCACGACGGAAAGGTACTTCGTGGTCCGATCGAACTCGAAAGTCGACATCAGGCCCACGGAGTTGGGGTACTTGTCGGAGATGTACTTCCACAGCTCCGCCCCCGGAGACTGCGGCAGGCCGTCGGAGATGTGGATGAAAATCTTGCGGCCCTCGACGCCGGCGAGCTGGTTGATCGTCGTGTTCATCGCGTCGATCGTGAAGTTCAGGTCGTTGTCGAGCGACTGGCAGTAGGACCGCACCCGGCCCGCAGCCTCGTCCGCGGTCGTGGAGTCGTCGATCGCCTTGATCACGTCCCGCCGGTCGGAGAGGTCCTGCTGACCCATGGTGCTCTCGTCCTCGATCTGCCTGAGGACGTCCGACAGGTCGCGGCCGTCGTTCGTGAACTTTCTCCGGATCTTCAGCGACCGGTTGAACGCGACGATCATGCCCTCGACGTTGTCCTTGACGTTCTCGCGGACGAAGATCTCGACGTTCCTGAGGACGCGGTTGCGGTTGAACGGCGAGAGGTGAAGACTGTCCACGAAAACGATGATGCGGGTCCTCGGCATCTTCTCGCGCGCCGGCGCCGGGGCGGGAGCCGGCGCGGGCGCGGGCGCGGGCGGAGTCTCCTCGACGGGCAGGACGAAGCGGCCCTGCTCCACGGGAGAGAAGTTCGTGACGAGCTGCTCGAGGTTGTCCTCGACGACGATGAAGTCCTCTTTTTTCAGGCCGGTCACCCGGTTCCCCTTCCCGTCGGTCACGACGACGTCGAGGTTCGTCACGGTGATGCTCTCGCGGGCGACGAATCCTCCCGCCGGCGTCTCGGGCTTGCCGGCGGGAGCCTGGGACACGGCGGACGATCCGGCGAGCGCGACGACGAGGAGGAGCGGGGCCCGAAGGAGGAAAGCGGGGCGAATCGACATGGCAGGATTGTACGGGGCGCGCGGATAGAATCCCGTCCGATGCCATTCCGCGTCCGCCGCCACCTCACTGCCGGGCTTCTCGTGCTCGTTCCGCTCGTCATCACGGCGGTCGTCATCCGCTTCGTCTTCAACGTGATCGACGGCGCCAGCCAGCCCCTCACCGAGCGCCTCGTGGGCCGGGCCATCCCGGGCCTGGGGCTCGTCCTGACGATCGCCGTCATCTGGCTGACGGGCCTTCTTTCCTCGAATCTCGTCGGGAAGAAATTCCTTGAACTTTTCGGCCGCCTCTTGGAGAATCTCCCCCTCGTCAAGACGGTCTATACCGCTTCGAAGCAACTCGTCGAGGCTGTGTCGCCGGGCGGCCGTCGGGCCTTCCAGCGAGTCGTCCTTGTCGAATTTCCTCATAAGGGGACCTTTGCGTTGGGATTCGTGACGGGGAACGGCATCGGCTCACTCGACGCGAGCACGCTTTCGGTCTACGTTCCAACGGCGCTAAACCCGACGAGCGGTTTCCTGATATTCGCGAAGGAAAGCGATATTCTCGACCCCCGCCTCACGGTGGAGGAGGGGATCAAGCTCGTCGTGTCGGGCGGAGTCGTCAGGCCGCACGGGAACTAGAAGCCTTGCCGGGCGGTCCAACGGAGCGGCCGGAGATGAGCGCGAAGCGGCGGGAGACCGAAAGGAGTGAACGGGCGATGACGGGAAATCTCACCGGCAGGGGACGAACGGTTCGGCGGATCGCCGCGGCCGGTCTCGCCGTGCTGTCGCTCGGGGTCGCGGGTTGCGACAAGTTCAAGAGCAAACAGCTCATCCGGGAGGGAAACGCCTACTTCAAAGAGCAGCTCTACGAGGACGCCCTGAAGAAGTATGAAGCGGCCCAGGCCCTCGATCCGACCGAGGTTCGCCTCGACAAGTTCGTCGCGATGGGCTACATGGCCCTCTATAACCCCGGCTCGACGCACCCGAAGGACATCGAGGCGCTGAGCCGGTCGATCGAACACTTCAAGAAATACCTCGCCGCCAAGCCCGACGACGACAAGGCCGCGAGGTTCCTCGTCACGACGTATATGAACGCCCAGAAATACGACGAGGCGATCAAGTATTTCAAGGAGCTCGTGGAGAAGCACCCCCAGGACTCGCAGGCCGTGCAGACGATCGCGATGCTCTACGCGAAGCAGGGCGACTACGAGAACTCCATCGAGTGGCAGAAGAAGCGCGGCGTGCTCGAGCCGAACAACGCCGAAGTGTTCTACACGATGGGTGTCACGGCCTGGGACAAGTCCTACAACACCGTGGGCGTCGACATCTCCCCCGACAAGGGCCTGACGCCCGAGAAGCGGAAGGAGATCCTGGATTTCGGCATGGCGCAGCTCGACAGGGCGATCCAGCTCAACCCCGACTACTTCGAGGCCATGCTCTACAAGAACCTGCTCTTCCGGCAGTACGTGCGCATCGAGCCGGACCCCGCTAAAGTCGCGGACCTGAACGCCAAGGCGACCGAGTGGCAGCAGAAGGCGCTCGAGATCAGGAAGAAGATCCAGGACAAGCAGCGCGCCGAGCAGGCCAGGAAGAATCCGCTCGAGGCGATGTAGGGAGCCAGGAGAGCACGCATGTTCGAAGCCTCGCTCATCGAGTCAGGGAAGCACAAGGGGACCCAGCGCTGGTACACGCTGCCGCTCTCGTTCCTGATCCACCTCGTCGTGGTCGGGACCGCGGTCGGCCTCTCGATGTGGTTCATCGAGGACATTCCCGAGCCCCCGATCCCGGTGCAGTTCTACTCAAGCCAGGCGGCCCCGCCGCCCCCGCCGCCGCCGCCGGCGAAGGCCGCGGCCGCGAAGCCGACTCAGAAAGTCGAGCCCGTCAAGCCGAGCCAGGTGACATCCCCCCTCGTCGTTCCGGAGTTCCTTCCGCCGCCGACGAGCGCCCCCGAGCCGGATAACGCCGGCGTGGAAGGCGGCGTGGAGGGCGGCGTGGAGGGCGGCGTCGCGGGCGGCGTCATGGGCGGCGTCCTCGGCGGCGTGAAGGGCGGAATGCTCGGCGAGAAGGGCGAGGAGCCCCTCCGGGTCGGCGGCGAGGTCAAGGAGCCCGTCGAAATCTCGCGCGTGAAGCCGTCGTATCCCGAAGCGGCCCGCAAGGCCCGCATGCAGGGCGTCTGCATCCTTGAGGCCATCATCACGAAATCGGGCGATGTCGAGTCCGTTCGCGTGCTCCGCGGTCTGAACCCGCTCCTCGACAACGCGGCGATTCGTGCGGTCTCGCAATGGAAATACAAGCCTGCGACCTTCAATGGACGCGCCGTTCCGGTCTATCTGACGGTCACCGTTACCTTTACGCTCCAGTAAGGCGCCGGCGGCCACTCGAAATAGAATAGAAACGCAAGGACCACGAGCTCCGCTCGGAAACGCAAGGAGGACGATTCAAATGGATATGAGTCTGATGGGGCTGATCAAGACGATGTCGCCGCCCGCGCTGGCGATCTTCTTCCTGCTCTGCCTGCTTTCGGTCTACTCGCTCGCCGTGTCGGTCGAGCGGTGGATAACCTTCCAGAAGGCGAAGCAGCAGTCGGTCAAGTTCGCCCTGGAGGTCGGCCAGCTCCTGAAGCAGGACAAGCTCAGGGAGGCGATCGACCTCGCCAAGAAGTACAAGAACAGCCACGTCGCGAAGGTCGTGTCCGCGGGGCTCCTGGAGTTCGCCTACGAGGCGCACGGCGCCGCCGCGCAGGGGCACGACACCGTCGCCGCCGCGGAGCGCGCGGTCGAGCGCGCCTCGATGATGACAACCGCGGACCTCAAGAAGGGCCTCGGCGGTCTTGCCACGATCGCGACGACGGCGCCGTTCATCGGCCTTCTCGGCACCGTCATCGGCATCATTAACGCCTTCCGCGGCATGGCGGCGTCCGGGGCCGGCGGTCTCGGCTCGGTGTCGGCCGGCATCGCGGAAGCTCTCGTCACGACCGCCTTGGGCCTCTTCGTCGCCATTCCGGCGGTGTGGCTCTACAACATGTTCCTCAACAAGATCGAGCGCTTCCAGGTCGAGATGTCGAATTCGGCCTCCGAGCTCATCGATTACTTCATGAAGCGCCAGGCGACGAAGGCCGCGTGAGGACCGTCCGGTCAACAGAGATCCCGCCAGCCGCCCTCGAGCGGATAGCGGCGCAGTAGCGAGGAGTTCACTCATGGGAATGGATAGCTTCGGCGGCCGTCAGAGCATGAAGAGCGACATCAACGTGACGCCGCTCGTCGACGTGTGCCTCGTTCTCCTCATCATCTTCATGGTCGTGACGCCGATGCTCCAGAAGGGCAAGCCCGTGACGCTCCCGCAGACCGACCGGCCCGACAAGAAGCCCGAGTCCGACAAAGAGCTCATCATCTCCGTGATTTCCGACAAGACCATCTTCATCGACACGAAGTGGTTCCCCCCGAAGGATTTCGAAGCGAAGATGAAGGAGATCGGCGAGCGCGCGGCGAACAAGGACATCCTCATCAAGGCCGACAGAACCCTGAACTTCGGCGACGTCAAGAACGTCATGAGGATGATCAAGGACGGCGGGTTCGAGCGCGTCGGCCTCATCACCGAGAAGAAACCGGACAAGTAAGGAGTTATCCCATGGACATCGGAGGTGGCGACGGACCCAAGTCGGAGATCAACGTGACTCCGCTCGTGGACGTCGTTCTCGTCCTTCTCATCATCTTCATGGTCGTCCAACCGCTTCTGCAGCGCGGCTACGACGTGCAGGTCCCTCCGAACGCGCCCGCGACACCGCCGAACACGCCGCCACCGACGGACCAGATCATCGTGTCGCTCACGGCAAACCGGGAGTACTACCTGAACAAGGAGAAGGTCGACCCGCAGAACATCGCGATCCGCCTCCAGGAAGTCCTGCGGAATCGCAGCTCGAAGGTCGTCTTTTTCTCGGCCGAGGACACCGTCAAATACGACGATGCGATGAAGCTCATGGACATCGTCCGCAACAGCGGGAGCGGCGACAAGAAGGTGAACATCGGCATCGTCATGGACTGGGTCAACCCGGCCGGGCCGGCGACTCCCTGAGCTTGAGATCCGCGGCGCCCTCCTCTTCCACGACCCTCGACGTCCCCGGTCATGCCGGGGACGTTGCCTGTCTGAGCCTCCCCTTTTTGCCCCCGACGAAAGGACGTTCACGCGCATGACCACTCCTCCACCTCCGGCCCGTCGGGCCGCGACCTGGCTGCGCCTCGCGCCGGCCGCACCCCTCCTCCTCGCGCTCTTTTCGGCGTCGACCGCCCGCGCCGACGAGTCCGAGCTCGTCCTGCCCGACCTCGCCTCGGTGACGTTCCTCGGACTCACGGGCCGCTCTCTGCTCATGACCGGCATCCTGGTCTGCTTCGCCGGTCTCGCGTTCGGGCTCGTCATGTACGGGAAGCTGAAGAATCTCCCCGTGCACAAGGCGATGCGCGACGTGTCCGAGCTCATCTACGAGACGTGCAAGACGTACCTCATCACGCAGGGCAAGTTCATCCTCGTCCTGGAGCTGTTCATCGGGGCGATCCTGGTCGTCTACTACGGCGGCCTGAGGCACATGGAGCCCCTGAAGGTCGGGGTGATCCTCCTCGCGAGCCTCGTCGGGATCGGGGGGAGCTACGGCGTGGCCTGGTTCGGCATCCGCATCAACACGTTCGCGAACTCGCGCACGGCCTTCGCGAGCCTCAAGGGCAAGCCCTTCCCCACCTACGCCATCCCGCTCGCGGCCGGCATGTCGATCGGCACGATGCTCATCTCGACCGAGCTGATTCTGATGCTCGGCATCCTTCTCTTCATCCCGAGCCATCTCGCGGGCCCTTGCTTCATCGGCTTCGCGATCGGCGAGTCCCTCGGCGCCTCGGCGCTCCGCATCGCGGGCGGCATCTTCACGAAGATCGCCGACATCGGTTCGGACCTCATGAAGATCGTCTTCAAGATCAAGGAAGACGACGCGCGCAATCCCGGCGTCATCGCCGACTGCACGGGTGACAACGCGGGCGATTCCGTGGGGCCGACCGCCGACGGCTTCGAGACGTACGGCGTCACGGGCGTCGCCCTCATCTCGTTCATCCTCCTCGCGGTCCCCGACGCGACGACGCAGGTCAAGCTCCTCGTGTGGCTCTTCGCGATGCGCATCATGATGATCGTCGCGAGCGTCGTCTCCTATTGGATCAACGACGCCCTCGCGAAGGCGAAGTACCGCGATGCCGACAAGATGAACTTCGAGGCGCCGCTGACGTCCCTCGTCTGGATCACGTCGTTCGTCTCGGTCGCGATCACGTTCGTCGTGTCGTACCTCCTGATCCCCGAGCTCGGCGACGGGACCCTCTGGTGGAAGCTCGGCGCCGTCATCACGTGCGGCACGCTCGCCGGCGCCATCATTCCGGAGCTCGTGAAGGTCTTCACGTCCACGGAGTCCCGCCACGTGCGCGAGATCGTCAAGGCGTCGCGCGAGGGCGGCGCCTCGCTGAACGTCCTCTCCGGTCTCACCGCGGGAGATTTCTCGGCCTACTGGATGGGCCTCGCCATCGTCGTCCTCATGGGGAGTGGGTACCTGGTCTCGACGGCATTCCCGTCCGGCATCATGATCGCGCCCGCGACCTTCGCGTTCGGCCTCGTCGCCTTCGGCTTCCTCGGCATGGGCCCCGTCACGATCGCGGTCGACTCGTACGGCCCCGTCACGGACAACGCCCAGTCCATCTACGAGCTTTCGCTCATCGAAAACGTGCCGAACGTCAAGGCCGACGTGAAGCGCGACTTCGGCTTCGACCTCAACTTCGACAAGGCGAAAAACTTCCTGGAGGAGAACGACGGAGCCGGGAACACCTTCAAGGCCACGGCGAAGCCCGTACTCATCGGGACTGCGGTCGTCGGCGCCACGACGATGATCTTCTCCATCATCATGATTCTGACTCACGGCCTGAAGAGCGACATCGACAAGCTCTCGATCCTCCATTCGCCCTTCCTCCTCGGGCTCGTCACGGGCGGCGCGATCATCTACTGGTTCACGGGCGCCTCCACGCAGGCGGTCTCGACGGGCGCCTACCGCGCGGTCGAGTTCATCAAGCGGAACATCAAGCTCGACGCCTCCGTCGAGAAGGCGTCCGTGGAAGACAGCAAGAAGGTCGTCGCCATCTGCACCAACTACGCGCAGAAGGGCATGATCAACATCTTCCTGGTCGTCTTCTTCTCGACGCTCGCGTTCGCGTGCCTCGAGCCTTTCTTTTTCATCGGCTACCTCATCTCGATCGCCGTGTTCGGCCTCTACCAGGCCATCTTCATGGCGAACGCGGGGGGCGCGTGGGACAACGCGAAGAAGCTCGTCGAGGTGGAGCTGAAGGAGAAGGGCACGCCGCTTCACGACGCATGCGTCGTCGGCGACACCGTGGGCGACCCCTTCAAGGACACGTCGTCCGTCGCCATGAACCCCATCATCAAGTTCACGACGCTGTTCGGCCTCCTCGCCGTGGAGCTCGCGATCGGCCTTTCGCGCGGTACGAGCCTGGCCCTCGCGTTCGTTTTTTTCGCCGTGTCCGTCGTCTTCGTCTACCGCTCCTTCTACGGGATGCGGATCGAGATCTCCCCGACCGCGTCCTGAGGAGGGACCCATGGGCACGATGACGAAGTCGGGCTCGACGCAGCCGGCGTTTCCAAGAACGCTTCCCAGGAGGCTCGGCCTCGTCGACGCGACGACGATCGTCGCAGGATCGATGATCGGCTCGGGCATCTTCATCACGTCGGCCGACATCGCGCGGCAGGTCAAGAGCGCGAGCCTCCTCCTCCTCGTCTGGGTCTTCACGGCGCTCGTCACGGTGGCGGGCGCCTGGAGCTACGGAAAGCTCGCCATGGCGTTCCCGAAAGCCGGCGGTCAGTACGTCTACCTGCGCGAGGCGTGGGGCGACCTCGGCGGGTTCCTTTACGGCTGGGCGGCCCTTCTCGTCATCCAGACGGGCACGATCGCGGCCGTGGCCGTCGCCTTCGCGAAGTATCTCGGCGTCCTCATTCCGGCCATTTCCTCGAAACACGTGTTCTTCAAGGCGAAATTTCTCAGCATCACGCCGCTCGAGATCGTCGCGATCCTGCTGATCGCCCTCCTCACCTGGTGGAACACGACGAGCGTCCAGAACGGCGCCCGCCTCCAGAACGTCTTCACCGCGGCCAAGGTCCTCTCCCTCGTGGGTCTCCTGTCCGTGTGTTTCCTGGCCGGCGGGCAGCTCGGGAACATCTCGTGGGCGCTTCCCGCGGCCGGGGACCTCAAGATTCCCCTCCTATGGGCATTCGCCGTGGCCACCGTCGGCTCGCTTTTCTCGGCTGACGCGTGGAACAACGTGACCTTCCTCGGCGAGGAAGTGCGGGACGCCGAGACGAACGTGCCGAAAGCCCTCGTGTACGGAACCGGGCTCGTGACTCTACTCTACGTCCTCGCGAACGTGGGCTACCTGAGCGCCCTCCCTCTCTCCGGCATCGCGTCGGCTCCCGAGGACCGCGTCGCGACGGCGGCCATCGGGGCCGTCTCGGGCTCAGCCGAGGCGGGCACGCCGGCGCTCATCATGGCCTGCATCATTCTCGTGTCGACGTTCGGCTGCCTGAACGGCCTCATCCTGGCGGGGTCGCGTGTCCTTTACGCGATGTCGCGCGACGGACTTTTCCTGCCGGCCTTCAGCGAAGTCGCGCCGAAGACGATGATCCCGGTAAACGCCCTCGTGGCGCAGTTTCTCTGGTCGGCCCTTTTGTGCCTCTCCGGCAGGTACGGCGACCTCCTGGATTACGTCATTCCGACGGTCCTGATGTTCTACATCGCGACGATCGTCGGGCGATGGAAGCTCGCCCGGACGAATCCCGCCCTCGCGCCGCGCTCCCTCGCGGACCGCGTCATCCCCGTCCTCTACGTCATCGCGACGGTCTACGTGACGATTGCCCTCGTGGTTTTCAAGCCTACATTTACCGTGCGCGGTCTGGTCATCGTGGCCCTCGGCGTCCCGGCGTTCTTCCTGTTCCGGAAAAAGCCGGCGGCCTGACGTCCCCGATCGACGCCTCTAAACGAGGAGCGAGAAGACCTCGTTCGACAGGAGCACGCCGCGGCGCGTGAGGCGCACGCGCCCGTCGGCGCGCTCCAATAAGCCCGCCACAAAGGTGTCCTCGAGGCGAGAGATCGATTCGGACGGAAGAAGAGACGAGATTTCTTCGAAAGTGTCGGAGGGGACTCCGCTCGACAGGCGCAGGCCCAGCATCAATCCCTCCTTACTTCTGGGAAGATCTTCCTGTTCCTCTTCGGACGTCGCGACGGGCGAGATGCCCTCCCGCGTGCGCCGGAGGTATTCGGTCAGCATTCCCGTATTCGCATAGCGCTTTCGTCCGTCGTACGAGTGCGCCCCGACGCCGAAGCCGAGAACGGGCGTGAGCGTCCAGTACTTCAGGTTGTGCCGGCTCTCGAATCCCGGCCGCGCCCAGTTCGAGAGCTCGTAGCGCGGCACGTCCACCGCCGTCAGGCGCTCGTCCACTGCCTCCCACCGGTCCGCCATCTCGTCGTCATCCGGGAAGAGCTCCGGCCTCTCCTTCTTCAGGGCGACGAGGCGCGGCGCCTTGTCGATCTCGAGGAGATAGACGGAGAGGTGCGTCACTCCCGCCTCGAGGAGCCCGTCGACGCTCGCGAGCAGAGTCTCACGCGTCTGTCCCGGAATGCCGATCATCAGGTCGGCCGAGACGTTCCCGAAAACGCGCGCGGCTTCCGACACGGCCCGACGCGCGGCCGCGGCGTCGTGCCGCCGCTCCAGGGGAAGGAGCTCGGCGTCCACGAGCGACTGCACGCCGATGGAGAGCCGGTTTACCCCGATTCCCCGAAGGGCTAGCAGCCGGGAGACATCGAGGTCGTCCGGATTCGCTTCGACCGTTATCTCAACATTCGAAGAAATTCCGAAGACTTCTTCGAGGGTCCCTAGCACGCGGCCGAGCCGGAGCGGATCGACGTACGAAGGGGTTCCTCCACCGAAGTACACGGAGTCGAATCCCCTGATCGCGGCAAGAGCGCCCCCCGAGGCCTCTACCTGCCTCGCGCGGATCTCCCTCTCCACCCCTTCAAAGAAGTCTCCCTCTTCTCTTTTCCCCTCTTGCGCGATGAACGAGCAATATGTGCAGCGGTGCGCACAGAAAGGCACGTGGACGTACGCGCCGGGCGCGCCGGTTGCGCCCCGCGGGAGGCCGTCAGCGGTCACGCGCCTTCGGTCAGGAGGCCGCGCAAGCGCTCGTCCCGCGCGCCTTGCGCTTCAACGGCTTCGCGTGTCTCGCCGAGCCGCGCCGCCAGGAGCCGCTCGACGTACTTTCCGAGGACGTCCACCTCGAGGTTCACGCGGTCGCCGGCCTTTCGCTCCCCCAGCGTCGTGGCCGTGAACGTGTGGGGGATGACGGCCACGTCGAACGAGCTCTCTCCGAGCGCCGCCACGGTGAGCGAGATCCCGTCCACGGCGATCGAGCCCTTCTCGACTGTGTAACGCGCGAGGGGAGCCGGCAACGAGAACCGGAAGGTCCACGAGTCGCCGGACTTCTCGACGGCGAGCACTTCGGTCGTTCCGTCCACGTGCCCCGCGACTATGTGCCCGCCGAGGCGGTCGCCTGCGGCGAGCGCGCGCTCGAGATTCACGCCTGCGCCCACGGCCAGGTCGCCGAGAGCCGAGCGCGAGAGAGTCTCGGGCGAGACGTCGAAGAACAGCGCCTGGCCCCGAGCCGCCGGGGGTACGACCGTCAGGCAAACCCCGGAGACGGCGATGCTCTCTCCGACGGCGGCGTCTCCAAAGGCCGGCGGCCGCTCGACCGCGAGGACGGCGCCCGCCGCGCCCGACCGAAGTGAAACGACGCGGGCGACGGCGGACACGAGGCCGGTGAACATCCCGCGAATCCTACCCGACCACGAAATCCGGCAGGATCCGCGCCGACAGTCGCAGATCGTCTCCGATCCGGACCGCGTCGAGGCCGGCGAGGCGGCAGGCGTCTCCGAGACGGTCAGCCCCCTCGCCCCCGAGCGGTGAGCGGGCGTCGGCGCCGCCCACGAGAAGCGGCGCGACATACGCGGTCACGCGGTCCACGAGACCCGCCTTCAGGAACGACGCGGCCGTCACGCCTCCGCCCTCGACGAGCACGGAGCGCACCTCGAGGGCGTGGAGCGCGCCGAGGAGAGCCCCCAAATCGACGCCGCCGCCCGCCGCGGGCCTCGAGAAGACCTGCACGCCGCGCTCGAGGAATGGCGCGAGGCGCGGATCGCCGGACGGCACTGCCGTGACGAGCCAGACCTCGCCTCCCGCCGCGGAGAACACGCGTGCGGTGGCCGGCACGCGGAGGGCTCCGTCGAGGACGAGTCGGCGATGCGGCGTGATCGCCGAGGAAAGCGCAAGGCGGCGGGTCAGGAGAGGGTCGTCCGCGAGGATCGTGAGCGCGCCGACGAGGATCGCGTCGCACTCCTCGCGCAGGCGCAAGGCGTCCTCGCGCGCGGCCTCGCCGGTGATCCACTTCGAGTCGCCGCTCCGCGTCGCGGTCCGGCCGTCCAGCGACGCCGCCCACTTCAGGTGGACGAACGGACGGCGGGCGCGAATGGCCTTCAGGAAGGCCTCGTTCAGCGTCTCGGCCTCGTCCGCGAAGGCTCCGACCAGCACGTCGACGCCGCGCTCTTTGAGACGGCGGACCCCGCGCCCGGCGGTCCGCGGGTCGGGATCCTCGATCGAGCAGACGACGCGCGAGACCCCCGCCGCGAGCAGCGCCTCCGTGCAGGGAGACGTGCGACCGAAATGAGAGCAGGGCTCGAGGTTGACGAGCAGTGTCGCGCCCTTCGCGCGCGCTCCCGCGGCCGCCAGCGCGATGGCCTCGGCGTGCGGGCCGCCGGCGCGCTCGTGAGCGCCTTCCCCGATCACCGTCCCGTTCGCGTCGACGAGGACGGCGCCGACGCGCGGATTCGGTGACGTCGAAAAGCGCCCACGTTGGGCGAGCTCGAAGACGCGCCGCCAGAGGACGTCGAGAGGCGAGGTTTCAATCATCCACGAGCGCTCCGGCGAACGCCGCCGCATCGAAGTCGAGAAGGTCGTCCGTCGTCTCGCCCACGCCCACGTAACGGACCGGCAGCGCGAGCTCGCGCACGATCGCCAGGATCACGCCGCCCTTCGCCGTTCCGTCCATCTTCGTGAGCACGAGACCGGTGACACCGGCGGACTTCGTGAACTCGCGGGCCTGGGCGATCCCGTTCATTCCCGTCACGGCGTCGAGAACGAGAAGGACCTCGTGCGGCGCCCCCGGAATGCTGCGTGCGGCGATGCGGCGGATTTTGGAAAGCTCCTCCATGAGGTTGTGCTTCGTGTGAAGGCGTCCGGCCGTGTCCACGAGAAGCAGGTCGGCCTTTCGCGCGAGCGCAACCGCGCACGCGTCGTGGACGACGGCGGCCGGATCGGCCCCCGCCTTGAGCTTCACGAGGGGAACGTTCAGCCGGGAGGCCCACACCTCGAGCTGCTCCATCGCCGCGGCGCGGAACGTGTCCGCCGCAGCGAGGACGACCGACTTCCCCGCGGCCACGGCGCGTGCCGCGAGCTTGGCGGCCGTCGTCGTCTTGCCCGTGCCGTTCACCCCGACCAGGAGAATCACGTGGGGAGATCCGGGCGCGAGGTCGGGCCCGCGGATAGAGAGCCGCTTTTCGACCTCGGCCTTGAGAACACGCCTGACGACGTCCTGCTCGGCGGCGTCGCGCCGCCCGGCCTCGGCCTTCACGGCGGCGACCAGCTCCTCCGCCGTCGCCGGACCCACGTCGGCCGCAAGGAGGCCCTCCTCGAGCGCGTCGAGCGCCGCGGGATCCGCCTCGAACGTGGCCCGGATCGCGCCTCCCACCTTCGCGAGGAGCTCCGTGTGGGTCATGAAGAGCCCGCGCTTCAGGCGGGCGAGGACAGAGGACGGGTCGCGATCGCCGTTCGCCATCGACCTCCGAGACTAGCAGGACCCGAGGCTCACGAGACCTCGGCGACGAGGCGCGCGCGGGCCTCGTCGAGCCGTGCGCGCGCGGCGTGCGGCTCGCCGCCACCGTCGAAGACGACGAGGACGAAGTAGCCCGCTTTCACGTGAGTCGTGAGAATTCGCCGGCTCGCGAACTGGAACGAGAGATCGGAGATCTCGCCGAGGCCCGAGCGCTCGGCCGCGCGGCGCAGCTCTCCCAGCCATACGGACTGGTAGGCTCCGAGAACTTCCGTCGCGCTCTTCCCGCCCACGCGCGCGATGATCTCGCCCTGCGGGTCGATGAAGGCCGCGCCCAAGGCGCCCGGAGCGTCGAGAAGACCCTCGAGCGCGTCCGCGAATCTCATCGTTCGGTCTCCGGAGTCGCGGGTTCGTTCGCGAGGAAGCGGCGCGCGCGCCGCCCTTCGTCACTTTCCGGGGCGGCGCTGACCGTGCGCTGCATGTAGCGGACCGCGAGGTCGCGCCGGCCGCCCGACAGAAGGCAGAGCGCGGCCTGATAGTTCGCGACCGAGTCTTGCGGTTCGTTCTTCAGGACGGAGAGAAAATCCTCGAGCGCGCCCTTCAGGTCGTCGAGCTTCATACGCGCGAGACCCCGTTCGCGAAACGCGCGGTCGTTGTCGGGTGAGTCGGCGAGGGCGAGCGAGAATTCGCGTTCGGCGTCGCGCCAGGCCTCCCGCCGGCGGTGCAGGAGCCCAAGGTTGTAATGCGCATTCGCTTTCTCGGGCGACGGAGGGCCGTCGAGGACGGCCTGAAAGTCGACCTCCGCGTCCTCGAAGTGGCCCGCCTCCATTTGCGCGACTCCTCGGTTGTTTCGCGCTTCGACGAACGTGGCGTCGAGGCGGAGCGCGTCCGAGAACGCCCGCAAGGCGTCTGGGTAGTCCCTCTTGAAGAGCAGCGCGAGCCCGAGCGCGTTCGGAACGTGCGGATCCCGCGGCGAGCTCGTGCGCGCCCTGAGGAGAATCTGGATGGCCTCGTCCGCGCGGCCTTCCCGCAGCATGGAAAGTCCGCTCCGATAGTCGACGAGGTCGGAAAGGTTGGGGTTCTCTTTCGGAGGCGCCGAAGCGCTTCCGCACCCCGCGAGACCGGCCGAAAGCACGAGAAGCTCCGCCGCGGCGATGCAGGCGGCCCGGACGCTCCACGTCCTCACGCAGAGGCCTTCAGCGGAACCTCTTCCCCGAGGAACTCGAAGTCGCCGGAATTCCACGCCTTGTCGAGCGCGGCGATCACCGCCGGGTCGAACGATTTTCCCGCGAAGGAGATGATCTGGGTGATGACGTAGGTGAGCGGCATGGCCTTCTGGTAGGGACGCGTCGTCGTCATCGCGTCGAAGGTGTCCGCCACGGCTACGACCCGCGCGACGAGCGGAATGCCCTCGCCCTTCAACCCGTCCGGGTAGCCCCCGCCCGTCCATTTTTCGTGATGGTGCTTGATGCCCGGGATGATGTCCTTGAGCTGCGGAATCTGGCCCATGATGAGCGCGCCCTTGGCCGGGTGCGTCTTCATGATCTCGAATTCCTCGCTCGTGAGAGCCGTGGGCTTCCTCAGGATGCGGTCGTCGATGCCGATCTTGCCCACGTCATGGAGCAGCGCGGACAGCCGCACCACGCGCACCTCCTCCGGGGAGAGGTCCATGTGGCGCGCGAGGACGACGGCATACCGGGCGACCCGCTCCGAGTGGCCGCGGGTGTACGGGTCTTTCGCGTCGATCGCGGCCGCGAGCGTGCGCACGGAGTTGATGAACAGCTCCTGGTTCTCTTTCGCCGCGCGCTTGAGCCTGTCGACCGACTTTTCGATCGAGTCGGACATGGAGTTGAACGTCTCGGACAATTCCGCGAGCTCGCGCACGCCACGGACCTCGACCCGCTGCTTGAAGTTGCCCTCGGCGATGGACCGAACCTTCGCGACCAGCTCGACGAGCGGGTGCGCGAGCAGGCGCGCGGCCACCAGCGCGACGAGGCCGGCGAACAACAGCGAAAACACGGCGAGAAGAGAAGATGCCTTCTGCATCTGCGCGACCGACGCGTAGGCCGCCGCCTCGTCCTTCTCCACGATGACGCCCCAGTCCGGCGTCGGCATCGTCGCGAGCGTGCCGAGGACGCGCCGCGCCGTCTTGCCCTCGCCCCGCATGTACGATTTCGTGATCCGGACCGGATGCGCGATGAACTCGCTCACGAGGTCGAGGTAATGCACGTCCTTCGAGCGGAAGGCCGAGGCATCACTCGACAGGATGAGCGTGCCCGACCGGTCGACGACATACGCGAGGACGCCGCCCTGCCCTGCCTCTTCGAGCTTTGCCTTGATGAACTTGAGCGAGAGCAGCGCCTCGACGACGCCGATCGGCTCCTGGCCCTCCGCCGGCCGAACAGGCACCGCGAGGACAAGCGCGCCATCCGGCAGGGACCGGGGGAAGATCGGGTCGGCCACGTAGGCGTCGCCGCGCATCGCGGCGTTGTAGGCCTGGCGGAGCGGACGCTCCACGTCTGGGTCGAGCGCCACGGAATCGGCTTCCGACGCGACGCCGTCACGATCGAGGGCGCGCAGCACCGGGAAGCTCGACTCGGCGTCGGCGTACTCGCGCAGCAGCTGCTTTTTCGAAAGGTAGAAGAAAGGATCCGTGGACATCGAGCTCGCGAGCCGGATGCCGTCCGCGATCTTCTTGAGCTGCGATTGGGCGTTCGTGATGTAGGTGTCGAAGCTGTCGGCGAGCGTCACCGAGCTGTTCTTCAGGTACTTCTTCTCGGCCGTTTCGAGAGCGTCCCGGTTGATCCGGATGAGGTTGAAGTGCAGGAGGGCGAGGGGGACGATTGAGACGAGGACCAGCGCGACGAGCAGAGCCGTCACAATCCTCAGGCGCGGAACCCGGGCAACACCCATCCGACCGTATTGTACCGCGCAAGAACGCCCTCGAATGCCTCCAGGAGCTCGGCCGCCTCGGCCCGCACGAGCACGGCCCGCCCGGGCCGGGCGAGGAGTACGGCCCTGAGGCCGACCCGATCGGCTTTCTTGTCGGCGCGAAGTAGCGCGGCGACGCGGAACACTGCGGCGGCGGAGGGCCGCGGCGCCTTGACGAGGCGGACGACGCGCCCCGCGAGCGCCTCGGCCGTCCCCCGCGGGAGCCCTGCGCGCTTCACCGACAGGTGCAACGCCGCGAGCAGTCCCCAGGCGACGGCTTCCCCGTGCTCGAGGCGGTGTCCCGACGCCGTCTCGAGGGCGTGACCCACGGTGTGTCCGAGGTTCAGGGCCGCCCTCTCTCCCGTTCGTTCGAACGGATCGAGCGTCACGGCGCGCGCTTTCACGCCCAGGGACCGGCGCACGGCCTCGGAGACGGCAGCCGGTTCGCGGGCGGAAAGAGGCGCCTCGAGACGCGCCATCGCGCGGTGGAAGCCCGCGTCGAGCATCGAGGTCTTCACGACCTCCGCGAGGCCGGAGCGATACGCGCGGAGCGGAAGCGTCACGAGCGCCGACGTGTCGACGACGACGAGGCGCGCCGGATGGAATGCGCCTGCGAGATTTTTCCCCGAGGGAAGGTCCACGGCCGTCTTGCCGCCGAGGGCGCTGTCGGAGGCCGCGAGGAGCGTCGTGGGAGCCTGGACGACGGCTACGCCGCGCAGCGCGAGAGCGGCCGCGAGCCCCGCCACGTCGCCCACCGTTCCGCCTCCCAGAGCGACGACGCCCCCGTCCCGCCGAAGCCCGCGCCGGACGAGCTCCTCGAGGAGGCGGCCGAGGACGTCCCACGTCTTGGCGGCCTCGCCATCTGGGACGAAGAGGGGCTTTGGATCCAGCCGATCTCCGCCTCCAGCGAGAAGCGAACCGCCATGCAGGAGAAAGACCTTCTTAGAAGAGATGAGGAACCAGCGCCCCGGAGCGATGTGGCGCAGCCGCCTATCCAGCCCGGCGTAGGCCCCCTTGCCGACGAGCACGTCGGTGCGGGCCCCCGCCGCGACGAACGAGAACCGACGCACTTCAGGTCTTCGGCGGTTTCGCGAGCGCGATGTGAAGCTCGGCGAGCTGCTCGGGCGACACGGGGTTCGGACACTGAGTCATGAGATCCGCACCGGAGGCCGTCTTCGGGAACGCGATCACGTCGCGAATGGAGGACGAGCCCGTCAGGATCATGAGGATGCGGTCGAGGCCGAGCGCGATCCCGCCGTGCGGCGGCGCCCCAAAACGGAATGCGTCAAGGAGGAATCCGAACTTCGCGCGCGCTTCCTCGGGGCTGATCCCGAGCGCCGAAAAGACGCGCGATTGCACGTCGGGCCGGTGGATCCGGATGGACCCGCCGCCCAGCTCCATGCCGTTCAGGACGACGTCGTAAGCGCGCGCCTTCACCCGACCGGGCTCACTCTCGAGATACGGCAGGTCCTCCTCGCGCGGCGAGGTAAACGGATGGTGCATCGCGTACCAGCGGGCGTCCTCCTCGTGCCACTCGAGAAGCGGGAACCCGGTCACCCAGAGGAACTCGTAGCGTCCTTCGGGGACGAGCTTCTCCTCGCGGGCGATCTGGACGCGGAGGGTGCCGAGAAAGTCGAAGACGGACTTGGCCTTTCCGGCCGCGAGAAGAACGAGATCGCCGTCTCCCGCTCCGAACGCCGCGCGCAGCTTTTCGACCGAGGCGTCGCTGAAGATTTTCTTCGAATTGGAATTCCAGCTTCCCCCGGCGGCCGTCTTCACCCAGAAGAACCACTCGACACCCGCCGCCCGCGCGCCCTTCTCGAGATCGTCGAGGCGCTTGCGGGAAAAAGAGCCGCCTCCCGGCACGCACAGACCTTTCACCCTTTCCACCTTCGAAGAAAGGTTCTCTTCGAGCGCTGCAAAATCGCCGAGCTCCAGCCCGAACCGCGTATCCGGCCTGTCGATGCCGTAGCGCTCCATCGCCTCGTCGTACGTCATGCGCTTGAACGGGGCCGTGCAGGCGATCCCCAACGCCGGGAAGACTTTCGTGAAAATCTTCTCGACGAGCGCGAAGACGGCCTCCTCGGTCGGGAACGACATTTCGATGTCCACCTGCGTGAACTCGGGCTGGCGGTCGGCTCGGAGGTCCTCGTCGCGGAAGCAGCGGGCGATCTGGTAGTAGCGCTCCATCCCCGAGACCATCAGAAGCTGCTTGAAGAGCTGTGGCGACTGCGGGAGGGCGTAGAACTCACCCTCGTGAACGCGCGACGGGACGAGGAAGTCGCGCGCGCCCTCGGGCGTCGACTTCGTGAGGATGGGCGTCTCCACGTCGAGGAAGCCCTCGGCGTGCATCAGCTCGCGGATCGCCATCGTCACTGCGCTCCGCGTCATGAACTTCTTCGTCATTTCGGGGCGCCTGAGGTCGAGATAGCGATACGTGAGGCGCAGGTCCTCCGACGCCTTGATGCCGTCCTCGATCGGGAAGGGCGGGGTGTCGGCCCGATTCAGGATGGAGAGTGCCGTCGCGTGGACCTCGATCTCGCCGGTCGGAAGCTCGCGGTTGACGCTCGACCCCTCGCGCTCGACGACCGTGCCCGTCACGTCGAGGACGAACTCGTTACGAAGCTCCTTGGCTCTTTCGAGCAGTTCGGCAGCCGGCACGAACCGGGCGTCGAACACCACCTGGGCGATCCCGGAGCGGTCGCGCAGGTCGATGAACACGAGCTCGCCGTGGTCGCGCCGGCGGTTCACCCATCCCTGGAGCCGAATGGTCTGCCCGACAGCGGTCTTGCGGAGCGTTCCGGCGGGGGTACGTGCGAGGGAGGACATCCTGACGGATCTTACAGACGCGCGCGGAGAGCGGCCGCGAGGCCGAGCCGCGGGAGCGACTCCTGCGTGCGCCGCGCGAGATCCTTGACGTTCACGATTCCTTTTTCGCGCTCTTCCTGCCCGAGAAGAATCGCCAGGGCGGCCCCCGTCTTCTTCGCCACCTTGAGGCCGTGCCCCGGCCCCTTCGCGGCCGTGACGAGGTCGACGAGAATTCCATCCTTCCGGAGCGACTCGGCGAGCGTCATCGATTCACCGACATCGGCGCGCTCCAGAGGAATCACGGCGACACGCCTCGCCCCTTCGATCGCCTCCTTGCGGAATTTCTCCGGAAGAATGTCGACCAGGCGGTCCTCCCCTATGGCGAAGCCTATTCCCGGCGTTCTCGGGCCCCCGAGGTCGGCGACGAGCTTGTCGTAGCGCCCGCCGCCAAGGATTGCGTCCTGCGCTCCGAGGCCGGCGGCCGTCACCTCGAAGACCGTGCGTGTGTAGTAATCGAGGCCGCGGACCAAAAGAGGATTTTCTTTGAAAGGGACCTTGCTGGCGACCAGAAGCGCTTTGAGCTCGCGGTGGTGCGCATCCGCGGCCGGGTCGAGCGTCGGCAGCAGGTCGACCATCCTCGGGAAGTTCTCCGAAGCAACGAGGTCCTGGACCGCCGGATCCTTCGAGTCGAGGACGCGCAGCGGGTTTTCGGCGAGGCGCCGCCGGTCGTCGTCGCCGAGGGTCTTCTCATTCGAAGAAAAAAACGACCGAATGGCCTCGACGTACGCGGGCCGCGTGGCTTCGGTGCCTACGGAATTGAGCGATACCGACAAGCCCGTGAACCCGAGCCGCCCGAGAAAGTCGAAGAGCATGACGAGCAGCTCGGCGTCCGTCGCGGCGTCCGCGGGGCCGAGCACCTCCGCGCCGATCTGGCGGAACTCGCGGTAGCGGCCCTTCTGAGGGCGCTCGTATCGGAACTGCTGCCCGATGTAGTACAGCTTCCAGGGCCGCCCGGCTTGCGCGAGCGCGTGCTCGACGTACGCGCGCGCCACCCCCGCCGTGTTCTCGGGGCGCAGCGTCAGGGAGCGGCCGCCACGGTCGGTGAAGTTGTACATCTCCTTGTGGACGATGTCCGTCGACTCCCCCACGCTGCGCACGAAGAGCTCCGTGGCCTCCAGGGCCGGCGTCCGGATCTCGTCGAAACCGTAGAGCGCGAAGACCTCGCGCGCGGCCGCCTCGACGCGGTTCCACACACGCGTCTCGGGCGGGAGGAGGTCGCGCGTCCCCTTGACGCTCGCGATCACGGCGGATTGGCGCGGAGGTACTCCGCCTTGTACTCGAGGTAGTTTTTCCAGTACGTCTTGAGGCCCTCGACCTCGTGCGGCGTGAGATCGCGCTTGTGCTTCGCGGGGTTACCGGTCCAGAGCGTGGCCGGCGGGATCACCGTACCGTTCAGGACGACCGCGCCGGCCGCGACCAGGGCGCTCGTGCCGACGTCGGCATTGTCGAGAACGGTCGCGTTCATGCCGATGAGCGCGCCCCGGCGGATCGTGCATGCGTGGACGACGGCGTTGTGCCCGAGCGTGACCTCCTCCTCGAGCGTGAGAGGGCCCGTCCTGCTCGTGACGTGGAGCGAGCAGTTGTCCTGCACGTTCGAGCGCGCGCCGATCCGGATGGAACAGCAATCGCCGCGGACGACCGCCGAGTACCAGATCGACACGTCGTCGCCGAGAACGACGTCTCCGATGACGGCCGCCGTCTCCGCGATGAACACGCCTGTGCCCAGCCGGGGCGTGATGCCGCGATAAGAACGGATCGTCATCGAAATCGAACGATACCAAAGCGCCGGTCTACCCGAATCGGCCTGCTGCACAGAGCCTTGTGCGAGGCGGAAAAACCCGAGTAAAAACGCCGCTTCGAGCCCTTTTTTCGACCGAATCGCACAGGCTTTTCCACAGATAAGTTGAAATGTCTCAAGCTTCCTAGAATCAGTAATTTAGAGCACACAATATATGGAAATACTGGAGTTTCTTCGCACGCGCCTTACACCTGAGAATCAGGTTCAGAGTGACCGGCTGGAAGGTCGTGACCGGCCCCCGCCTCCGGCGAACGCCGAGAGCAACTGACGCGCCTGGGCGCGCGCCGCTTCCCCCACGGATGCCCCCGCAAGAAGCGCCGCGACCGCCTCCACGCGCCCGGCCCCATCGAGCGCCTCCACGCGCGTGCGCGTCCGCCCTTTCGCCGCCTCCTTCGAGACCGAGAAGTGGCATTCGCCGGCTGCCGCGACCTGCGCGAGATGCGTGACGACGAGGATCTGCTCCTTCGCCGCGAGGCCGCGCAGCTTCCGGCCCACGGCCTCCGCCGTCGCGCCTGAGACGCCCGCGTCCACCTCGTCGAAGACGAAGGTCCGGACGGGGCCGCCGCGACGCCGGGTCGCCGCCCCTTCCTCGGAGCCCGGCTCCTCGGCGGCAAGCGCCGCGGCGAGCGCGAGCTGGACGCGGGAGAGCTCCCCACCCGACGCGATCTTCTGGAGTGGCCGCGCTGGCTCTCCGGGGTTCGGCGCGAAGGCAAATCCCATCTGGTCGATACCGTGCGCCCCGAAAGAGACGTGGCTGCCTCCCGCCGCGAAACGGCTCCCACCCTCCTCTCGGCGCGTCACGAGAGCCGAAAACGAAGACTTGAGGAACGCGAGGTCGCGCAGATGCGCCTCCACGGCGCGGCCGAGGCGCGGCGCGGCCGCCTCGCGGGCCGCCGACAGCTCGAGCGCGGCGCGGCGATAGGCGGAAAAGGCCTTCTCCGACGCACCTTCGGCCTTTTTCACGGCGCTTTCGAGATCGCGAAGCTCGTCGCGCTCGTTTCCGAGCGCCGCCCGCCGCGCGATCACCTCGGCGAGTGTCGCGCCGTACTTGCGCTTGAGCTTCGCGAGGGCGTCGAGCCGTTCGGCCACGAACGCGGCCCGCGCGGGATCCGCCTCGAGGCTCTCCAGATCGCGGGAGGTCTCGAAGGCCACCTCCTTGAGCCGCTCGATCGCATCGGCGAGGGTTGCGCTTCGGGCGGCGTACGAAGACTCGATTTCTTCGAGTGAATGAAGGGCCGAGCGCGCCGCGACGGCAGCCCTCAGGGCGCCACGCTCGTCGTCCTCCAGCGCGAGGGACGCCTCCGAGAGAAGCTTGCCGATCCGCTCGACGCTCGCCAATCTCTTCCTTTCAGAAGAAATCTCCTCGTCTTCTCCTTCTTTCGGCTCCACCTTGTCGATCTCTCCAATCTGGAAATCGAGCAGCTCGAGCCTTTGAACGCGGTCCTTCGCCGCCTCGTGAAGGCGCGCGAGGTCGCGCTCGGTGCCGAGGAACTCGCGAAAGAGCGCGGCCCCCTCCGCCGCCCTCTCCCCGAGGCCAGCGAACCGGTCGAGGAGCTGGCGAGGCGCGTCGGGGTCGAGGAGGTCTCGCGCCTCCGCCTGCCCATAGAGCACGAGGAGACGCGGCGCGATCTCCTGCAGGGTCTTCAGAGCCGCCGGAGAGCCGTTCACGAGGAGCCGGCCCTTGCCGCCCGCCGCGACCTCGCGCCGCACGACGACCTCGAAAGGGCCCGCGCCGCCTTCTTCGAGGAGGCCCGCCTCGACGAGAGAGCGCCGTGCCTCGGCGTCGTCGCAGTCGAACGCGCCCTCGACGACGAGCCGCTCGGCTCCCGCCCTCACGAGCGCGGGATCCGCCCGCCCTCCCGCGAGCAGCATCACGGCGTCCACGACGAGCGATTTGCCGGCGCCCGTCTCTCCCGTCAGGACGGTGAGGCCTTCTCCGAACGCCACCTCGACGTCCTCGAGGACTGCGAGGTCGCGGACGCGCAGCGAGGTCAGCATGGATCGGGCGGCTTGACCTCAGTCGCCACGCGTTCCCTTCTTTTTCGGCCCGAGCCTGTCTCTCAGCCAGCGCAGCGTGAGGCCCAGCCCGAAGGAGGTCGCCCCGACGGGATAGCCGGCGTGATCGGGGTCGTAATAGGCCGTGCCCGCGATGTCGAGATGCGCCCATGGCCTCTTCGGGTCGACGAACTCCTTGAGGAACATCGCGCCGTTGATCGAGCCGCCCCACCGGCCGCCCGTGTTCTTCATGTCCGCCCAGTCGGAGCGGATGTTCTCGCGGTACTCCTCCCACATCGGGAGGCGCCAGAGGCGCTCGTCCGTCCGCTCCCCCGCCTTCACGAGCTCCTTCGCGAGGGCGTCGTCGTCCGTGAACACGATCGCCGCCTCGAGCCCGAGCGCCACGAGAGCCGCGCCCGTGAGCGTCGCGTAATCCAGGATGACCGCGGGCTTCCATTCGGCCGCGTAGTCGAGCGCGTCCGCGAGAATGACGCGGCCCTCGGCATCCGTGTTGTCGATCTCGGCCGTCTTGCCGTTGCGGAATCGCACGATGTCGCCCGGCTTGTACGACGAGCCCGAGGGCAGGTTCTCGGTGAGCGCCGCGATTCCGACGAGGTTGACGTCGAGGCGAAGGTCCGCGGCGGCCAGGACGGCGCCCATCGCCGTGGCCGCGCCCATCATGTCCCACTTCATGTCGCCCATCTTGTCCGCGGGTTTGATCGAGATCCCGCCGGAATCGAACGTGACGCCCTTTCCGACGAGCGCCACGGGAGCATCGCCCTTTCGGCCGCCCCTGTACTCGAGCACGACGACGCGCGGCTCCTCGGCGGCGCCGCGATTCACCGCGAGCAGGCCGCCCATCCTTTCCTTCCGGATCGCCTTCTTGTCGAGGATCGTCACCTTCACGCCGCGGGCCTTCGCTTCCTTTCGAACGCGGTCCGCGAAATCGCGCGGAAGCATGTCGTTCGACGGCGTGTTGCCGAGGTCGCGCACGAGGCGGGCCACGCGCGCGAAAGCGCGCGCTTCCTCGACTTCGCGGGCCTCGACGCCCGCGAACGCGCCGCGGGGCTGCACGGTGATCGCGGCGAGCGGCGTCTTCTCCGCGTCGGCCGACTTGTAGCGGGGAAAGGCGTAGTCGGCGAGGAAGAGCGACCGCAAGAGGAAGTCCCGCGTCTCTTTCGCGTCCATCCGCTTGAGCGTGAGCGGAAAATCGAGGATGGCCGACGACTCGCCGCTCCGGTTCAGGGTCTTCGCGGCGACCCGCAGCAGGCCGCGCGCCTTGCGCGGCGAGATTTCGGTCTCCTTGCCAGCACCGAAAACGTACAGGCGCGCCGCCTGCCCGCGCTCTCCGAGCGGAAGCGTGAAGAACGCGCCGTCCGCCGCGGGCGCGGCGGGCCCGGAGGCGGCGACACGGGCGCGCAGGTCGGCGGGAAGCGACACGAGGGCTTCCTTCCTTCCAGCGCCGGCCGCGAAGACGATGTGGGCGTCCGCGCGCGGGGCGCGCGCTTTGCCGCTTTGGATCGAGATCTTGAGCAACTGAACCTCCGATTGGGCCGAAGCCGGTAAGAGAGCGAAGTCTAGCGCGGCGCGTACCGTTACAATCGCACGATGGCTGACCTTGTCCTCGAAACCCTCCTGCCCGGTCTGCCGCCTCCGCGCCGCGGCAAGGTGCGCGACGTTTACGACCTAGGAGACCGTGTGCTCCTCGTCGCAACGGACCGCATCTCCGCGTTCGACGCCGTCCTCAGCCCGGGAATTCCCGAGAAAGGAAAGATCCTGACGGGGCTCTCGAATTTCTGGTTTCGGAAGTTCGCGGAAGTCGTCCCGAACCACATCCTCGAGACCGACGCCGCGCGCTTCCCCGAGCCTCTCGCCTCCTCGCGCTCGCTCCTCGCCGGGCGCGCCGTGCTCGCGAAGAAGTGCCGCGTCGTGCCTTTCGAGTGCGTCGCCCGCGGGTACCTCGCCGGCTCGGGCTGGAAGGACTACCGGAAGACCGGCGCCGTTTGTGGCCAGCGCCTTCCCGCGGGGCTCCACGAGGCAGATCGCCTCCCCGAGCCGATCTTCACGCCGGCGACGAAGGCCGAGACGGGCCACGACGAGAACGTTCCGTTTGCCGCGGTCGCGGCCGCCGTGGGTGAGCAACTCGCGGGCCGCCTCCGCGACCTCACGCTCGCGCTCTACCGCGGCGCCGCGGGGTACGCCGAGTCGCGCGGCATCCTCGTCGCGGACACGAAGTTCGAGTTCGGTCTCGACGAGGCGGGCCGGGTCGTCTGGATCGACGAGGCGCTCACGCCCGACTCGTCCCGCTTCTGGCCGAAGGACACGTGGAAGAGTGGAAGCTCGCCGCCCTCCTATGACAAGCAGTTCGTGCGCGACTTCCTCGAGAAGACCGGCTGGAACAAGACGCCGCCGGCGCCCGTCCTGCCCCCCGACGTCGTCGCGGGCACTCGCGCGCGCTACGTCGAGGCGTTCGAGAAGCTGACGGGAACGCCGTTCGAGGGCTGAAGCCTACTGGGCGACGGGCTCGTCGGCGAAGTCCTCGGGGTTCGCGGCTTCGTCCGGTGGAGCCTTCGCGAGCTCCTTCTTGACCATGTCCTGATGGGCGATCTCGTCCTCCCGAAGCTCCTCGAAAAGCTTCTTCACCGCAGGAGCCAGCGGGAGCTTCAGGGCCCGGTCGAAATAGTCGTACGCCTTCACCTCGGCATCCATCGCCACCTTCAGGGCCTCGCGCAGCGTCATGAAATCGTGGACGGTCTCGTAGCCGGGAGCCTCGACGTCCCAGAGGAGCGAACGGTCGACGCGGCGCGCGGCCCGTCCGAAGAGCTTCGACCGCTCGGTGAGCAGGTCGGCGCCGTGCTTGGCCTCGGCCTTCGCCATGAAGTGAAAGAAGGACGCGGCTTCCTCGGTGCGATGCTCGCGCATCACGGCCGTGAGCTCTTCATAGCGCTCCATGGCTTCCTGCTCGATGAGGATGGCGAGATCGAGCGCGTCCATGAGATCGAGCTTCGTCAGGTCCAGCTGCTTCGTCATCGGCCTCTCCCGGGCGACACGTTCACATGTGCCGCCCCGCGCGACCATGATGCAACCGGATCAGCGGCCGGCGGCCGGCCGGTCTGACGCTCAGCTTCTCTCGAGAAGCTCCTCGACGCTCCGGAGGGGGACGACCGAGAGGTCCGGGAACGCGGCCGCCTCCCCCGCGTTGCCGGCGGGGATCAGGGCCGAGTGGAAGCCCAGCGACACCGCTTCCTTCAGCCTGAGCGCCGCGTCCGAAACCGCCCGCACCTCCCCGAGGAGGCCCACCTCGCCGAAGACGGCGGTCCCCGCCGGCAGAGCCCGCCCGCGGAAGCTGCCCGCAACGGCGGAGCAGACGGCGAGGTCGGCGGCCGGCTCGGCGCTCTCGGCGCCGCCCGCGACGTTCAGGAACACGTCGTGCGAGGACAGCGACATTCCGCCGTGTCTCTCGAGAACCGCGAGGAGGAGCGCGAGGCGCGTCCCGTCGAAGCCGATCGCGGTGCGGCGCGGGCTTCCGTACTTCGCTTCGACGGTGAGGGCCTGGACTTCCAGGAGCAGCGGCCGCGTCCCCTCGACGCCGGCGAGCACGACCGAGCCGGGCCGCCCTCCCGCGCCGCTTCCGAGGTAGAGCGCGGACGGATTCGCGACCTCGATGAGGCCGGCGCCCGTCATCTCGAAGATCCCGAGCTCGTGCACGGGGCCGAACCGGTTCTTCAGGGCGCGCACGACGCGGTGCGCGTGGAAGCGCTCGCCCTCGAACGACAGAACCGCGTCCACGAGGTGCTCGAGCGTCTTCGGGCCGGCGAGCGTCCCGTCCTTCGTGACGTGGCCGATGAGAAGGACCGGCACGCCGGTCGTCTTCGCGAGCGCCAGAAGGCGGCCCGCGCAGGCCCGCACCTGCGTGACCGAGCCCGCGGCCGCGGGCGCGTCCGCCGAGGCGATCGTCTGGATCGAGTCCACGACGATCGCGCCGAACGTCCCGGCCTTCACGGCCTCGAGGATCGCCTCGAGCGAGGTCTCGGGAAGGAGGAAGAGTCCCGGCGCCGAGACGTCGAGCCGGTCGGCCCGCATCCTGACCTGCCGCGCGGACTCCTCCGCGCTGACGTAGAGGACGGACCCGACTCGTTCCGAGAGGCGTGCGGCGACCTGCAGGAGAAGCGTCGACTTGCCGATGCCGGGCTCTCCGCCCACGAGGACGACCGAGCCCGGGACGAGGCCGCCGCCGAGGACGCGGTCCATGTCGGCGATGCCCGTGGGGATGCGCGGGACCGCCGCGGCCGCCACGTCGGACAGACGGACGGGCGCGGAGCCGGACGGCACGATCGCTCCGCCGCGAGGAGGCGCCTCGGCCGCGCGTTCCTCCACGAGCGTGCTCCACGCGCCGCACTCGGGGCAGCGACCCATCCACTGCGGACTCTGGGCCCCGCAGGCCGTGCACGAGAAGACCGTCGCGGCTTTTCGAACCACGACTATTTCGGAATCGGGATGCTGCCGAACAGAGCCTTGAGGTCCTCGTCCTTCCAGCGGATGCCCGCGCCGAGGAACGGCGATCTCAGGCCTGGATTCAGGAGGTCGTCCACGCCGCCCGTCACGTAGAGGTTCGGGCTCGCGTTCCAGCGGGTGTAGAGCTTGAGATGCCCGTTCAGATCCGGCCTCGTGAAGTCCCAGATCTCGCCGCCGACGCGGAACGTGTCGGCCTTGAACGTCTGCTCGATCGCGGCGCCGCCGCGCGACTCGATGATTCCGGCCCTCAGGATCGTGTTCTTGAGCTTGTAGCCGAGCTGAAGCGACAGGACGAACTGGTCGAGATAGCGCTGCCCCGTCGTCGCGATCGTCTGCTGGCTGCCGTCGGGAAACGTGACGGTCGAGGACTCGAGAATGTCCTCCCGCTTGCCGTTCGGAAGCGCGCCGATCTCGAGCCGGTAGAACTTCCCCTCCCGGGGGATCGCGTCGAGCGTGAAGTAGTACTTTTCGTTGCGGAGCCGCGACGCGAACTCTGTGCGGAATCCGATGTCGAGCTGCAGGCGGTTGATACGCCCGAGAGTGCCCGAGAGCTGTTCGACCCCCTCCTTCACCGACTTGAGCGCGTCGTTGATGTTCTTGTGCGTCTCGTCGTCGTTCAGGAGCTTTCCGATCGTGCCCTGCCCCGTGTCGATCTTGCCCGTGATGGAGTTCAGGCTGTCGGCGGTCGTCTTGAGCTTCGCCGTGACGTCGTCCATGTTCGAAACCGTCGACTTCACGCCCGCCCGGTTCTCGTCGAGCATCCGGTCCACCCGGGCCACGGTCTCCAGCAACTGGGCCGAGAGCGCCCGGAGGTTTGCGAGCATGGCGTCGACGTTGCCGCGGTTCGCGTCGGCGAGGTCGCGCAGGGATTCGGCGAGGCGGCCGAGGTTGTCGACGATCCGGTTCAGCTTGTCCTCGCCTTTCGGGCCGCCGAAAGAGCCCGCCATCGCGCTCGAGACCTCTTTGAGGTCCTTTCCGATGTCGGCCGCGAGCTTCGTGATGTCGTCGAATCCCGTCCCCGAGGACCCCTCGAGAAGGGCTCCATTCGGAAGGCGTGGGGCCGCCGGGTCGCCCGCGCTCAGCTCGACGTACTTGTCGCCGAGCATGCCGAGGGATCTCACCTGCGCGATCGCGCCCTGGTGGAGCTCGACGCTCGGGTCGAGAGCGAGGTGGGCCAACGCGGTGCCGTCCGGCCGGAGGGAGATGCCGTCCACCTTGCCGACGCGCACGCCCGCGATCCGCACGGCGGACTTGTCGTCGAGGCCCGCCACGTCCTTGAAGTGCGCGTCCGCGGAGTTCGTCCGCGCCTTCTTCCCGAAATGGATGTCCTCGATCTTCAGGATGAGGACGCCCAGGGCGAGGAGAACGACGACGAAGAACGCTCCGATTTTCGCGGTGGTCGTCATGCGGTCTCCCTCATGGATGCGCCTCGGCGGACGCAGCCGCCGGGCGCCGTTCGGGCTCGGTCTCCGGAGGCGCGAGCTCGCTGTCACCGGTCACGAAGGCCGCGACGCGCGGATCCTTCGACTGTTCGAACTCCTTCGGGGTCATGTCCACGAGAATCTTTCCTCCCGAGAGCAGTCCCACGCGGTCCGCGACTCCGAAGACGACCTTGAGGTCGTGGGTGATCGTGATCGCCGACGGCTTGAGCCGGGCGCGCATTTCCTCGATCACCTTCACGACGACGTCCGTCGTGATCGGGTCGAGGCCGGTCGTGGGTTCGTCGAAGAGGAGAATCTCGGGCTGCAGCGCGATCGCCCGCGCAAAGCCCACCCGCCGCCGCATCCCTCCCGAGAGCTCGGAAGGGCGCTTTTCCTCGATGCCGGGCAGGCGCACGAGCTCGAGGCACTCCGCCACGCGATCGGCGATCTCCTTCTTCGACTTCTTCGTGTGGCGCGTGAGCGGAAAGGCGATGTTCTCGCCCACGCTCATCGAGTCGAAGAGCGCGCCTTCCTGGAACGACATTCCGAACTTCCGCCGCAGGCGGTCGCGGTCCTTGGCCGACACCTTCCACAGGTCTTCCCCGTCGATCTCGACGGTGCCCGAATCGGGTTTCAGGAGCCCGATGACGTGTTTCAGGAGGACGCTCTTCCCGATCCCCGACTGCCCGACGAGGACGAGCGACTCGCCCCTCGTGACGGTCAGGTCGAGCCCGGAGAGCACGGTTTTCGTCCCGAAGCTCTTCGTGACCTTCGTGAGCTTCACGGCCGGCGACGCGTCTCTGGCGGCGCTCAGAACAGCACCTTCGTCAGGAAGAAGTCCGCGATGAGGATGGAGAGGGAACCCATGACGACCGCCTTCGTCGTCGAAAGGCCCACGCCCTCGGCGCCGCCCTTCGTGTCGTACCCGCACTGGCAGCCGACGAGTGAAAGGAGGAAGCCGAACGCCGCCGCCTTGATGAGGCCCGAGGTCATGTCCTCCATCGAGAGGTACTGGAAGGTGTTGTTCATGTAAATGACGGGATTCGCGCCGAGATACCCCACGGCGACGAGGTACCCGCCCAGGATGCCGATCGCGTCCGCGAGGACGACGAGCATCGGGACGACGAGGATGGTCGCGAGGACCCTCGGCACGAAGAGGTACTGCACCGGATCGGTCGCGAGGGAAATGAGCGCGTCGATCTGCTCGGTCACGCGCATCGAACCGAGCTCGGCCGCCATCGCGCTGCCGGCGCGACCCGTCACCATGAGACCCGTCAGGACCGGCCCGAGCTCGCGCAGCATCGAGAGCGCCACGACCGAGCCGATGTAGCCCTCGGCGTGAAACCGCTGGAAGCCCTTGAACGTCTGAAGCGCGAGGACGCCTCCCGTGAAGAGCGCGGTCAGGAGCACGACCGGGACCGAGTCCACACCCACGCGCACAACCTGGCGCGCCGTCGCGACGGGCGAGAACGGGGGCGTCACGACGCCGCGCATCGTCAGCCCGAGGAGCACGAAGAAGCGGCCGACGCCCTCCATCACGTTCAGGAGCCCGCGCCCGAAGAACTCGAAAAATTTGTTCACAGAAACTTCGACTCCCGCGCCACGATCTCGCCTCCGGAAAGGATGATACGTGGCACGCGCGGGCCGACGCCGCACAGGATCTCCCACGCGACGGTGCCGGCCGCGCGAGCGACCTCGTCGACGCCGAGCCGGGCGTCCCCCTGGCGGCCGAAAAAGACCACCTCTTCGCCCCGCACGGGCCGCGCCGGCAGGTCCGTCACGTCCACGGCCGTGAGGTCCATCGAGACGCGCCCGGCGATCGGACAGCGGCGGCCCCCGATCAGCACGTGTCCCAACCCGGAGAGGTGCCGCGGCACGCCGTCCGCAAAGCCGGCCGGGACGATCGCGAGCGTCGTCGTCCGCCCCGCGACGAACATCCCGCCGTACCCCACGCGCGTCCCGGGCGGGACGGTCTTCACCTGGTCGACGACGGAGACGAACGACATGACGTCGGAAAGAGAATCGTTTTGCTCGGAGGAGAGACCGGGGACCCGCGCATAGAGGGCAAGGCCGGGGCGGACATGCGAGATTTCGAAAAGAGAAGATTTCTTCGAAGGTGAAGAGGAAATCCGCAAGAGCGTCGCCGCGCTGTTGTCGGTGTGGATTATGGACGGCTGATGACCCGCCGCGCGAATTGCCTTCACACCTTCTAAGAAAATCCTGAGCTGCGTCTCCGTTTGTGCGCCACCGGGCTCTTCCGCCGAGGCGAAATTCTGAAAGACACCTTCCAGGAAAATCTTCCCCTCCATCGCATCGAGCCGGTCGAGGACGGGCGGCAACTCTTCCCCGCGCACTCCGAGCCGCGTCATCCCCGTGTCGAGCTTGAGGTGAACGGGCAGCGGCGCGCGCGGCTCTCCTCTCCCCTCTTCCCCTTCTAAGAAAATCTTCATCTCCTCGGCCTGCTCGACCGAATGGATGTTGGGGGTCAGCCCCCCGTCCACGAGGGAGCCAAGCTGGTCCTTCCCGATCCAGCCCATGACGAGAATCGGCTGCGTGATGCCCGCCCGGCGCAGCTCGAGACCCTCCTCCACGACCGCGACCGCGAAGACCGGCGCGCCTTCCTCCGCGAGGCGCCGCGCCACGTGCCGGGCGCCATGGCCGTAGGCGTCCGCCTTGACGACCGGCATCAGCGCGCAGCTCTTCGGCAGCGAGCGGGCGATCGCCCGGTAGTTCGACGCGAGCGCGTCGAGATCGACTACGGCGTGCGTGGGACGGAGGGGGAGGGTCAGAGGCCAGGGCCTTCGCTGATCATCGCGAGGTCCGAGAAGCGCGTGTACTCGCCCGACCAGCCGAGCGTGAAACGGTCGGTCGGGCCGTTGCGCTGTTTGGCGATGATGACGTCGCAGACGTTCTTCTGCTCGGTGTCCTTGTCGTAATACTCGGGCCGCGACAGGAAGAGGACGACATCGGCATCCTGCTCGATGGCGCCCGACTCGCGAAGGTCCGAGAGCACGGGCTCCTTCTCGGAGCCGCGCTGCTCGGTGCGCCGCGAAAGCTGTGAGAGCGCAACGACGGGAACCTCGAGCTCCTTGGCGAGAGCCTTGAGGCCGCGCGAGAACGCGCTGACCTCCTGCGTGCGGTTCTCGACCTTGCCGCGCGACCCCATGATCTGGAGGTAGTCCACGAAAAGCGCGTCGAGGCCGTGCCGCTGCTTGAGCTGGAGCGCCCGGGCTCGCATCTCGAGGAGCGTGGCTGCCGGCGAATCGTCCACGAAGAGCTGCGCTTCGCGCATCTGCTGCGTCGAGAAGAAGAGGGCCTTCTTCTCCTCCTTCGAGAGGCGGCCCTCGCGCAGGCGCTGGAGGTTCACGCGCGACTCGGCGCACTGAATTCGGAAGCCGAGCTGCTGGGCGGACATTTCGAGCGAGAAGAAACCGACGACGAACTTCTGGTGGATCGTCAGATACGACGCGATGTTCAGGGCGAACGCCGTCTTGCCCATACCCGGCCGGGCCGCGACGACGACCAGGTCGGTCTTCTGGAAGCCCTGCGTCAGCGCGTTCAGCCTCGTGAAGCCGGTGGGCAGGCCCGTGAGCATCGTGCCGCGCCCGTGGATCTTCTGGATCTCCTCCTCGTTCTTCTCCGCGATACGCGAAAGCTTCACGAAGCCGCCCTTGATCGACCCCTTCGCGATCTCGACGAGGTCGCGCTGCGCGTTTTCGAGAACGGTCTCGGCGTCCGGGGCCGTCACGGCGTCGCGGATCGCGCGGCGCGACTGGAAGATGACGAGCCGCCTCAGCGAGGACTCGCGCACGAGGCGCGCGTAGCTCTCGACGTTCTCGACGTCCGGCACGCGGTCCACGAGCGACGAGAGGACCGCCGCGCCGCCCGCGCGCTCGAGCCGCCCGGTCTTCTCGAGCTCGCTCTGCACCGTGACGAGGTCCACGCCCTCGCGCCGGTCGGCGAGCGCCAGACACGCCTCGTAGACCAGCCGGTGCGCCTCGCTCGCGAAGTCCTCCGGCACGAGGAACTCCATCACGCGCGACAGGAGCGACCCGTCGATGAGGATCGCACCCAGGAGGCTCCTCTCGGCGTCGGGCCGCGCAGGAAGGACCTCGGAATCGACGGGAGCGAGGGTGGACATCGGGGAGGCCTGTTTTATCGCAAGTGAGGTCCTTCACGCGAGAGGCCAGGGCGTGTAATCTTCGACCGAGGACGAGACGTCCTCTTCTTCGATGGAGGTGCAGATGTCCCGAATCATCCGTTTCCTCGTCGTCCTTCTCGTCGTGGCCGGCTTCGTCTCGGCCGCGCGCGCCGACAGGCTCACGCTGCGTATCGGCGTTCCGCCGCCGCCGCCGCGCGTCGAGGTCATCGGCGCCCCGCCTTCCGCCGCCCACTTCTGGGTCGCCGGCCACTGGAGGTGGGACGGCCACCGGCACGTGTGGGCCGGCGGCCGCTGGTTGGCGTCACGCCCGAACGAGGTGTGGATGCGCGACCACTGGGAGCATCGCGGCGCCGAATGGTTCTTCCACCCCGGCCATTGGTTGAAGCTCGGCCAGGAGCCGGGCGCCGTCGCGGTCGTGGCGCCGCCTCCGCCGGCGTACAGGGTGGAGACGGTGCCGCAGCCGCCCGGGTCGGACGTCTTCTGGGTCTCCGGCCACTGGAGATGGGACGGCGGGACGCACGTCTGGGTGCCCGGTCTGTGGGAGACGCGCCGCGCGCAAGAGGTCTGGGTTCCGGCACAATGGGTCCGCCACGGGCACGAATGGCGGTACCTCGACGGGCACTGGCGAAGGATCTGATCCGACGCGCCGGCCGCCCGTCAGCGCGGAGAAAGATCCAGCGACGGGCGGCCGGATTCGGTTCGGCGCCGCGACGCGGCAGCGACCATCCGGTTCCACCCCTCCTCGTCGAGCCGGCAGGCGCCGATGCGCTTCCGGCCTTCCGGCGGGCCGTGGTAGTCCGAGCCGGCCGACTTCAGCAGGCCTTGCCGCTCGGCGAGCTGGCCGAACGCGTTTTCTTTCTGCCCGTCCTGGTCCGAATGGATGACCTCGAGGCCGTCGAGCCCCGCCGCGACCCCGAGGGCGACGACCTTCTCCGGGTCGCGGTACCAGATCGGATGGGCAATGACCGAAAGGCCCCCCGCCTTGCGGATGGCGGCGATCGCCTCCTCGAGAGTCCACTTCGGCTTCGGCACGTAAGCCGGCTTTCCCCGCGTGAGGAAACGCTCGAAGGCCTCGTCGAGGCTCTTCACGTAACCCTTCGCGACCATTGCGCGTGCGATATGCGGGCGGCCGAACGCGCCCTCCGCCACGACGGCCCGGATCTCGGCGAGGTCGAGCGGCATGCCGAGAGAGCCGAGCTTCTGCACCATCGCCTCTCCGCGCGTGTCGCGGTCTTCGCGGAACACCGCGAGGCGCGCCTCGAGCTCGGGCTCTTCCGGATCGAGAAAAAGGCCGAGCACGTGGACGTCGTCGCCGTCACACCGGGTCGAAAGCTCGCTCGCCGTCACGGTCACGAGACCCGTGCCCTTCGCCGCGGCCTCGAACTCGGGCAGGCCGTGAACTGCGTCGTGGTCCGAGAGCGCGAGCACCGAAAGGCCGGCCTCGACACCGCGGGCCACGAGCTGCGCCGGAGGCTCGAGGCCGTCCGAGAACGTGGAGTGGCAGTGCAGATCGGCTCCGCGGAACGGTGGCATCCGCGGATGGTAGCAGCGGGACGCGCGGGCCCATCGCGTACCCTTCCGCCGTGAGACTCCCCGTCTCCTTTCGCTCCCCGGTAGCCGCGTGCCTCGCCCTCGGCGCGCTCCTCGCGGGCTCTTCGGCCTGTTCGATTCGCCAGCGCGCGCACACGGCCGCCGAGCGGATCTCTCCGGATCAGGGGCCCTCCGTGTGCGTCCTTCTCTTCGACGGCCTTTCCGACGAGGCCTTCACGCACCTCGTCTCCACGGGCGCGCTGCCGAATCTCAAAGCCCGCATCGTGGACCGCGGCCTTGGCGTTCAGACGGCCGTCGCCTCGGTCCCGAGCGAGACGTATCCCAACCTCGCCTCCCTCGAGACGGGCCTTCTCCCCGGCCATCACGGGATTCCCGCGAACATCTGGCTCGACCGGAAGCTCCGGGTCCGCGAGGCGCACACGAACATCCTCGGGGTCTTCTCTTCGACCGACTATCTCGCCCCGGAGGCGCGGACGCTCTTCGAGCGGCTCCCGAACGACACGGTCGCCGTGACGACTCCTCTCGCGAGGGGCGCCTCGGTCTACGCGCGGAACCGGATCGCGGTCATCGCCTCGTACGCGCGCAACGATTGGTCGTTCCTGGACCGCAAGACGCTCGACGACGTGGGCGATGCGTACGTCGGCGCCGCGGCGGCGGGACGCGTGCCGCCCCTCGTCTGGGGACACCTCGTCGGCACCGACGAGGTCGCGCACGTGAGCGGGCCCGAGAGTCCGGAGTTCCGCTTGGAGATGGCCGCGATCGACCGAGCGTTCGGGCGTCTCCTGCGGCGCCTCAAGCGGCGCCATCTCGACGAACGGATCCTGTTCGTCCTCGTCGCCGACCACGGAAACAGCTCTTACGGCACGTTCGTAGACGCGAGCGAGCTCGTGAACCGCGTGCTGAGGGCGAACCCCACGAAGGCGGACTGCAGCCTCGGCAACTGCGTTCTCGTCCCGGCCACGCGGAAGGACAAGGCCTACGACGTGGGCGACGCCATGATCGAGGTCGGCGCTTACCGGGGCGTCATGATCTGGCTGCCCGCGAACCGGCCGCTCGAAGACGTGCCGAGCGCGTTCCGCGCCCCGCGGCGGAAGAGGAAGGCGCGCCCGGCGAGCAGCACTCCGCTGAAGACTCCGGCCGCGTCGCTCTTCGCCGCGACGCTCGCCCGCGCGTCCGAGGTCAGGCTCGTCGTCACGCGCGGCCCCTCTCCGGGAACGGTCGCGCTCTATGGTCCCGCAGGCCGGGCCGAGATCGTGCGCGAGGATCGCGACGGCCTCGAGTCGCTCTACCTCTACCGCGTTCTGGAGGGAGAGGACCCTCTCGGCTACTCTCGATCGGCCGCCGCGCCGCTCGTCGGCTCGGCCCACGAGGCCGACGAATGGCTCGAGGTGACGGCGGAGACGGAGTACCCCGATCTCGTCGTCCAGCTGCCCGAGTTCTTCGACTCCCCGCGTTCTCCCGACGTCTTCGTCTCTCCGAAGGACGGCTACGGCTTCACGAAGGGATACGTCGCCGGGCACGGCTCGCTCTCCCGGAGAGAAACGGTCGTCCCCTTCCTGTTCGCGGGCCCCGGCGTGTTGCCCGGCTTGCTCCACACGGCGCGCACGGTCGACCTCGCACCCACGCTTCTGGCGTATCTCGGCGTGGACTACGACCCGGACGAGATGGACGGCGAGGACCTCGAGATCGCGCCGCACGGCGTGCCGAAGTCGCCGCCGATCGGGGCAGCACCCGCCGGCGACGACTGACGGCGGCTCAGCCACGCCGCCCGTTGCCCCGCCTGCTCCACCGCCGCTCCTAGAAGTGGAAACAAAATTGCACCCAGATCAAGCCACTTGCGCGAAGATCCACCCGGAAAGTCCTAGATGTATCTCCCCATCCTGCAGCCGAATACTACTTAGACGGCCTCAGGAGGCACATCGCTATGCCCAGCATTCATATGACGCTTCTCTTCATGGCGGCTGGCCTCGCTCTGAACTTCACGCCTGGTCCCGACATGCTCTATGTCGCGGCCCGAAGTACGAGCGAGGGTCGTGCTGCTGGCCTAGCGTCTGCGATCGGCATCTTCGTCGGATGCCTCTTCCATATCGCCGCTATGGCGTTCGGGTTGTCCGCGCTCCTCCTTCGCGTCCCCTCGGCGTACGACGCCGTCCGATTTCTCGGCGCTGGCTATCTCGTCTTTCTCGGAGTTCGCGCCCTCTTTTGGCCCGCGGACCTCGCCGCCCGCCTTCAGGCGAAAGCGGCCTCGCGGACGGCCGTCTTCCTACAGGGCGTCTGGACCAACGTGCTGAATCCGAAGGTCGCACTCTTCTTCCTTGCGTTCCTGCCGCAATTTCTCGCGCCGGCGCGCGGTCCCATAGCTGTACAGATCGTGGTCCTGGGTCTGCTGTTCAATACAACCGGACTCTTCGTAAACGGCGGAGTCGCGTTGCTGGCAAGTCGGGCTACCGGTTGGCTACGGCGGCGTCCAGAAGCGGGTCGCGGGCTTCAGCGATTTACCGGGGCGCTCTTCGTTGGCCTCGGCGTGCGGTTGGCCCTGGCCAGCAGGCGCTGATGAACGATCGGGCACATAGGTAACACTTTAGTCCAGACACATGGGTGACACTTATCAACAGCTACCTCGCCGTCGTCGTGCTGTGGAGATCGCGGAAATCTTCCTGCGTTGAGCCCTCAGCGGTGCGCCCAGCACGGCGCGCTCGATGGCGCCCGGGCCCCTGACTCCTGGGACTGTAGTAATCACCAGCGATCTTCGCGAGGGCGCCCCTTGATCCGCGTTCGGAGCTGCTCGCGACTCAGCGCGGCACGCGCCGGACGCGCACCGTGTTCGTCGCGCCCGCCGCCGGCGCCGCGCCTGAGATCTCGACGACCACGGCCCCGGCGAGGCCCGGCAGGCGCGAGAGGACGGCGTCTCCGGCGCGGACCATCGCCTCGACGCTGCGCGCCTGAGGGACGCGAAAGGACGTGACGTCCCTGAGGAGCGCTAGCTTCTGCCGGACCGTTTCGTGCGATGTGAACGCGAGGACCGGAATGGAGAGCGGGTTCTTCGACGCGAAGCGCGCCGTCCTCCCCGACTCGGTGTAGACGACCATCGCGGCCGCGTGCGCCTCGCGGGCCATTCCTGCGGCCGAGCGCGCCACGACCGCGGAGAAATCTCCGGGTGGCGGAGGCGACGCGACGTCCGGCACGGTGCCGGCCTCCGGCACCTCGGCGGCGCGAGCAATCTCGGCCATCGCCTCGACGGCCTCGACGGGCCACGCTCCGACCGCCGTCTCGCCCGAAAGCATCACCGCGTCCGCGCCGTCGTGCACGGCCCCAGCCACGTCCGAGACCTCGGCGCGCGTCGGGGTCGGGTTCTCGATCATCGACTCGAGCATCTGCGTGGCGACGATGACGGGCACGGCGTGGCGCCGGCCCGCAGCGAGGATCTCCCGCTGGGCCCGTGGCACGCTCGCGAGGCCGATCTCGACGCCGAGGTCGCCGCGGGCGACCATGAGGGCATCCGAGGCGGCGGCGAGCTCGTCGAGCACGGCGAGGGCCTCTTTTCGCTCGATCTTGGAGACGATCCAGGGGCGGCGCTCGGGCGCCACGCGCGCGAGGAGCCGCCGGAGCGCGACGACGTGCGCCGGGCTGCGCACGAACGAAAGGCCCACGAAGTCCACGCCGGCCGCGAGGCCTTCCGCGAGATCCCGCCGGTCCTTGCACGTCAGGGCGGGCGCCGAGAGGGCCGAATTGGGGAAGTTCACGCCAGCCCCGCTCTTCACGCGTCCGCCGACCACGACGGTCGCGAGGAGCGTGCGCTTCAATCGCTTCTTGACGCGCAGGCGGATCCGCCCGTCGTCGAGGCGCACTTCGGCGCCAGGGCCGATGTCCACGAGGAGCGCCGGATACGTCACCGCGAGGCGCACGGCCGATCCCGACTCGCCGGCGGAGGCGACACCCGGAAAAAGCTCGACGGCCCGCCCGCTCGCGAGCGACACGGCGCCGCCCGGCAGCGTGCCAAGGCGGATCTTCGGGCCCCCGAGGTCGAGGAGGACGCCCGTCGGGGCGCGCCGCGAACGGGACAGCCGGCGCACGAGCGCCACCCGGCGCGCGATTTCGCCGGGGCGGCAGTGCGCCCCGTTCAGGCGCACGACGTCCACGCCCGCGTCGAGGAGCGCCGCGAGAGCGCCGGGCCTCTCCGCGTTCGAGGCGATCGTCGCGACGATCCGAGTCGCCCGCGCCCTGGGCCTCTTTTCGTGTGTCATCCACCCCCGCCTTCCACCCGTATGATGCCCGCATGAGCGAACTCGACACCGAAGAACCTCACGCCGCCATCCTCGAGAACGGAAATCTCGCCGATCCCCGTGTCGACCAGATCGCCGGCCATGTGAAGGAGATCATGCGGATCCTCGGGCTCTGTCCCGACCAGGATCCGAACCTCGTCAACACGGACCGGCGCGTCGCGAGGATGTACCTCGACATCTTCTCCGGGCTCGACGAGGGCACCCGGCCGAGGCTCACGACGTTCCCGAACGAAGAGCACTACACGTCGATGGTGATGGAGAAGGAGATTCCCTTTTACTCCATGTGCGCCCATCACTTCGTGCCGTTTTACGGGCACGGGCACATCGCCTACATTCCGAACGACAAGATCGTCGGCCTGTCGAAGCTGCCGCGTCTGCTCGAGTTCTTCGCGCGCCGACCCCAGATCCAGGAGCGCCTCACCGAGCAGGTCGCGGGCGTCCTCGAGGAGGAGCTGAGGCCCCAGGGCGTCATGGTCGTCATCGAGGCACGGCACCTCTGCGTGGAGATGCGCGGCGTCAAGAAACCGGGCGCCGTGACGGTCACCTCCGCGCTCCGCGGAATCTTCCTCCAGAAAGCAGTGAGGGAAGAGTTCCTGGACCTACTCAGACGTCCGGCCTGATTGCTCCGAGCGCGCCGCGGCGCCCAGCTCGCGCGCGAGCCGCCCCGCTGCCTCGAGGCCTCGGAGGGTCCGCGTCCCGTGCCAGCAGAAGTCGTCGCCCGACACGAGGACGGCGCACGCCGCGATTCTTCCATGCGCGCCCGGGCGGAGTTAAGATCGCGTCTCATCTTGCCGCGGCCCGCCGGGGCCATCGAGGGTCGCGGCCCCGGAGGAAAAACCAGCATGTCGAGCGTTCTCACCGAGACCTCTTCCCGCGCCGGCGCGTCTTCAGAGGTCGTCGCCAACGACTTCTCGCTGCAGGTCGCCACGGCCAACGGGTCGGGCTCGCAGACGGCGAACAGCGTCCTCATGCGGTCCATCTTCCGCATGGGCGTCCCCGTCTCCGGCAAGAACCTCTTCCCCTCGAACATCCAGGGCCTGCCCACCTGGTTCACGATCCGCGCAAACCGGGATGGCTACATCGCGCGCAAGCGCGATCTCGACGTGCTCGTCTGCATGAATCCCGAGACGGCGAACGACGACGTGCGCGACGTGCGCGCGGGCGCGTATGTCGTCTACGAGAAGAAGCTCGGGCTCGAGAACCCAGGGAAGAAGCGCGACGACGTCACCTACTACGCGGTCCCGTTCTCGGAGCTCGTCGTCAAGATCACGTCCGCGCCCGAGCACGCGAAGCTTCGCAAGCTCATCGTGAACATGATCTACGTGGGCGTCCTGGCCGACCTCATGGGAATCGAGCCCGCGGAGATCGAGAAGGCCGTCGCGAAGCAGCTCAAGGGCAAGCCGAAGGCGGTGGACCTCAACGTGAGCGCCGTGAAGGTGGGCCTCGAGTACGCCGCGAAGAGCTTCCCGGTCAAGATCCCGTTTCGCGTCGAGCGGATGAACGCGACGGAGGGAAAGGTCATCGTCGAGGGGAACACGGCGTCAGCCCTCGGCTGCGTTTTCGGCGGCGCCACCGTCTGCGCGTGGTACCCCATCACGCCGTCGTCCTCCCTCTGCGAGGCTTTCATCGACTTCTGCGACCACCTGCGCGTCGACCCGGCGACGAAAAAGAAGAACGTCGCCGTCATCCAGGCCGAGGACGAGATCGCCTCGATCGGCATGGTGCTCGGCGCCGGATGGGCTGGCGCGCGGTCGTTCACGTCCACGTCCGGCCCGGGCATCTCGCTGATGTCGGAATACATCGGGCTCGGCTACTACGCCGAGATCCCCGCCGTCATCTTCGACATCCAGCGCACCGGGCCGTCCACCGGCCTCCCGACCCGCACGATGCAGGGCGATCTTCTTCTCTGCTATTTCAGCTCGCACGGCGACTCGAAGCACCCGCTGCTCTTCCCCGCCTCGCCCGAGGAGTGCTTCACGATGGCGCAGCAGGCCTTCGACCTCGCCGAGCAGCTCCAGACGCCGGTGTTCGTGATGTCGGACCTCGACCTCGGCATGAACAACTGGATGGCGGACCCGTTTCCGTATCCGACGGAGCCCCTCCACCGCGGCAAAGTGCTCGACGCCGCGAGCATCGAGAAGGTGAAGGACACCTGGGGCCGGTACAAGGACGTGGACGGCGACGGCATCCCGTACCGGACGCTCCCCGGCACCCCGAACGCCTACGCTGCGTACCTCACGCGCGGCTCCGGACACGACGAGAACGCGCAGTACTCCGAGAAGCCCCAGGATTACGTCAACAACGTGAACCGCCTCGTGAGGAAGTTCGAGACGGCGCGCACGATGGTGCCGAAGCCCGAGATCCAGGAGCGGCCCGGCGCGCGCGCGGGCCTCCTGGCCTACGGCACCTCGCACTACGGCACGACCGAGGCGCGCGACAAGCTCGCGACGACCTTCGGCGTGACGCTCGACTACTGCCGCCTGCGATCCCTCCCGCTCGCGGCCGAAGCGGTGAACTGGATGCGGCTTCACGAGCGGATCTACGTCGTCGAGCAGAACCGCGACGGGCAGCTCGTCACGATCCTGCGCGACGAGCTTCCCGAGCTCGCGACGCGCTTCGTCTCCATCCGCCAGTACAACGGGCTTCCCCTCGACGCGACGACCGTGGTCGACGGAGTCCTGAACGACGCTCCGGCGTCCCGGGCCGGACGCTCGGACGCGCAGAAGGGAGGGCTCGACGCATGAGCGCGACTCCGAACGCCCCGGCCGCCTCGCCGGCTCCGAAGACGAACCGCCTCGGCCTCCCGAAGGCCGATTATGAGGGCGCCAAGTCGACGCTCTGCCTCGGCTGCGGACACGACGTCATCACGAAACAGATCATCAACGCGTTCTACGCGATGGGCGTCGAGCCTCACAAAGTCGCGAAGTTCTCGGGCATCGGGTGCTCCTCGAAGACGCCGGCCTACTTCCTGAACCGCGCCTGGGGCTTCAACGGCGTGCACGGCCGCATGCCCTCCGCCGCCACCGGCGCGCTCGTCGCGAACCCGACGCTTCACGGGATCGGCGTCTCGGGCGACGGCGACACGGCCTCGATCGGCATCGGCCAGTTCGTCCACCTCGTGAGGCGAAACCTGCCGCTCGTCTACATCATCGAGGACAACGGCGTCTACGGACTGACGAAGGGCCAGTTCTCCGCCACCGCGGACCTCGGCGCGAAGCAGAAAGGCGGCGCCATCAACGACTTCATCCCGATTGACTGCTGCTCGCTCGCGATCGAGCTCGGCGGCACGTTCGTGGCGCGCTCGTTCTCGGGCGACATGAAGCAGCTCCAGACGATCCTCGAGGCGGCGATCGCCCACAGGGGCACCTCGGTCATCGACGTCATCTCTCCGTGCGTGACCTTCAACGACCACGAGGGCTCCACGAAGAGCTACAAATACTCCAAGGAGCACGAGACGCCGGTCCACGAAATCGGCTTCGTGCCGTTTTTCGAGGAGACGCTCGCGGAGATTCCCGCCGGCGACACGAAGGACGTGTCGTTCCCGGACGGCAGCCAGCTAAGGTTCCGGGGTGTCGGCCGCGACTACGACCCCACCGACAGGGAGAGGGCGCTCAAGGCGATCCACGAGAGCCATGCCAGGCAGGAGATCCTGACGGGAATCCTTTACGTCGACCCCTCTAAGAAAGATCTTTCGGCTCTTCTCGGCACAACCGGCGAGCCCCTCACGAACCTGCCCCTCGACGCGCTCCGGCCGTCTCGTCAGGCGCTCGACGAGATCATGGAGTCGCTCCGTTAGGAGTTACCGGATCCGCAGGCAGGACTCGTGGGCGCGAAGGGCGGCAACGCGGTCCACGTAGTCGAGCCAGAGCGCGCGAGGCACTTTTTCCTTCGAGGGCACGAGGTGGAGGCGCCCCCAGGCGGAAAGATCCTGCCCGCCGCGATCCAGGAATTCGCGGCACTCCTTCATCTCGCCCGAGCGGACGAGATAGCGCCCGAAACCCACGAGCGCGACGGCCGCGCTCACGGCGCCGACGCTGTACTGGAGGCCACGGTTGCCCGGGTTGTTCAGCGTGCCCGACGAGATCGCGAGGACCGTCACACCCGAGCCGATCAGAGCGATCTTCCGGTAGAGGTCCAGCTCCTTGCCTTCCTGGAGCTTGGCGCGATCTTTCAGGTCCTGCAGCTCGTCGTTCAGGTAGAGCTCGAGCTCGAGCCTCAGGTCGTCGAACGGCGGCTCGGGCGCTTCCCGCTGGAGCGCGAGGCCCGCCGCGAAAAATGCGCGTTTCTCGGTCCTCTGCGCGCTCGAGCATCCCTGAGCGAGCAGAGCGGCGATTAGAAGTGCAGCGATTCCCTGGGAGGACAGAACGGCACCTCCGGACAGTCTCCCCCGGCCGAAGCAGGATTTGGGCCGCGGGCGAGGGCCGGAGTCATTCAAACACTCGACCGCCCGGGCGCTGAACGAGCGGGTCAGGAGACAACGCGAAGAACCTCCCAGTGTTGAGAGCCCGGAATGATGAACGGCATTAGGGCTTCGGCGTGGGCCCGGAACTGTGGAGCGCTCATGCCTTGGAGAGCCGCCTCGAAGTCGGCGACGGTATCGAACACGTACTCGTCCACGATGTGCGACGGAGACGGACCGATGTGGCCGACGAGGAGGCGCGCCGATTTCGCCAGGCGAAACTCCGAAGAGGCGAACTTCTCCTTCCCCCAGGCCGTCATGATGCGGACGGCCTCGGCCTGCTTTCCGAACGGGATGTCGAGATGCCACTGACAGACGAACATGAGAGCCTCTCCTCTGGGTCGACGGCCGATCCGGCTAGGGCGTTCTCACCAGCGGCAGCTCGATGAAGCTCGCCTGGCCGGGGGCATGGTAAATGCGCTGTGTGGCTTTCCTATAGTCCGCCGGCTTCGCCCAGAAAATGTTCGGCACGAACGACTGCGGATTGCGGTCGTAGAGAGGGAACCAGCTCGACTGGACCTGCACCATCACCCGGTGCCCCGGCAGAAAGACGTGGTTCACCGTGGGCAGCGCGAAGCGGTACGGCAGCGGTTTGTCCGCCGCGATGGCTTTCGGCGTCTCGAGGCTCTCGCGATAGCGGCCGCGGAAAATGTCCATCGAGACCGCGAGCTGATACCCGCCCATCGCCGGCTGACCCGCCACTTCGTCGGGATAGACGTCGATCAGCTTGACTACCCAGTCGGAGTCCGTTCCGCTCGTCGAGGCGACCAGGTTCGCGATCGGCTCTCCGCTCATCTTGAGCGGAGCCGCCAGGACGTCCGACACGAACACGGCGACGTCCGGACGCCCGGAGGCCTCCCGCTGGTCCGTCACGAGCCACTCCCTCCAGCTCTGACCCTTGTCGAAGCTCTCCGGAACGATCGGGCGAGCGTGGAAGGGCACGGGCCTCGAGGGATCGGAGACGTATTCGTCGAACGCTTGTTCTGACGCGTCGGATTTCGGCGCGGCGAAGCTGAGCTTCGACCCGGAGGCGAGATAGAGCGGCGTCGCCTTCACCGTGCATCCTTTCGCGCAGCCAGCCGGCCACGCGGGCAGCCGCCGCCACGTGTTCGTCCCGGTCTCGAACGCCGTGACAGGCGCGATGTCCGCCTTCGGCGCGCCGTCCACGAGGTACTGGTCGAGGAAAGGACGCAGGATCTCGCGCCGGAACGTGAGGGAGGTGTCGCTGTCGAACTTGATCGCGCCGAGCGCGCTTCCTTCCCTGATCTCCTGGCCGTGATGCCAGGGCCCCATCACGAGAAACACCTTGTCCTGCCCCTTGTCCTTAGGCTTGATCGCCTTGTAGACGGCGGGCGCGCCGTAGATGTCTTCCTGGTCCCACAGGCTGTGAACCAGCATCACGGGGACTTTCAGCGGCAACGCCGCGAGGACCTTGTCGACTGCCTGATCGCGCCAGAAGGCGTCGTAGCTCGGATGCGCGAGGACCTTTTTCCACATGCCGACCTGCTCCAGCCCCCGGCGGCGCCCGAGCTCCCCCGCCGACCCCGCTTCCATGAACGTGTCGTAGTCGTCGAAGTGGCTCGTCCACCATTTCTTCTCCGACTTGCGGGTCGCTTCCTGATCGTAGAAATACGACATCCCGAGCTGGCGGAAGGCGCCGTTGTGGAACCAGTCGTCGCCCATCCAGCCGTCGACCATGGGGTTCATCGGCACGGCCACCTTGAGCGCCGGGTGCGGATTCACGAGCGCCATCAGCGGCAGGAATCCGTCGTACGAGATGCCGAGGATGCCGACTTTGCCGTTCGATTCCGGGACGTTCTTCACGAGCCAGTCGATCGTGTCGTACGTGTCCGTCGCGTGGTCCACCGGCGTCGGGTTCTGCGGCCCGTGCACGGGGCGGTTCATCACGTAGTCTCCCTCGGAGCCGTGCTTGCCGCGCACGTCCTGCACGACGCGGATGTAGCCGCCCTCGACGATCGTCTCGACGGGGTTGTCGTACCCGTCGAGCGACGGGCCAAGGTGGGCGCTGTCGAAGTGGCGCGTGAGCTTGTCGGCGTCGTAGGGCGTCCGCGTGAGGAGGATTGGCGCCGCCTTTGCGCCCAGGGCCGCCTTCGGCACGAGGATGACCGTGTGCAGCTTCACGCCGTCGCGCATCGGGATCATCACCTCGCGCCTCACGTAATCGAAGCCGTCGTTCGTCGGCACGAAGTTCGCCGGCATCTCGCTCGACAGCGCTGGGTACATGGCGGGCGGCGGCGACGGCGCCGGAGCGGCCACCGCGGCCGCCGGGGCCTGCGCGGCCGAGGGCCCGGCGAGGAGCAACGCGCCGGCCAGCGCCGCGAGGGCGTTCAGCGTGTGCAGGCGGCAGATCCGTTTCGAGGGAGAGACTTCGACGCCCAAGCGACACCTCCGAATGGAATGACGCATTCTACGGGCCCGCGCGTTCAGAGCCAGCGCCGGACGCGCCGCACGTATTGCCGGTATTCGTCTCCGAAGATGCGCTCGAGGTAGGCCTCCTCGCGGACGACGACGCCGTAGTGCATGACGATCAGAATCACGGGCAGGAAAAAAACAGGCCACACGGTGTTCACCCAGATCGCGAGTCCCACGTAAAGCAGCGTAACCCCGACGTACATGGGATTCCGGCTGAATCGAAACGGACCCGTCGTGACGAGGGCCGAGCTCGGACGGAAAGGATTGGGGCTGGTTCGGGCCCGATGGAAGGCGAGGACCGCGGGAAAGCCCACGAGGCCGAGGCACACGCACGCGACGCCGAGTGGAACGGCCGCCCAGCCGGAAACGATGGGCAGGTGCCACCAATGCTGCATGAGCAGCCCGGCCGCGAAAGGAACGGCGTAGATGACCGGCGGTGGGGCCACGACGCCCGATGTCGACGCCGGCGGTCGGGTCGATTCACTCGACATTTGGCTTCTTCCCCTGAGAGTCTACTTTCATGACACCGGATTCTCCTCCGGCGACGAAAAAGGGGCGCGCGACTCGTCCCGCCGGGAGATTTCTCGCGCTGGACACCGGTGCTAGGATTCCCCGATGAAAACGATCCTCCGAGGTGCCACGCTCGAAGCGGCCCGCTGTGCGGCCGTGAGGGTGGTGGGCAGCTTGCGGAGGATTCCGACCGGTCAAAAGGGGTAGGATGTCCCGCCCCGACCTCCCCCCCAGACAGGGTCTCTACGACCCGGTTTTCGAGCACGACGCGTGCGGATTCGGATTCGTCGTCGATCTGAAGGCGCGCGCCTCGCACGATCTCATCCGGAAGGCGCTGCAGGTCCTCTGCAATCTCGAGCACCGGGGCGCGACCGGCAGCGAGAAGAACACCGGCGACGGCGCGGGCCTCCTGACCCAGGTACCGCATGGCTTTCTGGCCGCGAGGTGTCGCGGCCTCGGAATCGAGCTCCCCGCGCCCGGCGCTTACGGTGTCGGATCGGTCTTTCTCCCGCAGGAAGCGGCGAGCCGGCAGGCGTGCGAGCGGCGCTTCGAAGGGATCGTCCGGGAAGAAGGGCAGGCCGTCCTCGGCTGGCGCGACGTCCCGACCGACGACGCAACGCTCGGGCCGACCGCCCGCGCCAGCCAGCCCGTCATCCGGCAGCTCTTCGTCGCACGGGGTGGTGCGACCCCCGAGGGCGACGCGTTCGAAAGAAAGCTCTACGTCATCCGCCGGCTCGTCGAGAAAGCAGTCAGCCGCTCGGCGATACCCGGGCGCGGGCACTTCTACGTGGCCAGCCTTTCCGCGAGGACTCTGGTCTACAAGGGGATGCTGAACTCCGACCAGCTCGCGGCCTTTTATCCGGACCTGAGGGACGAGGGGCTCACCGCGTGCCTCGCCATGGTCCACTCGCGGTTCTCGACCAACACGTTCCCGAGCTGGGCTCGCGCCCACCCCTACCGGTACATCTCCCACAACGGCGAAATCAATACGCTCCGCGGCAACGTCAACTGGATGCAGGCCCGGCAGAGGATGTTCTCGTCGACGCTGTTCGGAGACGACCTCAAGAAGGTCCTCCCCGTCATCGACACCGACGGATCGGACTCGGCGATGTTCGACAACGTCCTCGAGCTCCTTCTCCTCGCGGGCCGCTCGCTCCCGCACGCGCTCATGATGATGATCCCCGAGCCATGGAGCCGGCACGAGTCGATGAGCCCGGAGCTGAAGGCTTTCTACGAGTTCCACTCGTGCTTCCTGGAGCCCTGGGACGGTCCGGCCTCGATCGCCTTCACGGACGGGATCCGGATCGGCGCGGTCCTCGACCGGAACGGCCTGCGCCCCGCGCGCTGGGTCGCGACGAAGGACGGCCTCGTCGTCATGGCCTCGGAGGTGGGCGTTCTCGACATCCCTCCCGAGCGCGTCCTTCGCAAGGGGCGCCTGCAGCCCGGGAGGATGTTCCTCGTCGACACCGCAGAAGGGCGGATCATCCCCGACGACGAGATCAAGGGCACGCTCGCTTCGGCCGCGCCGTACGCACTCTGGCTGGAGGAGCACCTCGTGAGGCTCCGCGACCTCGCCGATCCCCAGGCCGTCATCGAGCCCGATCACGAGACCGTCCTCAGGCGCCAGGAGACGTTCGGCTACACGCTCGAGGACGTGAGGATGCTCGTGAACCCGATGGCGGCGCAGGGGACCGAGCCGATCGGATCGATGGGGACCGACATCCCTCTCGCCGTCCTCTCCGAGCGTCCCCAGCCCCTCTACGACTACTTCAAGCAGCTCTTCGCTCAGGTCACGAACCCGCCGGTGGACTCCGACCGCGAGGCGATCGTCATGGCCGTGGACACGGCGATCGGGCCGGAGGAGAACCTCCTCGAGCCGACTCCCACGGCAGCGCTTCACTTCGACCTGCCGACCCCGGTCCTCCTGAACGTCGAGCTGGAAAAGATTCGCGCGCTCGATGGCAGGCCCGGATCGAAAGGCTTCCGGTCGATCACCCTGCCGATGCTCTTTTCGGTGCACGACGGCGGAGCGGGCCTGAGGAAGGCGATCGAGGACCTCCGCCGGAGGTGCAGCGAGGCGATCGCCGAAGGGCACAATGTCCTGATCCTCTCGGACCGGGGCCACGACGCCACGGACGCGCCGATCCCCGCCCTTCTGGCTCTCTCGTCGGTGCAGCATCATCTCCTCCGGGAGGGCTCACGGACGCGCGTCGGGCTGGTCCTGGAGACGGGCGAGCCGCGCGAGGTGCACCACTTCTGTCTCCTCATCGGCTACGGCGCGAGCGCCATTAACCCCTACCTCGCGTTCGAGACGATTCACGACCAGATCCGCCAGGAGATGATCTCGGGGAGCGCCGACGACGCCGAGAAGCGCTACGTCAAGGCCGTCAACAAGGGGATCGTGAAGGTCATCTCCAAGATGGGGATCTCTACGGTGCAGAGCTACCAGGGCGCGCAGGTCTTCGAGGCGCTCGGGCTCTCGCAGGACTTCATCGACGAGTACTTCACCGGAACGCCCACGCGGATCGGTGGAATCGGAATCGACGTGATCGCGCGCGAGGTGCTTCTGCGACACGAGTGGGCCTACCCGAAACGCCCCGTGGAACACACGACGCTCGGGACCGGAGGCCGCTACCAGTACCGCCGGGACGGCGAGGACCACCTCAACACACCCGAGGCGATTCACTCTCTCCAGACCGCCTGCCGCACGGGCGACTACAAGCTCTTCAAGCGGTACAGCGAGCTCGTCAACCGGCAGGGGAAGCACCCGGTGACGCTCCGGGGCCTGATGGACTTCCGCCCACTCGCGAGGTGCGTCCCGCTCGAGGAGGTGGAGCCGATCGAGGCGATCCTCGCGCGGTTCAAGACGGGCGCCATGTCGTACGGCTCCATCAGCCAGGAGGCGCACGAGGCGCTCGCCATCGCCATGAACCGGATCGGCGCCAAGAGCAACACGGGCGAAGGAGGCGAGGACCCCGCCCGATACGAGCCGCTTGCGGGCGGCGACTCGAAGAACAGCGCCATCAAGCAGGTCGCCTCCGGGCGGTTCGGCGTCACGAGCCAGTACCTCGTGAAGGCCAGAGAGCTCCAGATCAAGATCGCCCAGGGGGCCAAGCCGGGCGAGGGAGGCCAGCTCCCGGGCCCCAAGGTCTATCCGTGGATCGCCAAAGTGCGGTACGCCACGCCGGGCGTGGGCCTCATCTCCCCTCCCCCGCATCACGACATTTACTCGATCGAGGATCTCGCGCAGCTGATCCACGACCTGAAGAACGCCAACCCGGAAGCCCGGATCAGCGTGAAGCTCGTCGCCGAGGCCGGGGTTGGGACGATCGCGGCCGGGGTGGCCAAGGCGCACGCGGACGTCATCCTCATCAGCGGCCACGACGGAGGAACGGGGGCCTCACCCCTGACGAGCATTCAACACGCCGGGATCCCATGGGAGCTGGGCCTCGCCGAGACCCACCAGGTCCTCGTCCTCAACAATCTCCGGAGCCGCGTCGTTCTCGAAACGGACGGCCAGCTCAAGACGGGGCGCGACGTCGTCATCGCGGCCCTCCTCGGCGCCGAGGAGTTCGGCTTCTCGACCGCGCCGCTGATCGCTCTCGGCTGCATCATGATGCGCGTCTGCCACTTGAACACGTGCCCGGTCGGCGTGGCGACGCAGGACCCCCAGCTCCGGAAGGCGTTCACGGGAGAACCGGAGCACGTCGTCACCTTCATGCGATTCATCGCCACGGAGGTGCGCGAGCTGATGGCGCATCTCGGATACCGGTCCTTCGACAAGATGGTGGGCCGGAGCGAGCGGCTCGAGATGCGCCGCGCGGTAGATCACTGGAAGGCGCGCAAGCTCGACTTTTCGCGGATCCTCTTCAAGCCGACGGTCCCGAAGGACGTGAAGCGGACTTGCCGGATCCCTCAGGAGCACGGCCTCGAGGAGGCCCTCGACGCCACGACCCTCATTCCGCTTTGCCGGCCCGCCCTCGAAAACCGGACGCCCGTCACGGCGACCCTCCCGATCCGCAACGGGAACCGGGTCGTCGGCACGATGCTCGGGAGCGAGGTCACGAAGAGGTGGGGAGCGGAAGGGCTGCCGGAGGACACCATCCGTCTGCGCTTCCAGGGCTCCGCGGGGCAGAGCTTCGGAGCCTTCATCCCGCGCGGCCTCACGCTCCTCCTCGAAGGGGACGCGAACGATTACGTCGGCAAGGGACTTTCGGGCGGCAAGCTCGTGGTCGTCCCGCCGGCCGGCTTCACCTTCGTCCCCGAGGAGAACATCATCATCGGAAATGTGGCTTTCTACGGCGCGACCTCCGGCGAGGCCTACATCCGCGGCGAGGCCGGCGAGCGCTTCTGCGTGCGCAACAGCGGCGTTCGGGCTGTCGTCGAGGCGATAGGCGACCACGGCTGCGAGTACATGACCGGGGGCCAGGTCGTCGTCCTCGGGCGGACAGGCCGGAACTTCGGGGCCGGGATGTCCGGCGGAGTCGCGTGGGTGCTCGACGAGAAGGGCGACTTCGCCACGCGCTGCAACACCGAGCTGGTGGGCCTCGGCCCGGTCGAGGAGGTCGCCGAGGCGGGAATCCTGCAGGAGCTCGTGAGACGGCACGCGGCTTATACGCAGAGCTCGGTCGCCCGGAGGATCCTGGAGGAGTGGAACGCGTGGCTCCCGAAGTTCGTCCGGGTCCTCCCGCACGACTACCGCCGGGTCCTCGAGTCGCAGTCCCGGATGCGCGAGCGCGGCCTCTCCGAGGAGGAGGCCGTCATGGCCGCGTTCGAGGAGAACGCCCAGAATCCGGTGCGCGTGAGCGGGAGCTGACGATGGGCAAGCCGACCGGCTTCCTCGAGTTCCGCCGCGAGGCCGCTGTCTCCCGCCGGCCCGAGGAGCGTGTCAAGGACTGGGATGAGTGGCACTCTCCGGTTCCCGAGGCGACGCTCCGCCGGCAGGGCGCGCGCTGCATGGACTGCGGGACCCCGTTCTGCCACACGGGCAAGCTCATCGGGGGAATGGCCTCCGGTTGCCCCGTGCACAACCTGATTCCGGACTGGAACGACCTCGTCTGGCGCGGCCAGTGGAAGGAGGCGGCCGTTCGCCTCCACCAGACGAACAACTTCCCCGAGTTCACAGGCCGCGTCTGTCCCGCTCCGTGCGAGGGGTCTTGCACCCTCGGTCTGAACGACGACCCGGTCACGATCAAGACGATCGAGTGCGTCATCGCGGATCGCGCCTTCGACGAGGGGTGGGTCCGCCCGGACGTCCCGGCCATCCGCACGGGCAAGAAGGTCGCGATCGTCGGGTCCGGGCCCGCCGGGCTCGCCGCCGCCGATCAGCTCAACCACGCAGGGCATACGGTTACCGTTTTCGAGCGCGCCGACCGCGTCGGGGGCCTTCTCATGTACGGCATCCCGAACATGAAGCTCGACAAGCGGCTCGTCGAGCGGCGCGTCCGGCTGATGGCGGACGCCGGCGTTCGCTTCGTGACAGGCGTCGACGTGGGGCGAGACGTCCCGTCGGGAAGCCTCCTGTCCGACTGGGACGCCGTCGTCCTCTGCTGCGGCGCGGCGCAGGCCCGCGAGCTGCCCGTGGAGGGGCGGAGCCTTTCCGGCATCCATCTCGCGATGGAGTTCCTCCATGCGAACACGAAGAGCCTCCTCGACTCGGGGCACGCCGACGGCGAGTTCATCTCCGCGCGGGGAAAGAACGTCGTCGTGATCGGAGGCGGCGACACGGGAACGGACTGCGTCGGAACCGCCCTCCGCCACCAGGCCCAGAGCCTCGTTCAGCTCGAGATCCTCCCGCGGCCGCCCGACAGGCGCGCCCCCGACAACCCGTGGCCGCAGTGGCCGAAGATCTACAAGCTGGACTACGGGCAGGAGGAAGCCGCCGCGCTGCAGGGCGCCGACCCGCGGCGCTGGTCCGTCGAAACGAAGAGGTTCGTGGGCGACGCGGAGGGACGGGTCCGCGAGGTTCACACGGTCGAACTCGACTGGAACAAGAATCCCGAAGGACGCTTTCACGCCGTCGAAATCCCCGGGACCGAGCGAATCCTCCCGGCCGAGCTCGTCCTTTTGGCTCTCGGGTTCGTGGGCCCCGAGAAGCCGGGGCTCCTCGGCGACCTGGGGCTGAAGCTCGACGACCGCGGGAACGTCGTGACGGACGGCGAGAAGATGACGAGCGCCCCGGGCGTCTTCGCCGCCGGCGACATGGTGCGCGGCCAGTCCCTCGTCGTCTGGGCGATCGAGGAGGGGCGCAAGGCGGCCCGTGGGGTGGATCGCTTTCTGATGTACGGCGAGACGTCCCTTCCCTGAGGTCTTTCAGTCCTTCAGGAAATCCTCCACCGCCGGACCGAAGCGCTCGTAATCGATGAGAAACGAGTCGTGGCCGTGGATGGAGCCGAGGCTCACGAACGAGGATTCCACGCCGGCCTCTTGACGCGCCGCGGCGAGCGTGTGCTGCTGCTCGACGGGGGAAAGGATGTCGCTCTCCACGCGGCGACAGTATCGCGCGCCGTTGAAGCCGCCGCGACTAGGGCGTCGGCGTCCTCGCCGGGAATTCGACCGACACCGGCCGCCAGTTCCCCGGAGCGTTGGCGAATCCGTGCGCCTCGCTCACGATCTCGAGCCGGCGCGGGACGAACTTCACCAGGGCGAAGTCCACACCGCGGTGCTCGTTCTTGAAGAACGGCGACCACCCGTCCTTCCAGTGCTGCGCCTTGACGGCCGGATCCGTCACGACGCTCGCGCTCCCGAGCAGTGTCACGAACGCCGGAAGCGACGGGTCGAAGAACGCAAGCGTCACGCGCGGGTTCTTCGCGATCTCGGCGACCTTGCGCGTGCCCGGATTCGTCCCCACCCAGACGTTGAAATCCTCGTCCGGCCCGAGCGCGTCCACGATGCGCGCCTGTGGTTGGCCGTCCTCCCCGATCGTGATGAACGTCGCGTAGCGCGCCTTCCGCGCGACCTCGCGCGCGGCTTTGAGGACGGCCTCCCGGTCGGCCGCAAGGACCGGAAGAGCGGCGAGAAGGGCAGCGCAGCCGAAGACGACGAGCCGGTAGAAAGTTTTCATAGGTCCTCCTCTTTTCATCGCCCCCCCACCCGCATGACCTCGCCCACGAGCGCGTCCTGCTCGGTCTGGAAGGCGCCGTGGGAGCCGGGGGCGGGGCTGGCGAGCTCGCGGCGGCCGATGTAGCGGAGGGGGCGCGCGGGATCGAGTCCCTCGACCTTGCCGTCGAGGAACTGCTCGCGCACGAAGCGCCAGCCGCCCATGTTGCGGGGCTCTTCCTGCGCCCACACCAGCTCCGCATCCTGCGGGTAGCCCGAGAGGGCCTGCCCCAGGTCGCGGCCCGGGAACGGGTAGAGCTCCTCGAGCCGCACGATCGCGACGTCGCGCTTCCCCGCCTTCTCCCGCGCCGCGAGGAGGTCGTACACGAGCTTGCCGCTCGCGATCACGACGCGCCTTACGGAAGAGGTATCGCCCGATTGGAACGCCGGATCGTCGAGCACCGAATGGAAAACTCCGTCCGCCAGGTCGTCCAGCGTCGACACGGCCTTCGGGTGACGGAGAAGGCTCTTCGGAGTCATGACGATGAGAGGTTTCTTCTCTTCGCTCGCCATCTGCCTGAGCAGCAGGTGGTAGTACTGCGCCGGCGTCGAGACGTTCGCGACGCGCAGGTTGTCCTCGGCGCACAGCGTGAGAAAGCGTTCGAGGCGCGCCGACGAGTGCTCGGGCCCCTGCCCTTCCTGCCCGTGCGGCAGCAGCAGCACGAGGCCGCAGCACTGATTCCACTTCTGCTCAGAGCCCGAGATGAACTGGTCGATGACGACTTGAGCGCCGTTCGCGAAGTCGCCGAACTGCGCTTCCCACAGGACGAGCGTAGACGGGTCGGTCACGGCGTAACCGAACTCGAAGCCCATGACGGCGTTCTCGGAAAGCAGGCTGTCGATGACCTCGAAGCGCGCCTGCTCGGTCGCGATCGTGTTGAGCGGGACCCACTCCGCGCCGCTCGCGACGTCCGCCAGGACGGCGTGGCGGTTGCTGAACGTGCCGCGGCCGGAGTCCTGCCCCGAGAGTCGCACGGGCGTTCCACCCAGGAGCAACATTCCGAACGCGAGCATTTCGCCGCCGGCCCAGTCGATCTCGGGCTTCCCGCTGCCGTACTCGGCGCGCTTTTTCAGGAGGGCCTTCAGCTTCGGGTGGACTTCGAAGCCCTCGGGCACCGTCGAAACCGCGCGGATGATGCGCGCCAGGCGCGCGCGCGCGTCGCCTTCCGGATGGAGGCGCGGCGCGGCGGGCACGGCGAGCGAGTCGACGAAGGAGGCCTTCGGCGTGCCGCGCGCACCGTCGTACGCGCGCTCCAGCCCGGCCTTCTCCGACGCCCACAGTCCGTCCACCTCCACCGCGGCGAGAAGCCCCTGCTTGACGAGCGACTCGCCGTAGAGGCGCGCGACCGAAGTGTGGCTCTTGATCTTCTGGTACATCAGGGGCTGCGTGTAGCTCGGCTCGTCCCCCTCGTTGTGGCCGTAGCGGCGATAGCAGACGAGGTCGATCACGACGTCGCGCCGAAACGTGTTGCGGTAGTCGATCGCGATGTCCACGACGTGGACGACGGCCTCGGGGTCGTCGCCGTTCGCGTGGAGGACCGGCGCCTGAACCATCTTTGCGACGTCCGTGCAGTACGGCGACGAGCGCGCGTCGGCGGGGTTCGTGGTGAAACCGATCTGGTTGTTCACGACGACGTGCACGGTGCCGCCCGTGCGGTAGCCGTGGAGCTGCGACATGTTGATCGTCTCGGCCACGATTCCCTGGCCGGCGAACGCCGCGTCGCCGTGCAGGAGGACGGGCAGGACCTTGCCGTGCGTGAGGTCCTCCCCGAGGTGCGTTTGCTTGGCGCGCACCATGCCCTCGACGACGGGATCCACGGCCTCGAGGTGGCTCGGGTTCGGGGCGAGCGAGATGCCCAGCTTCGCGCCGCCGGGCGCCACGTGCGTGCCGGACGCGCCGAGGTGGTACTTCACGTCGCCCGAGCCCTGAATCGACTCGGGGTCCACCTCGCCCTCGAACTCCGCGAAGACCTTCCCCACCGGCTTGCCGACGGTGTTCGTGAGGACGGTGAGCCGCCCGCGGTGCGACATCCCGATGACGGCCTCTCCGAGGTCCGCCTCGGCAGCTCGGTCGAGCAGGCGGTCGAGGAGCGGGATCGCGGCCTCGCCGCCTTCCAGCGAGTACCGCTTCTGGCCGACGTACTTCATGTGCAGGAACTTCTCGAAGCTCTCGGCCTCGACGAGCTTCTTCAGGATGCGCCGCCGGTCGTCGACCGAGAGGAGCGAGCGGTTGCGCGTCGACTCCATGCGGTCGATGAGCCACTGCTTCTGCGCGGGGTCCGGGTTGTACATGAACTCGGCGCCGATCTTTCCGCAGTACGTCTGGCGCAGGACCTCGAGGATCTCGCGCAGCGTGGCCTTGTCCCTTCCGCCGAGGCCGTTCGTGATGAACGGCCGGTCGAGATCCCAGAGCGTGAACCCGTACGTGGCCGGGTCGAGGTCGGGATGGTACGGCACCGAGTCGCTGCCGAGCGGGTTCAGGTCCGCCACGAGGTGGCCGCGCACGCGATACGCGTTGATGAGCTGCAGGACGCGCGCCTGCTTCTCCACGGCCTCGAGGCCGCGGCCGGCCGGCGAGAGCGGCGTCGACGAGTCCTTCTCCCAGCGCATCGGCCGGTGCGGCACCTTGAGGTCCGAGAAGATGCGCTCGTAGAAGCCGTCGCCCCCCAGGAGGAGGCCCTGCAGGGTGCCAATGAACTGGCCCGACTCGGCGCCCTGGATGATGCGGTGGTCGTACGTGGAGGAGACGTTCATCACGCGCGAGATGCCGAGCGCCGAGAGGGCCTCCTCGGGCATGGCCTGAAACTCGGCCGGATAGCCCATGGCTCCCGTCGCGATGATCGCGCCCTGTCCCGGCATGAGGCGCGGCGCCGACGCCGTCGTGCCGATCGTGCCGGGATTCGTGAGCGTGATGGACGTGCCGGCGAACGCGTCCAGCTCGATCGTTCCCTTCCGCGCCTTCCCGACCATGCCGTCGAAGGCCTCGAGGAACTCGCCGAAGGACAGCTTCTCGGCGCTCTTGACGTTCGGGACGAGGAGGCTCCGCGTGCCGTCCTTCTTCGTGATGTCGATCGCGATGCCGAGGTTCACGGCCGCCTTGCGGATTCGTGCGGGCTTGCCGCCGGCTTCGCCGAACGCGTCGTTCATCCCCGGGTGCTTCTCGAGCGCGCGCACGATCGCCCACGCGACGAAGTGCGTGAAGGACACCTTCGAGAGGCCCAGCGCTTCGCGGTGCCGGTTCAGGATGCGGCGGTTCTCCTCCATCGTCTTGACGGGGATGACGCGGTTCGTGACGGCGGTCGGAACGCCGAGCGACGCCTCCATGTTCCTCACGATCGTGGCGGCGCCGCCGGAGATCGCGATCGCCTGCTCGCCGGCGCGCGGCCCGGAAGCGGGAGGGCGCGTGGGGCCGGGCGGCGCGGCGGCGGGCGCCGGCGCCGCCGAGGCCGGCGGAAGCTCGGGCACGAGCTCGAGCGGGCGGAGGATCCGGCCCGTCATCGCGTGCGGGACGCGCTCCTCGATCTCCTGGAACGCCTGCTTCCAGTTCTCTCCCACTGAGGCCGGCTCGAGCCGGTACTGCGCGTAGAGCTCGAGCGCGAACGGGGCGTTGTCGCCGAATTCCTCGAGCATGGCGTTCAGGACGAGGGAAGCGGAGGAGTCGCTCATCGATGCGGATTCTAGGCCGCGCTACGCGGTGACGTCGCGCCGCGTGAACAGCAGGAATGCCGCCGCGAGCGACGCCGCCGCCCAGGCGAGGAGCACCCATACCGAGAACGCGAGCGTCATGCCCTCGAACGGTGTCGGCAGGCCGGCGTAGAAGTCGGGCAGCGGCAGGTTCGTGACGAAGAACCACTTCGCGCCGTCCCAGTCGGAAGCCACGCGCGAGAGGATCGTACCGCCCACGAGCGTCGCCATCATCGTGCCCATCGCGGCCGCGACCGACCGGAACACGACGGACAGGAGCAGCGTGATCGAGCCGACCGCGAGGGCCGAGAACCAGGCGAGGCCCCATGCGGCGAACGTGTCCTGCCACAGCGGGACCATGCGCACGCCGGTCAGGTCGAAGCCACCCGCCGCGCCCGGGCCGAGCCGAAAGCCCATGAGCATCGGCGCGCCCCACCCCGACCAGCCGAACGCGACTCCCGAAATGCCCCAGGCCAGAAAGAACGCCGCGAGGAGCGTGAGCGTCGTGAAAAGCATCATCGCAACGACCTTCGAGAGCAGCACCTTCCAGCGGGCGACGGGCCGCGTGAGGAGCAGCGTGATCGTGCCCTCCGCGAACTCCGACGAGACGAGGTCGGCTCCGAAGACGGCGATGAGGAGCGGGATCAGGAGCACGCTCCCGACACCCGCGAAAGTGCGAGTAAACACGGGTCCTGTCAGTTCATTCGGATTGAGATTCTTAGAAAGGTAATAGCGGAGTCTTCCGGACTCGTAACGCATCCAACGCTTCCAGTTTTCCGGCATCCGGCGCTGACCGGCCTGACGCTCCAGATCGCTCGCCCTCTTTTCCACCTGGGCGCGCCAGTCGCGCTCGGGGTGATCGCGCCGCTGGTTCTGCTGCTGCCGGTTCTGGGCGAACACGACGAGACACAGGAGCGCAGCCAGGACCACGAGGACGAGCCTGAATCTCTTCCTTCTAAGAATCTTCAAACACTCGTTCTCGACGAGCCCCGCCATCACCGGCATTGCGGGATCTCCCTAAAGCCCATCACACCGTCTCCCCGCCCGTCAGCTCGAGGAAGAGGTCCTCGAGCCCGCGCCTGCCGCCGTCCGTCAGCTCGACGAGCGTCCCCGTCGCGAGCGTGCGCCCACGGTGGACGATCGCGATGCGGTCCACCATCTTCTCGACTTCGGAGAGCAGGTGGCTCGATACGAAGACCGCGAGGCCTTGCTCACCGGCGAGCCGCCGCACGAGCTCGCGCATCTCGCGGATCCCCGCCGGGTCGAGGCCGTTCGTCGGCTCGTCGAGGATGAGGACGGCGGGGTCGGACAGGAGGGCCTGCGCGATGCCGACGCGCTGGCGCATGCCGAGCGAGTACGTGCGCACGACGCCGTCGAGGCGACCGTCCATGTGCACGAGGGCCGCGAGAGAGTCGATCCTCCCCGCCGCCCCGTCTCCCAGCATGCGCGCGAAGTGCTCGAGGTTTTCGCGCCCCGTCAGGAACTTGTAGAGGTCCGGCGTCTCCACGATGCAGCCCACGCGGCGCATCGCCGCCTCGAACTCCTGCCTGAGATCATGCCCGTCGATGACGATGCGACCCCGCGAGGGCTTTACGAGGCCGACGAGCATCCGGATCGTCGTCGTTTTTCCTGCGCCGTTCGGCCCGAGAAAACCAAACACCTCGCCGCGGCGGAGCGCGAAGGACACGTCCGAGACGACTTCCCGGTCGCCATAGCGCTTCGCGAGCCCTTCGGCGGAGAGGACGACGTCGGCGGCGCTCACGACCATGTTGTACGCCCTGCGTCAAGCCAGGAGTTCGTACTTCCGGCAAGATACGCCCCGTGACGCTCATCGGCCGCCGCCTCGTCCTGTGGTTCTTCCCCGCCGCGCTCGGTCTCGCGACCGCAGCCGTCCTCGCCGCGGGTTTCACTGCGGCGCTGCAGGGCCGCCTCGGCGAGCCCGTGGATCCTTCCGCGATTCCCGTTACGACGCCGGCGGTCCCGCTTGCGACCGCGGCGGCCGACGGCGCCTTCCGCATCGTCGCGCTCGGCGACTCCTTGACGCGGGGCGCGGGCGACGTCGCGGGAGGCGGCGGATACCCGGAGCGCGTCGCCGCGGCGCTGCGGAAGGCGGGGCTGACCGTCTCCGTGGACAACCTCGGTGTGGACGGGGCCGAGACCGGAGATTTGCTTAGAAAAGTGGGCGACCCGGACGCGCGGCGCCGCATTGCTCAGGCGCAGCTCATCCTCATGTCGATCTCCGGCAACGACCTGAGTCACTCGCTCCCGACGATGTCGACGGCGAGCGCAGGCGCCGAGAGCGATCCCACCGCACCCGCCCTGCGTACCGCGTCTCTCAACCTTCAAAGAATCCTCTCGGCCGTTCGCGAAGCGAACGGCTCCTCCCCTATTCGCCTGCTCGGCCTCTACAACCCGTTCCCCGAGACATTCGACAAGCGCACGGCGAAAGAGACGCTCCTGAAGTGGAACGTGACCCTCGAGGAGGCGAGCTATTCCGTCTCCGGTGCGAGCGTCGTGCCGACCGCCGACCTCTTCGACGAGCGGCCGGACCGCCTCTCGTCGGACCGCTTCCACCCGGGTCCGAACGGCTACGGGGAGATCGCGTCGCGCATCCTTTCGACCCTGAACCTGCCGGCGGCGGCGCCGCAGAGGTCCTGATGGCCCCAATTCGCGAAGAGGTGGGCCTGGACGTCGGCGCCACGCTCGCGAAGGTCGTCGTCGTGGCGGCGGGCGCGGCGCTCGACGACCCCGGTACCTATCAGACGCTCGTGTGCCCGAGCAGCGACGTGGCGGCACTTTCCGCTTTTCTGA
>CALAQS010000110.1 GCA_937888435.1 uncultured Acidobacteriota bacterium
GCGTCGTCTCCGTCGACCTCGCAGACCACGCGACGATGAAGAAGTGGGAGAACGCAAAATGAAGCGCTTTCCCGGTTTCCGCTACGACGCGAAGGCGCAGCTCGCGCACTTCGAGGTCAAGGACTGGTAACGAACCGTGAACTTTCCCGTCTTCAGATTCGGGCCGTGAATATTTTCGACACGATCGGCGGCGCCCGCCGCGCCTTTGAGCTCGCTGGCCGCGGCTGCCTTGTTCGGATGGGCGAAGACGAGCCACGCTACGCGGCCGTGGCGGAGATTGCCGCTCGGCTCGAACCTCACCCGGACGCGACGATGCTCGTTACGCTGTGAGCGAGGCCGTGCGGGAGCGATGAAAACGGTCCTCGTTGAAGGCGGACTGACGTTGAAAGTCGAGACGTCGAGCGTTCCGCTCCTGGCGCTTGACACACAGGTTTTGATCGCGTTAGGAAGGGAGGCGGCTTCTCCCGGATCTGGGGACGTCCGAGCTACCGAGTTCTTCAAGGTCGCACAGGACAAGGTCTCCAAGGGGAGACTCCTCTGTTTCGAGACGAATCAGCGAGAGGAATACCTCGGGTCCAACGACTCGGCGGCGATCGCCAAGGCCTCCCTGACCCTGACCCGAGGCGTTAGATGCCGTCACAGCCATGACGTTTTCAAGGCTGAACTAGAGGTTGGAATGCGAGCGTTCCTAAGCGGAGGAATGGAAATCGTCATTCCGATGAATGCCCGCTTTGACTGCAACCCCGACGACGTCGCCAAGGGTCCGAAGGGCCGCGTCCACCGCAGTACCGTTGGCCTTGCCGGCCCAATTGCAGTGCTCTCTCGCGTACAAAAGCCGGCCGACGTAATAGCTCTTTCGAACATCAAGAAGGCCTATTCGGGCCTTACCTACCATCAGGCACTCAGCCGAGAGCTTCGAGCGCTGGCCTTGAGATTCTACTCAGGCCAGATCTCAGACGCCGACGCCAACGAGTACATCGACCTTTGGCATGCCGCTGGTGGTAGCCGAGTTGATGTGCAGCGATTCGCTGAGTTTCTATGCTCCGCCTACAGCATGCACATCCCCAAGAATGAAATCGGAGCTTCAATCTTCGCCGACCTAATGGTCGATCTGAAACCGATCCAGACAGGCGACTTACACGACTCGAGTCACCTTGCGACTGCCCTCCCGGTGGCGCGTTACGTCCTGACCGACGCCAATATGAAAGATAGACTGCGCCGCCGAAAACTGGATCGGCGATGGGCGGTTGACGTGTTCTCGCTGAGAACTCTCGGAACCCTATCGTCGGAGATCAGGAAGCTCTAGTTCGCCTTTCGTCCTTCGCCTCCTACTGAATAGACGGTCTGTCGATGTGTTACGTGTGCCTACGGCAGAGCTTTCGATCTCGTCTTCCATGCGCTAGAGCAGGGAATCGGTGCATACACCGCACGGGAAAAGCGAGCGGCCCTCGAGAAATTGAACCCATTACGTTGGCTCGCGGGAATCCTTCGGGCTCCGATTTTCGTGCTCGAGGAGGCCGGCTACCTGACAGAGAAAAACCGCCTCGCGCTCGGCATCCTAAAGGTGCTCTGGCCGACTGCTTTCGTCGTATTCGGCTGGGTTCTCGCGAAGTACGGGATCAAGTTTCCGGTCCGCGAGATCCTTAGGCCCGGCTCGCCCTGAGCGCCTGCGGCCGCAACACCGTCGCGTACACCCCGAAACCCGTCGGCCGCGTGCATCCTGGAGTCGGGCACGCTCGAAAGCCGGGAGATTCCTTCCGCACATGGACGATGCGCCGGAAGTCGCGGCGGAAGTAGTTGTCGTAGCCGGGAAGGTTCGACCCGATCGGGGCGAAGGACTCGCGGGAGGAGCCGGCGTTCACGAGACCTCCACGGCCGTCGCGGTCGGAGGCGGTGTCATCGCGCGACGGTATCCGCAGCGCCGATAAGGCGAACAATAGCCCGCTTGAGCAGGTGGAAGGCGCTGGTGAGACTTGAGGCGGCGAAGGCAACGGCGGCTTTCTTATTTCCGCGACGGGGCTTGAGCCGATACTACTGGGCGCGAAGAGTGCTGTTCTTCTTGCAGGTCGCGACCCAGGCGTCAG
>CALAQS010000111.1 GCA_937888435.1 uncultured Acidobacteriota bacterium
GCTCCCACCCTCGAGCGGGTGTAGTTCAGCGGTAGAACGTCAGCTTCCCAAGCTGAATGTCGTGGGTTCGATCCCCATCACCCGCTCCAACTTAGCGCCGGGGGGCATCTCAAAAGCGCACTTCACGGGCGCACTTGAGTCGGCATCGAGGGCCGCAGCGATCCCGCGCATCGCCTCCTCGTCGGGCCTCGCGTACCGCTCCGCCATGCGCGCCGTCGTGTGCCCGAGGGCCTTCGCGATCACCTGAAGGCTCTGCCCGCGGGATGCCAGGCGAGATGCGAACGTGTGACGGAGGTCGTGGAACCGGAAGCGCCGGCGAATCCCAGCCAGGAGTTTCGCGATCGTGAAGTGCCGGAGGAGCGTCGAGGCCGGGTACGGCCGCCCCTCCTCAGTCACGAACACGAGCTCGGGCGAGACGACGTCGCGCTCCTTGCAGTCCTTCAGGGCGGCCCGGCACGCGGCCGAGATCGGGACCTGAGCCTCGACCTTCGTCTTCCCCCTCGTGGCCCGCACCCATCCGTTCTCGAGGTCCACGGAGGCCCAGCGGAGGCCCAGGAGGTCCTTCTTCGCGAGGCCCGTCTCAAGCGCCACGACGAAGAGGACCCGCGACGCGCGGAACCGCTCGAAGTAGTAGCCGGCGCCCAGGCTGTCGCGCGTGAGGCCTCCGCCGAAGACGCGGGGCTTGCCGCCGAAGTGATCGGAGATCCGGATGGGGCCGGCCGCGTGCTCCTCGGCAATCATGGCGCGGAAGCCGGCCTCGTCGTCGAAGGCTCCGACGAAGGCGCGCAGCTCGTCGCGAGAGAGCTCGAGGCGGAGCGGCGTCGTCTTCTCGAGCGGGAGCTTCCCGCGGATCGGGTACGTGGCGAGCTCGCCGCGCTCGACAGCGTCGCGCAGGATCTTCCGAAGCGCGCGGAGCGCCATGTTGATCGTGTCCGGTGCGAAAGCCTTCTTCTCTCCTCCCCGAGTCACATAGCCGTCGCGCCGGAGCGTCCCGACGAAGTCTCGAACGACGGGGCCCGTGATCTTCGCGAGCTCGAGTGCTCCGAAGAACGGGAGGAGCCTCTTCTCGATCGTGTCCGTGTCGAGTGCCGCCGTCCGCTCTGAGACGCGCTTCTTCATCGTCGGCCAGTGCTCGGCGACGTAGGCGCCGAACGTCGCCGGCGGCGCGGGCGGAGGCGGAGTCGCCTCGAGGATCTCCTTCCGGAAGGCGTGAAACTTCGCCGTCGCTTCGATTACGTCCTTCGCGGCGACGGTGCGACGCCTCCGCGCGAACTTCCGCTTTCCGCGTTTCGAGGCGAGGACGCCGGGGAGAACGACCTCGAAGTGCGCGAGCTGCGCCTTCGCGTCGAAGCGGAAGCCGGGGAGGTTCACTTCGGCTCCTTGTTCGCCTGGTTAGCTTTCTCGGTGGCGGAATCTTCTCCGTGCTCGGCGGGCGAGACCTGTGATTCGAGGTGCCAGTGCTCTATTCCTTCGAGACGATATTCCGGCCCCACAGATTCGGTATTTCTGCGTTCTGCAACACGCCCGGAGCAGCACAGCTCAAGAGGAGGCCCCTTCTTCAGCGTGGACACGCCATGGCCGATTCGGAACCGGAACTTACCCATCGAATCTCCTCCTCATGTCGAAGTGGAAGCCGGGGAGGCGCTTCATCGCGGATTCTTCCTCGGTCTCCTAGTCGTCTTCGTCCTTCGGCGCGCTCCCTTTCCCCTGCGCACGTACTCGGAGATTGCCGTCGCGGCATCCTCCCATTCCTCGTCAGTCGCTTCTCTCCACAGGCCACATCCACACGGCACCAGATCGCTGACCATGGCCCCACCGACGGCAAATCCCGGCGCGAAGGAATCGGCCCCGTGGAGGAGCGTGAGGCTAGAAACTTCACCCGTCTTCGGCGAGATCGAGACGGTTTTGATCGCGTAGTGGCCCTTCGCCCCCTTGTCGCCCTTGAGCCGGTAGCACTTTCCGGGCGGATGCTGTCTCGCAAAGTTCCGGTACGAGATTTCGGTCCCCTTTCCGCCGAGGACCTGGGCACGCCTCTGAGCCATACTTCGTTTCTCCCTTCCTATCCGCGGCCGCCGGTTCGGAACCGGACGATCCAGTTACCGCGGCGGTCGCGCCTCAGGCTTGCCATGCTAGTCGTCCCCCGGTTCAATCGGCGCCACGACAAGACTTTCGATCACGTACTCCGCGCTCGTCGGTCTGAGTTCATACGTCGACCGGAAGCGGCCGACCAGCCCGCTGTATTCAATTAGGAGAAAGACATTCTCGGATTTGTCGAGGTTCGCCGCCGTGATGCCAGCGTTCGACCAATCCGCGCCGACCTCCATGTGTGGACGCCTAATATCCCAAGCAGTCGCGCCCTTGCTCCGGGACTTCAGCCGCACGTCGTAGGCGGGTCCACCGCCGATGTTTCTCATTCGGAGAGCATGCGAAAGGAAAGCCATCGACGCCTTGCTTTCGGTGGCGTGCTCGAAACCGACACCTACGGTAAACGGACGAGGAGTGAACTCGAACACGATCAGTGGTCGCTGGAAGTTTCGAGTCTGTTCGATCGCGGTCCTCGCGGCGGACTCGTTCGCAACGGCGGTACGTTTTGTGTCTGCCGCGTACCTGGTCAGAACGTCGAGGGTCCACGCGAGCGCGAGACCCGTAAGAAACGTCAGGAAGACCAGCGCCGACGGCAACCGCGCACCGCGATCAAGAAAGGTCACGAGAGTGAAAACGGCACACGCCCCCACGTAGCAGAGAGCGACCATGCCGGGCCGGTGATTCTTCCCGCTCACGCCCCCGCCTCCGACCTTCGAAACTGGAGAAGGTTCGTCGGCGGGGGCGTCGGTGCCATTGGCTCACCGTACCGCGCCGCGTCGATCCGCTCATGAGCGCCACGGATGAAGGTCTCCAACTCGTCGTCCGACATGCCCTGAATCGAGAGCAGGACGTCGCCCAGGAGGAGACCGGCCGCGCTCCATCGGTACCGGCAGTCCGCGTGCGCGACACGGTCGAGCAGCTCGAATTCGTCTACGTCACACGCGCCTCTTGTCCAGAGATCTACGACGAGGCGCCTGTTGAGCCTTTTCGCCGCGAGGGCCGCGCTCATCCCGTCACCGCCGCGTTCTTCGTAAAGCGCCATCCCCGAGGATCGTTCCACTCGTCGCACTCCGCTTCGAAGAGCTGCATCGCTTCCGGCGACGTCCCGAGCCTGAAAGTCTCTTCCTTCGTCAGCCGTTTCGTGATGAGGGCCACGGCGAGATCCTGGATCACGCACGCCGTCCCACGGTTAAGCCCATAAGCCTCAAGCTCCGAGATCGGCAGGCCGACATTCAACTTGAAATTGCACGTCAGGTCTTGAGCCCACGCGGCATCGTCCGTCTTCATGAGGGCGCTCGACTCCAGGCGCTTCATGCCTTTGCGGATCTCGGCGGTGGTGAGGGCCTTCGACTTCGTGCTTTTCATGGCGGGATACCTCCAGCCGGAGAGTCTATTTATCATGGGAGGATAAATCAAGCCCCTCCACGGAGCCTCCAAAGCCGGAAAGGCCGATATGCCCCGAGCGCCTTCGAAAGCACGTCTCCGCGGCCGGCGCCGGGCGTTTTCGCACGGAGCTCGCGCACGAGCGCGTC
>CALAQS010000112.1 GCA_937888435.1 uncultured Acidobacteriota bacterium
AGATGGTCCTGCACGACGACCGGCCGGCGGGCGCGCCGCGCCCCTTCGCGAGGCCGGAGCCACCGACGACGCAGGCGGGAGGGAAGGGAGCAGCGGCTCCGGTCGCACTCGCCGTGTCGTTCGCGGCGTCGCACTGAGGCGCGAGCCGGCTTGACCGCGACGGGGCCGGACGACCGGGGCGCCTGATATCGTCGCGGGAAACCATGTCGGACGTCCGGAGGCGCGACCTCCCTGTTGCGGCAGCCGGGCATCTCCTGCTCGCCTTGGTCTTCTTCGCGCCCGCGCTCCTCTCCGGCCGCATCCTCGTCCCGGGAGACACCCTGCACGCCGTCTACCCGTGGGGCGCATACCTGCCGCAGCACCCCAGCCACAACTCCGAGCTCAACGACGTCGTGCAGCAGTTCTACCCTTGGTTCCTCGTCTTCCGCGAGAGGCTCCTCTCCGGGGAGCTGCCGCTCTGGAACCCCGACTCGGCGCTCGGGCTTCCACTCGCCGCGAACGAGCTGACGGCCTGCTGGTTCCCGCTGAGCCTCCTCGCGCTCCTGCCCGCGACCCTCGGCTGGAACCTCCTTCTCGTCGCGCGCCTCGTCCTCGCCGGCAGCGGAGCCTTCTTCCTCCTGACGGAGCTGGGCGTCCGGCGGCTCTCGTCGGCTCTCGGCTCCGTCGCGTGGGCGTACTCGCTCCCCTTCGTCCTCTTCCTGCCGATGTCGATCGCGAACGTCAACGCCCTCCTGCCGTGGCTCGTCGCGGCGGCCGTCCGCCTCGCACGCCGTCCCGGTCCGCGCCGGGCCGCCGCCTTCGGCGTGGCGCTGGCCCTCGTGCATCTCGGGGGGCAGCCCGAAGCCGCGCTCTTCGGCGCACTGACGGCCGCCCTTTTCGGGCTCCTCGCCGCGGGGCCCGGGGTCGCACACGCCTTCGCGTGGCTCCTCGCGGGCGGCGTCGCGGGCACGCTCGCGGCTGGCGTCCAGCTCGTCCCGTTCCTCGACTATCTCTCGCGCAGCCGCGCGCTCCTCGAACAGGGGGCGCGCTTCCAGCCGTTCCCCCCGACCCGCCTCGTCACGTGGGTCGTGCCCCTGTTCTTCGGGCGCCCCCTCGACCGCAGCGCCTGGGGCGAGACCGGGTTCATCGACCACGCGGGATTCGCCGGTGCCATTTTCCTCGGCGCGGCCGGTGTCGCGCTGGCGACGAATCGACGAAGGCGGCTCGTCGCACCGCTCCTCGTCGTCTTCTCGATCGTGCTCCTGTGTTACGTCCTCCCGCCGCTACCCGTCCTCGGCAAGGTCCGGATGCAGCGCCTCCTGCCGCTCGCCGCGCTCGGTGTCGTGGTGCTCGGGGCCCTCGGCCTCGACCGGCTCTCGGCGCTCAGGCGGAAGGGGGCCTTCGCCCTGCCCGCGTTCGCGCTGTGCTGGCCGCTCGTCGTCGCCGTCGTCGTTCTCGTTGCCGTGGAGGCGCCCCCTCTCGCCCTCTCACGCACGGCAATCCCGGGTCTCCTCCGCGCTGCGGGTCTTCTCGCGACCGCGGCGGCGTTGCTCGGGGTCCGGCGCGTCGACCCCCGCCTGCGCACGGCGAGCCTGGCCGTCGTCGTCCTGCTCGACCTCTGGCCCGCCTCCTTCGACTACCACGGCGCTTCGCGGAAGGAGGACCTCTACTTTCAGACCGGGGTGACCCGCTTCCTCGGCGCGCAGCGCGAGGCGTACCGCGTGCTCCCACTCGGCTACACCATGCCGCCCGCGACAAATCTCCCCCAGCGGATCCCAAGCATCCTCTCGTACGACGCCCTCGACGACCTCGAGCAGTCGCGCTTCCTCCGCCGGATGGGAGGCTTCTACGAGGGGCTCTTCTCGACAGTCGATCCCTCCACCGTGAGGAACCCGCGGGTCCTCGAGCTCGCTAACGTGAGGTTCCTGCTGGACGACCCCCTCGGGCCCCGCCGCGACTCTCCGGCGGAGCGCGTGCGCTCCGGCCTCGACCTCAGACTCGTCTACGACGCTCCGGACGGCCGCCTCTACGAGCTGACGACGGCTCGTCCGCGCGCGTGGGCCTCAGGGACCGCGGAGATTGACCCGGGCCTCCGGCGATTCTGGCCCCGGCTCGAGGCAAAGGACCCGCGTGCCGCGTCGGTCCCCTGGGTCGACGCGGCGGACGCCCCAGCGGGTGGCGCCGGGCCCGCGTCCGTCCAGCTCGAGTCGCGGACCTCGGGCGCGATGCGCCTCGCCGTGACGGCGGCGACGGCCGCCTGGCTTCTCGTCGCGGAAGGGTACGACCCGGGCTGGCGGGCGACGGTCGACGGCGCCAAAGCGCCAGTCTACCGGGCCAACGGAGCTTTCTGCGCGGTCCCACTTCCGGCCGGCGCCCATAACGTGATCCTGACGTACCGGCCGCGCTCGCTTCAGGCGGGCGCCGCACTCTCGATCCTCGGCGTACTCTTGCTCGCGGCGGGCTTCCTGAAGGACTGGCCCCGGAGGACCGCATGAGGATCCACACCCTCGACCTCGAATTTCTTCCGCCGCGAGTGAGCGCGTCGAAACTCTTCCAGGCAGCCGGAGTATCGTCGCGACATGCGCCGGACGCGTCTCTTCCTCCTGGGACTCGT
>CALAQS010000113.1 GCA_937888435.1 uncultured Acidobacteriota bacterium
AACCCGACAGGGTCCGCGGTTAACACCTACCCCGCGATTCAAGTCGCGGGGTTTGGCGTCTAGAAGGCGACGCGACTGCGATACGCTGGCGTTAAAGAAGACGGCTCGACCGATGACGGAGGAAGAACGGGGACGGACTAAGCCTGGCCGAGAGGCCTCATGAAGAGGTTTACGCACAGCCTGTACGCGCAGGTCCTCGTCGCCGTAGTTGCCGGAGCGTTGCTCGGGCACTTCAACCCCTCCCTCGGCGCCGCAATGCGGCCGCTGGGAGAGGGGTTCATCAAGCTCGTGAAGATGCTGATCGCGCCGATCGTCTTCACGACGGTGGTGACCGGAATCGCGAAGATGGGCGACCTGAAGAAGGTTGGACGCGTGGGCCTGAAGGGGCTCGTCTATTTCGAGGTCCTCACGACCGTCGCCCTCGCCATCGGGCTCGTCGTCGGCAAGGTGGTCCAGCCGGGCGCGGGCATGAACATCAATCCGGCCACGCTCGACACGAAGTCGATCGCAAGCTACACGTCGTCCGGCCATTCCCTGAGCACGGCCGACTTCCTGCTCAACATCATCCCAAAGGACGTCGTCGATGCCTTCGCGCGCGGCGACATCCTCCAGGTTCTCTTCTTCTCGATCCTCTGCGGTGTCGCGCTCGCGGCGCTCAAGACCCAGGGGATCGGTCTTCTGCACCTCATCGAGGGGCTCTCGAACGTCCTCTTCCGGATCATCGCGATCGTGATGCGCGTCGCGCCGATCGGCGCCTTCGGGGCGATGGCGTTCACGGTCGGGCAGTACGGCATTGCGAGCCTCCTTTCCCTCGGCAAGCTGATGGCATCCTTCTACGCGACGAGCCTCCTCTTCGTCCTCATCGTCCTCGGCCTTGTCATGCGTGCCGCGGGGCTCGGCATCTTCCGCTTCCTCCGGTACATCCGCGAGGAGATCTTCATCGTCCTCGGGACCTCCTCGTCCGAGTCAGCGCTCCCGCTGCTGATGCGGAAGATGGAGAAGCTCGGCTGCAGCAAGCCGGTCGTGGGCCTCGTCGTGCCGATGGGGTACTCGTTCAACCTCGACGGGACGTCGATCTACCTGACGCTCGCGACCCTCTTCATCGCGCAGGCGACGAACACGCACGTCACCTTTGGCCAGGAGTTGGAGATCCTGGCGGTCCTCCTCCTGACCTCGAAGGGGGCGGCGGCGGTGACGGGCGGAGGCTTCATCACGCTGGCGGCAACCCTTTCGGCCGTCGGCAACATCCCGGTGGCAGGCCTGACGCTCCTCATCGGCGTCGACCGCTTCATGTCCGAGGCGCGGGCCATCACGAACCTCATCGGGAACGGAGTGGCGACCGTCGTCGTGTCGAAATGGGAGAAGGAGTTCGACACGCAAAGAGCCCGGGACGTCCTGAACAACGTGGCCACCGTGGAGGCCGAGGAATACGAGGCGGGGCACGTGGAGCCGACGGCGGGGGTGCCCGAGACCGCCGCAGCGGCCGAGCGCTGAGGGAGCCGCGATGAGAGGACTCGCCCGGAGCCTCTGGGTTCAGGTCCTCGCTGCCGCGCTCCTCGGGGCGGCCGTCGGCGCGCTCCGCCCCTCGGTCGGGCTGACGCTGCAGCCGCTGGGCGACGGCTTCATCCGGCTCGTGAGGATGCTGATCGCGCCGATCATCTTCACGACCGTCGTGACGGGAATCGCGAAAGTGGGCGGACTGAAGAAGTCCGGGCGGGTGGGCCTGAAGGGAATCGTCGTCTTCGAGGCCCTGACGACGCTCGCCCTGTTCGCCGGGGTTCTGGCGGGGCGAGCCGGCCGGTCCGGGGTCGGGATGAACGTCGACCCGTCGACCATCGACACGAAGGCGATCGCCGGCTACACGAGCGCGGGAAAGGCGCTCAACGCCGCCGATTTCCTCCTCGGCATCATCCCGAAGGACGTCGTCGACGCCTTCGTGAAGGACGACGTCCTCCAGGTCGTCTTCTTCTCGATCCTCTTCGGGGTGGCGCTCGCGGCGCTGAAGGGCGGGGGCGCGGTCGTCCTCGGGTTCGTCGAGGACCTTTCCCGCCTCCTCTTCCGGATCATGGCGATCGTCATGCGGGTCGCCCCGCTCGGGGCCTTCGGGGCGATGGCGTTCACGGTGGGGAAGTTCGGCGTCGGCACCCTCCTCTCGCTGGGCAAGCTGATCGCGGCCTTCTACGCCACCTGTCTGCTGTTCGTCCTGATCGTCTTCGGCGGCGTCCTCGGGTGGGCCGGCCTCGGGATCCTGCGGTTCCTCCGCTACCTGCGGCAGGAGATCCTGATCGTCCTCGGGACCTCGTCGTCCGAGACGGTGCTCCCACTCCTGATGGAGAAGATGGAGCGGCTCGGCTGCAGCAAGCCGGTGGTGGGCCTCGTCGTGCCGCTCGGCTACTCCTTCAACCTGGCCGGGACGTCCATCTACTTGACCCTCGCGACCGTCTTCATCGCGCAGGCGACGAACACGCGCGTCACGGTCTGGCAGGGGCTCGAGATCCTCCTCGTCCTCCTCCTCACCTCGAAGACGGCGGCGGCCGTGACCGGCGGGGGGTTCGTCACGCTCGCGGCCACCCTCTCCGCCGTCGGGAACATCCCGATCGCGGGACTGACGCTCCTCCTCGGGAT
>CALAQS010000114.1 GCA_937888435.1 uncultured Acidobacteriota bacterium
CAGCTTGGGAAGCTGACGTTCTACCGCTGAACTACACCCGCTCGAGGGTGGGAGCGGTTGTAGCGCGGCGCGGCCGGATGCGTCAAGGACGATCCCCGGGCTAATCCCACCGGAACCGGACGAGCGCCACCGCGAAGAAGAGCGATGCGAAGCCCAGGAGCGCGGCGATCGCGGGGAGCACGGTGGCCAGGCCCGCTCCCCGCACGAGGACGTCCTGATAGGCGGTGAGCGCCCAGGCGTGGGGCGTCAGGAGCCCGACCGTCTGCATGGATCGAGGCATGGCGATCCGCGGGACCATCACTCCGCCCAGCGCCGCCATCGTGACGACGAGCATCGACCCGAGTCCGCCGATCTGCTCCGCCGTCTTGGCGAGCGCGGCCATGAGGAGGCCGAGGCCGCTGGCCGAGAGCGACGCCGCGACGGTGATCGCGAGGAGCGCGAAGGGATGGGAGCCGATCGCCAGCCGCGGCGCGCCCAGCATCGGCAGGAGGAGCACACCCACGGCGAACATCGTGGCGACCTGCGCAAGGTTGACGAGGAAGAACGGGACGAGTTTGCCGAGCAGCAGCGCCGTCCGCGAGATCGGTGCGACCTGGAGCCGCCGGAACGTCCCGAGCTTCTTTTCCTCCAGGAGGCTCGACGCAATCTGCTGCGAGATGAAGAAGAGCCCGAAGAGGGCCCAGGCCGGCACGTTGTGCTGGACGACGTTCGGCACGCCCGGCTTCTCGGGTCCGAACAACCGGCCGAGGGCCATCGTCATCACGACGATGAACATGATCGGCATCAGGAAGAGGCTCCCGAGCCCGCGGGGATCCTTCCAGAGAATCTTCAGGTCCTTCCTGGTGATGGCGAGAACGGTCTGGAGCATGTTCATCCTTTTTCGGGCTCAGTTGCGGAGCCGCTTGCCGGTGAGCTGCAGGAAGACCGACTCGAGGGTCGGCTTGGCGTATTCGAGAGACGTGATCGGGAGTCCGCTGGACTGGAACAGCTCGATCACGGCTGGGAGGATCCGGATCGGCTGGCGTGCGGCGATCAGGACGCCCCCTTCGCGGGGCTCGGCCGACGTGACCTCAGGCAGGCGGCGCAGCGCGGCCAGGAGCGGCTCCTCCAGAGCGACGGCGCCGGACACCGACACGGTGCCGTCTCCCAGGCTGTGGACCAGCTCGGCTGGTGTGTCGAGCGCGAGGACGCGTCCCTCGTCCACTACGGCGATGCGGCGGCAGATCCGCTCGGCCTCTTCCATGTAGTGCGTCGAGAAGATCACGGTCAACCCGTCCCGGCTGAGCGTCTCGATCCCGTCGAGGATGAAGTTCCTCGATTGCGGATCGACGCCCACCGTCGGCTCGTCGAGGAACAGGATCTCGGGCTCGTGAAGGAGCCCCGCGGCGATGTTCACGCGGCGTTTCATTCCTCCCGAAAAGGTCGCGATCGCGTCGTCCCCCCGATCCGAAAGGCCGACGCGGGCCAGGTTTCGGTCCACCGCCTCTGCCAGCTTCCGGCCCGAGAGTCCATTCAGCCTGCCGAAGAAGCGAAGGTTGTCGCGGGCGGAGAGCGTCGGGTAGAGGGCAAGCTCCTGCGGCACGAGCCCGATGCGTTTCTTCACCTCGCGCGGCTGCCGGACGACGTCGAAGCCGGCCAGCGTCGCCGTCCCGCTCGTCGGAACCAGGAGGGCCGTGAGCATCGAGATCGTGGTCGTCTTGCCCGCGCCGTTGGGGCCGAGGAGGCCGAACACCTCGCCCCGCTCGACTTGAAAACTGATGCCGGAGACCGCGGCGGCTCCGCCCTTCGTGTACCTCTTGACGAGCTCTTGTGCCTGAAGAAGGGGGGGCATGTTCAGGTCCTTCCGTGACAGATCCGGCTTTTCATGGGGACCTCCTGTCGGTGGCAAACATAGGGCGCCGCCGACCGGATTCCCTGTGCCGGAGGTCATGAGCGGGAGCATGACTTTCGGCACTGCGCCGCTCGCCGCCGGCGCCTAGACTTCCCCCATGTCCGAGGTACGACCGCAACGGTGGGTGCTGACCTGGGCCGGCCTGCTCAGCTGGGCCGCGATCGGTCTGCCGTTCTTCCTGATCTGGCGCGATCAGCTGCGCTCGCGGCCGGGAGCGTTCCTGGTCGCCTCGGCGGTGGCGTATGCCCTCTTCGGCATTGCCTACATCCTGGCGACGACACACTCCCGCTTCAGCCAGGGCTTCGGGCGGAGGCTCTTTCTTCTCGCCGTCGAGACCGTGTCGGCGCTCGTCATGGTCTATTCGCTGCGCACCGGCTTCGAGGGGATCTTCCTGGTCATCGTGGCCGCCCAGCTCGTCTACTGCATGCCGATCCGGGTCGCGCTCCTTTGGGCTGGTCTCCAGAGCGCCGCGCTCGCCGCGATCTTTCTTAACGGGAACGTCTCGGTCGGGGGCGTCGTCTACATCCTCGCGTACGTCGGCTTCCAGAGCTTCGCGCTCTATACCGGGTACGTCGCCGAGCGGGAGTCGAGGCAGCGGATCGAGCTCGCGCGTCTGAATGCCGAGCTCCGCTCGACCCAGGAGCTCCTGGGCGAGAGCAGCCGGTTGGCCGAGCGAACGCGCATCTCGCGCGACCTGCACGACGTCCTCGGGCATCACCTCACCGCGCTCAGCCTCGCCCTGGAGGTCGCCTCGCATCGCACCGAGGGGCCCGGGCGCGACGACGTGGAGCGCGCCCGCTCGCTGACGCGGCTCCTCCTGGCCGATGTTCGCGGCGTCGTCAGTCAGTTCCGGGAGAACGACTCGATCGATCTCGTACCGGCACTCCGCGCCCTTGCCGAAGGGATCGTAAGCCCCGCGATCCGGATCGAGATCGGCCCGGACGTGCGCATCGCGAACCCCGCGGTGGCCGAGGCGCTTCTGCGCATCGCGCAGGAGGCGGTGACGAACGCCGTGAAGCACTCGAAGGCCCCGACGCTCAGCCTCTCGCTCGCGACCTCGAATGGGGAAATCGTCTTTTCGGCGCGCGACGACGGACTCGGGGCCGCCAGGCCGCCTCGTGGACACGGATTGCAGGGCATCGGTGAGCGCGTCGCCGAGCACCAGGGTCGGATGCTGATCGACACGAAGCCGGGCGGCGGCTTCGGGCTGGAGATCCGGATCCCGCAGCCCAGCGAGGGAACGGGATGATCCGCGTCGTCCTCGTGGAAGACCAGACGCTCGTCCGCGAAGGCCTCGCAAGCCTCCTTGCCTTGGCGGGCGACATCGAGGTGGCGGCGCAGGCGTCGAACGGCGAGGAGGCCCTCCGGCTCATTCCCCAGTTCCGCCCCGACGTCGTCCTGCTCGATATGCGCATGCCCGGCATGAGCGGCCTCGACGTGTTGCAGGCTCTGAAGGATTCGGAGAGCCTTTTCCCCACGCTGATCCTGACGACGTTCGACGACGATGCCCTCCTCCTCCAGGGCATCCGCTGCGGCGCGCGCGGCTACCTCCTGAAGGACGTCACCCTCGAGCAGCTGACCGATGCGATCCGGCGTCTCGCGGCAGGCGAGACGTACCTCCAGCCCGCCGTGACGAGCCGCGTCCTGAAGGGGCTCGAGAAGATCCGCGGCGACTACGACGGCTTCGACAAGGCCGATCCGTTGACCGAGCGCGAGACCGAGGTCCTTCGCCTGTTGGCGGGGGGATACAGCAACCGCGAGATCGCGGACGCGATCCATCTCTCCGAGGGAACCGTGAAGAACCACATCTCGAACATCCTCTCGAAAATGGGCGTCCGCGACCGAACCCGCGCGGTCCTGAAGGGCCTCGCCGAGGGTCTCATCGGGTGACGCCCCTTCTCGCCACAAAAGGAGCTGAACTTCTGGTTCGGAATGCCGGGCCGAGTCAGCTGCGCCGCCCCTCGAGCCGGATCGCGAGGGCGAGGACTGCCCACGTGAGAACCGCGGCGAACCCGGCGAGCCACAGGGGCGCGAGGGCCGACGCGACGCCGACGCCCGACGTCACCCAGATCGTGGCGGCGGTCGTCAGGCCGTGCACCTGGGCCTTGTCGACGAGTTTCAGGATCGTGCCGGCGCCGAGGAAGCCGATCCCGGTGATGATCCCCTGGACGACGCGGCTCGTGTCGGCGGACGTGAAGCTGACCTCGCGGCCCGCGAGGGCGAAGAGCGCGGCGCCGAGCGCGACGAGGATGTGCGTTCGGAACCCCGCGGCGCTGTGCACCTTCTCGCGCTGCGCGCCGATCAACCCGCCGAGGAGGCCGGCCGCCACGAGCCGTTCCGCGACGGACGCCAGGTGGACGAGGTCCGGCAAGGCGAACGGGGACGCTTCGGGCATACGCCGATCATAGGCGCTGAGCCGTCAGCGCGGCGAGGATCGCGAGCGGCCAGGGGATCTGCTCGAGGAAGTAGCGCACGGCGCGCGAGAGTACCGCGAAGGGCGGCTCAGCGCGGGTCGGCCAGCTTCCGGCAGGCCTTGAAGTGCCGGATCGCGGCGGCCTTGTTTCCGGCTCGCTCGTAAAGGAGGGCCACGTTGTAATGCGCGTCGGCCATGTTGGGGTCCGACGCGAGTGCGCGCTCGTAGGCCTGCGCGGCCTCGCGCAGCTTCCCGCGGTCCTCGAGCGCGACGCCGAGGTTGAACGCGGCAGCCGCGTGCTTCGGCTTCGACGTGAGCGCGATGCGGTAGTGCACCTCGGCCGCTCCGGTCTTGCCCTCCTCGTGGAGAAGCCGCCCGAGGTTCACATGCGCGTCGGCATGATGCGGCTCGAGCTCGACCGCGCGCCGGTAGGCATCGCGCGCGTCGGCGGGGGAGGAAGCCTCCACGTCGCAGCCCAGAAGGTACCAGTCGTCCGCGTTCAGCTTCCCGCCCTCCTGGCGGGCCGCCTCGGCCGCGCGCTTCGCGTGAGGGGCCGCGGCAGTGGCGAGGTCGTCCACGGCGAAGGCGAACAACGTCTGCCCGGACTCGGGGTTCCACGCCGCGGAGCCGTCCTGCACGACGACGCGCTTGCCGTCGGCCGCAATGCGCACGCCCGTCAGCGGCCGCCCTTCGGGAAGCTGGCCGCGCAGCTTCTTCAGCGCGCGTTTCACCGTGGCGGCCGGGACCTTCGCCTCGGCGAGGCCCTTGGCGGTTCGCAGGAGGACGAGGTCGCGAAACCGGAAGCGGTAAGAGCCGTCGGCCTCGCGCTCTTTTCCCAGCACCGCCGCGTAGGCGCGCACCTGCCCTATGGAAACTCTCAGCAGCGAGGCGACGTCGGAAGCGGAGTAGCCCTTAACGGTTCTTTTTCCCGTTTCCGACGACGCGAAGCCTTGGCTTTTCGGCGGGCTCCTCCCGGGTCGCCCGAACGGCGGGCTTGCGCTCCGGCTTTGTGGAGGCCGAGGCGGCTTCCTTGCGGCGTCCGCCGCGCGCCGCGAGGCTCGCCTTGAGCGCTTCCATCAGGTCGATGACCTGGGTCTTCGGCGCCTCGGGCTTCGACTCGGAGATCTCCTGGCCGTCGATCTTCCGCTTGATCAACGCCTCGACGCGCTCCTTGACCTCGTCCTTGTAGTTCTCGGGATGGAACTCGTCCGTTGCGATCTGGTCCGTGAGCATGATCGCGAGCTTCAGCTCGGCGTCCTTCACCTCGCCCGGGGGGACGTCCACCTCGGTGAAAGAGCGGATCTCGTCGGCGTAGTTGAGCTGCTGCATCATGAGCCCGCCCTCGTGGCCGGTGACGGGACGCACGACGACGAGGTACTGCTTGCCGCGCGCCGCGTATTTCGCGAGGCCGCAGCGGCCGGTTTCCGTCATCGCCTTCGCGAGGAGGCGATAGGCCTTGTCGCCTCCCTTGCCTGGCGAAAGGTAATAGCCCTTGTCGAAGTAGACGGG
>CALAQS010000115.1 GCA_937888435.1 uncultured Acidobacteriota bacterium
AGAGACGCCACCCGCACGGCGTAGAGGGATTGGCGGAAGCGTGTGGGGGTCGAACGGACACGCCTTCCTCGAATTCGTTGGCGTTCTCTCTCATTTCTTCTCTACGTCCGAATTCACGTCCGAATTCGGCCTCCTGAGAACCGCCACCTTTCGAGTCTTGGGGAGGCCCGCGACGTAGGCGCCTACCGCTTCGAAGGCGTTCCGCATGTCCCGCTCATCGACGATCCCGTAACGGTCGAACATCGACCGGGTCTTGTGGCCGGTGATCTCCATTGCGACGCGCTCAGGGATGCCGGCCGCACGGAGGTTTCGGACGGCCGTGCGGCGGAGATCGTATGGAATGAGCCCCGCTTGCCCCGTCGCCTCGCACGCCTTGCTCCATGCGTCGTAGAGGCGATCCAGGAGACCACCCGTCGAGCGAGTCATCCGCTGGCCGCCTGAATGGAAGACGAGACGGCACGCCGGAATCCGCTTCGCCTCACGGCGCTCGATGATCGCCGAGAGCGGCCCGATAACCGGGACGACTCTCCCCTGCCCGATCTTCGCGTCCTCTGCCGCAAGCCGCAGGGTTTTAGTCTGCGCGTCGTAGGCGTTCCACGTGAGCGAGGCGAGTTCGCCAGGGCGCATCCCAGTCCACCAGAACCACTCCAGGTAATCCCGGAAATCTTCGTCGGCAATCTTTTCGAGGATCGCGTCAAAGTCGGCCCGCTCGAGGAAGCCTTGCCGAGCATTCTCGTGAGCCCGGGCCTGCCTCGGGATGTGAGGCGCGAAGCTGAGGCGCCCCGTCTCTTTCGCGTGCGCGAACGCGCGGCGGAGAAGCTCAGTCTCCCGGTCGATGGTCGCCGAGGCCGCGCCTTCCTTTCGGCGCGCGAGGACGTACCGCTGGACGACGACGCTCGTAACCGAGACGGCGCGCCGGCCACCGAGCGCGGCCCGGAGCCGCTGCATGTGAACCTTTGCCGTCCGCAGGGAGCGAAGCTGCCTGACCTCGTAGTCGCGCTCCACGTCTTTCAAAAGGTCATTGAGGGTCAGCCGCTCCGCCTGTGGCCCCTCGAAGCGGCGGAGGCCGTAACGAGCGTTAGCCACCTCGCGCATGCGCTTCGCCAGGAGGCGCTCAGCATCTTCCCGGGTTGACCCCGCCACCTCGCGGACCTCGACGCTTCTCCCATCCTTGGGGGCGCAGTAGGCGATGCTCCAGCGGACGCCGCTCAGGAACGTTCGGGAAAACACGCGCCCCTTAGCGTAGGGTCGAGTCGTGGCGTCCTCCTTCACCGGGCCCTCTTCTCGATCCACTTACTGATCCCGAGGGACGAGAACCTGAGGGCCCGCCCGCTCCTGATTGTGAACGGGAAATCGTCCGCCGTGCGGTACATCTGACTCGTCGAGATGCCGAGACGGCTGGCCGCGTCTTCCACCCCGAGGAGCCGATCCTCGAGGGCGGGGCCGGTTGCCTGCCGCGTGGAGTTGAGCCTGAGCCTCGCCTCCGCCTCTAGCCGGGCGAGGTCTCCCAGGAAGTCCGGCAGGGATTCGTCGGGGAGCTCGGGAAGGACCCTCCGAAGGTCGGTGAAGGCCGCCTGGATTCCCTGCTTGACAGGGACGCCATCGAGGGGCTGACCCGTGCAGACGCGTGGCATTAGGCGGCTCCTCCTGGGTGCGCTGTCGGTGGGAAGCCCGCCGGCCGGTGCTCTGACCGAGTCGTCGTCCCGGCGAACCCTGCGGAGCCGCAGGGTTGATAGCCAACTAACCCCCGACAACTACCCCGCGGTTGCACATTCCCTATAAGAATGTGCAAACCCGCAGGGTTAGGAGACTCTGCGGCGCAGGGTTCCGCAGGGTTCCCGCAGGGTTCCGCAGGGTTCCGCGGGGTTGCCATCAATGGGCCTCTTTCTCGGACAGAATGCGGACGTAATCCGCGAGCGGTCCGGGCTTGCCGGGTTCCTTCCATGGGTGCTCTCCGATTCGCCCTTTGGTCCGCAAGCGCGACAGGGCAAACCGTATCCGGTCTCGGGAAATCACTCCTGGCCCGAGTTCTGCCGGGAGATCCATCTCGATAGAGGTCCGCTGGTAGCCGATTTCCTGACTTACGGCATGACCGGCGATGAACGTCAGGACGAGGCCCTCGTCTGCCTTCATCTGGTCCGCCCGCGCTTTACCCTTGGCGGCGGCCTTGCGCTCGTCGGCCTCGTCGGCCACGTCGTTCAGTGCGCGGGTCGTGACACCCCAGGTGTCGAGGTTGAGGACGTTGACGAAGCCGAGGGACCCGTCGCCCATTCTGTTTTTGCCCGTGGCGATGACCTCGGCCAGCACTTCGCGCGAGCCGGGAACGGGCGGGAGCTTCACGGTCGCAAAACCGCAGTCAAAGCGCGACAGGATCGCCCGGGTGTCTGCGAAGACGCCCGCGGGGTTTGTGCGCACGGCTTCGGGCGTGAGCGCCGCCTTCGTGACTTCCGAGATCGCGTACAGGATTCCACCGTGATCCGTCACCCGAAGGCACGCATCCACGACCTTTGTCATAACGGCCGGGGTCTGATCCCTATCGTGCGCCGTGTCGGTGTGCATCTTGTGTAGATGGTCGAGGAAGAACACGGGGACCCGCCCGGAGGGCGTGACCGCGAGGCAGGTGTCCACGATCTCCTCGACGCTCGGGCTGGTACGTGGCCAGATGATTTTGAGGATCGCGTCGCGCCGTGCCAGTTCACCTTGAAGCCGATCCAGGATTGACTC
>CALAQS010000116.1 GCA_937888435.1 uncultured Acidobacteriota bacterium
ATGTCCCCCGCTGCGAGACGAGGCTGTCCTCAGCGATCGAGGATCGCGAGTTCGCGGCTCGCCCGCTGGAAAGCCGGATCCAGGAGCAGGGCTTCCCGGTCTCGTTCGCGAGCCTCGGCGAAGCGGCCGTAACGGCGCAATGCGCGGCCGAGACGAAAGCGCGCGGCGGCGGAGCCGGGCTCGTCCCACGCCGCCTGCTCGTACGCCGGCAGGATGAACGTTTCCAGTGCGACGGGGTCCTCCCGGAGCGAAAACGCCGCTTCCGCGTGAGCGATCGCGCTCGTGACGTCGCCGGCTCGGAAGGACGCGGCCGCCGCGTAGAGACGCGCACGCCGGAAATCCGGAAGCCACTGCGCGACGCGGCCGTGCCAGAACGCGGCCTGACGGCCGCGGCCACTCTCCAGGCAGGCTCGCCCGAGCGCGAACGCCGCGTCGACGTCGGACATCTCGGCGAACAGCTCCTCACGCACGGCCGCCGCTTCTCCCGGGCGGCCGGATTCTTCGAGGAGGACGCTCAGGTGCGCGAGCGTCGCGGCGTCACCCGGGGCTGCCCGGAGGGCCGAACGGAAAAGCCGCTCCGCGTCCCGTCGCTCTCCCCCACCAAGCTCCACGATCCTCGCGAGGTAGAAAGCAGGCGCTGGCGCGCATCGCCCTCCGCGGTCGAAGCGTCCGCCCGACGTCTCCAGCGCGGTGAACACGCCTCGCGCCGCGTCGAGGTCCCGACCTTCGTAGAGGAGAATCCCGAGGTCGAAGAGGCGGTCCCGTGTCGTCTCGCCGGCGGCGACCTCGGCCCGTGCGGCCCCGAGCGACGCCGCGATCGGTCCGCCCGGGGGGTACGGCAGGTTCGCGAGCGTCATCTCCTCCGCGGAGAACGGAGCGGTCGCGACGGCGCGGGCCACCACCGCCGCCGCCGCTTCTCTCGAGCCCTGGTTCCTCAGATTCGCGGCTTCGGCGCGCAGGAGCGAGGCGGAGTACTGGGCGAAAAAGCCGTGCCGAAGCGTCGCCTCGGCATCCGTCGGAATCCGAAGGAGCGCGAGCAGGGTCAGGACCGCGAGCGTTCCGGCCCCGATCGCGCGCCACGCGCGGCGCTCGAATGCGCGGCTTAGCGCGTCGAGCGCCGCACAGGCAAAGAAGACCGCGAACGGTACGAGAGGCGCCCGCATCCGCGTGTTCACGTAGAACAGGAGGATGCTTGCCGCGCAAGCGACGCCGCACGCGAGAAACGGCAGGACGTCCTCGACCCGGCGGCGTTCGGTCCAGAGACCGACGACGCCGAGCGACACGAGCAACGAGAAGGGAACGAGCGGGACGCGCGCCGCCCGGAGGTCACGCTCGAGCTCGAAGGCGTTAATGGAGTCCGGCGGCTCCCATGCCCGGCAAAGGAGGCTGAGCTTCTCCCTGGCGAGCCGGAGGGCCTCGCCCGGATGACGGCGAAGGAACGCGACGGCCTTCTCTGCCCAGTACCGGCTCGCCTCGCCCGCGGTCACGGGCCGGCCAAATGCCGCGGCCGCGAACCTCTTGTAGAGGACGTGCGCCCAGTCCGGCTCCTTCGGCCCGAACTCTTCCATCTCTTTGAGAAGCGGCGAGTCGACGACGGTTCCACGGCTCGCCGGGTTGTTCGACCCATAGAAGACCGCGCCAGGATCCATGACGGTCGGGTCGAGCCGGCCCGTCAGCGCGCGGTTACGAACGGCGACGAGCCCGAGAAAGAGGATGGGGCCGGCGACGACGAGGAGCGAGGCCCGCCACGCGCGGCGCCCTTTTACCGCGAGGAGCGCGGCCGCGATCGCGAAGGCGCCGACGAGGGCGACGGGCCTTGTCGCGGTCGAGAGCCCGAAAAGGAGACCCGACGCCGCCGCGAGCGCCAGCCGGCGCGTGCGGTGGTAGACGACGAACGCGAGGAGCGCCGCAACATCGAAGAGGACGCGCCAGACCTCGGGCAGGAGGAGGTGAGACAGGAGCAGCGGAGCCGGGCTGAGGACGAAGAGGAGGCTGCCGGCCGCAGCGATGCGAACCGGGAAGAATTCCAGGCACAGACGCGCGAACAGTGCCGCGGTCAGGGCCGTGGCGAGAATCTCGACAGCATGGAGAAACGGCGCGTACGAAAGACACGTGCGTGCGAGCAGAAGGTGCAGGTGGAAGTAGAAGGGGGAGAAATCCGGTACGCGGAAGGACTCGAGTCGGTCCGCAACTCGGAGCGATGCGGCAACCGTGTAAATCGTGACTGGACGGAACGGAATCGCGGCCCACACGACAACGTGCAGCACGGCAGTGCCGGCGAACACCGCGACCGGGAGCGCCCGCGCGGCGCCGGCCCGGCCCTCGCTTTCCTCCCCCGCCTCCGGCACCTCACGCCGGGACGTGCCCAGCGTCATCGAGTCCCCGCTCTTTCCAGAGGACATAGATCGCAGGGTATACCAGCAGAACCCTAGGCTCTTCTCGCGGTCGTGGCGCCTCTCGTCTGTCTGTTCTAGACTTCGTGCCGAGCGTTTTTGAGGGCGCTCCCAAAGATGTCTAACCTCTATGGTGCTCCGATCTCCATCGAAAATGCGAAGAAGGCGGCTGCCGCCGCGCTCGCCGAGGCGCACAGGAACGGCTGGACCATGGCGGTAGCGATCACGGACACCGCCGGATTCCTCGTCTACTTCGAGAAGATCGACGGGACGCAGACGGCAAGCTCCGTCGTTGCCGTCGACAAGGCGCGTTCGGCGGCGCTGTTCAAACGCCCGACGAAGGCGTTTCAGGACATGCTCGCCGCCGGCGGAGAAGGCCTGCGCGTGCTGACGATGACAGGCGCGGTGCCGATCGAGGGCGGCCTGCCCCTCGTCGTGGACGGGAAAGTCGTCGGCGCGATCGGCGTCTCGGGAGGCACGAGCGCGCAGGACAACCAGTGCGCCACGCCGGGAGCGGCCGCGCTGAAATAGACTCGTCGATCGACCCGAAGCCGCCGAGAACGGCTTCAAGGGCCCACTACAAGGCGGTCCGCCGAAGCCTGAGGGCGTTCGCGATGACGGAGACGGAGCTCAGGCTCATCGCGGCGCTCGCAATGATCGGAGAGAGGAGAAGGCCGAAGAACGGGTAGAGAACGCCCGCCGCCAGCGGAATCCCGAGCGAGTTGTAGGCGAACGCGAAGAAGAGGTTCTGCCGGATGTTCCGGATGGTCGCGCGGCTCAGGTGTCGCGCCCGCAGGAGGCCCGAGAGGTCGCCGCCGACGAGCGTGATCCCCGCACTCTGGATGGCCACGTCGGTCCCCGTCCCCATCGCGATGCCCACGTCGGCCGCGGCCAGCGCGGGCGAGTCGTTGATGCCATCGCCCGCCATCGCGACGATCCGGCCCTCGCGTTTCAGCCGCGTCACGGTCTCGGCCTTCCCAGCCGGAAGCACGCCCGCGACGGCCTCGTCGATCCCGAGCTCGCGCGCCACGGCCTCCGCAGTCGCCTTCGCGTCGCCCGTGAGCATCACTACACGAATTTTAAGGTCATGCATCCCCGCGATCGCGGCGCGCGTGGAGGGCCTGATCGGATCCGCCGCGGCGAGGAATCCGGCTGGCTTCCCGTCGACCGAGACGAAGAGAACTGTCTGGCCTTTCGCGCGCGCCGCATCCGCTTCGGCGAGAAGCTCTTGAGGAATAGGGGACGAGAGACGAAGAAGATCTTCTTCGAATAGAGAAAGAGAGCCGACCGCCACTCTGTGTCCCTCGACAAGCGCCACGGCGCCCTTGCCGGCGATCGCTCGAAACTCGCGCGCTTCGGCGAGGGCCAGCCTTCTTTCATTCGCAGAAAATACGACGGCGCCCGCGAGCGGATGCTCGCTCGCGCGCTCCACCGAAGCCGCGATTCGAAGCAGGTCATCCTCCTGCCATCCTTGCGCGGGTCTTAGCAAAACGATCTTCGGCTTCCCCTCCGTAAGCGTCCCCGTCTTGTCCACGACGAGCGTGTCCACCTTTTCGAGCCGTTCGAGCGCTGCGGCATCCTTGAAGAGAACTCCCGCCGCGGCGCCGCGGCCCATCGCAACCATGACGGACATCGGCGTCGCGAGGCCGAGAGCGCATGGGCAGGCAATGATGAGGACGGCGACGGCGTTCACGAGCGCGTGGACCAGACGCGGCTCGGGCCCGACGAGCGCCCAGATCGCGAAGGTGACCCCCGCGACGAGAATCACGACGGGAACGAAGACTGCGGCGACCTTGTCCGCGAGCCGCTGGATCGGCGCACGGCTCCGCTGCGCCTCGGACACCATCCGCACGATCTGCGCGAGGACGGTGTCGCCGCCCACCTTCAGCGCCTCGATGACGAGCGCGCCGTTCCCGTTCACCGTCGCGCCCGTCACGGCGTCGCCGGCCTTCTTGGCAACGGGGACCGGCTCGCCAGTAATCATGGATTCGTCGACCGCGCTCGTTCCCTCGACGACGCGGCCGTCGACGGGAACGCGCTCGCCCGGGCGCACGCGCACCCGGTCTCCGCTCTTCAGGCGTTCGATCGGAACGTCTTCGTCTGCGCCGTCCGCCTTCACGAGCCGCGCCGTCTTCGGCGCCAGGCCGAGGAGCGCCCGGATCGCGCTGCCCGTGCGGTTCCGCGCGAGGAGCTCCAGGACCTGACCGAGAAGGACGAGGGTCGTGATGACGGCGGCCGCTTCGAAGTAGACGTCGTGCGTTGGGGGATGGGCCGAAGAGACCGAAGAAGAAGACTTGCTTAGAAAGGGAATCAGGAACCCGATCGTCTTGGCCAGGCTATACGTGTAAGCCGCGCCCGTCCCGAGCGCGATGAGGGTGAACATGTTCAGGTTGCGCGTCTTCACTGACGTCCACCCGCGCTGGAAGAACGGCCAGCCTGCCCAGAGCACGACCGGCGTCGAAAGGAGGAGCTGAAAGATCAGGTTCAGCTGCGGCAGAATGACACCGATGAGGCCGGGCGCCACCATCGCGCCCATTTCGAGGAAAAGCAGCGGTGCCGTCAGAACCACCGCAACTCGCAGCCGGCGCTTCATGTCGACGAGCTCGGGATTCGGCGCGTCTTCCGGCGAGATCGTTCGCGGTTCGAGCGCCATTCCGCAGATCGGACACGAGCCGGGTGAGGGCCGTACGATCTCGGGGTGCATCGGGCACGTGTACTCGACTCCGGCGCCGGCGGGCGCCGCCGGCTCCATCGGCTCGTGACCGCCGCCCGAAAGATACTTCTCGGGCTCCCGGCGGAATTTCTCGAGGCAGCCTGCGCAGCAGAAAAAGTAGTCCTTCCCGCCGTGGACGAGCGACTGCTTCGTCTTGGCCGGGTCTACGTCCATGCCGCAGACGAGGTCCTTCACAGTTCTCTCTCCTTCCAGAGCATGTAGATCGCCGGGTAGACGAGGAGCTCGAGCGCGAACGAGGTCACGAGGCCGCCCACCATCGGGGCCGCGATGCGCTTCATGAGATCGGCGCCCGCGCCCGTCGACCACATGATCGGGATCAGGCCGAAAAATGCCGCACAGACGGTCATGGCCTTTGGCCTCACTCTCTTGACGGCACCGTGGATGATGGACTCGATCAGGTCGGCGCGATTCCGAAGCACTCCGTTCGCCTTCGCCTCCGCGTGCGCCAGGTCGAGAAACAGCAGCATGAAGATGCCGGTCTCGGCGTCGAGCCCCATGAGCGCGATGACCCCGACCCAGACGGCGATCGACAGGTTGTAACCGAGGAGCCACAGGAACCAGATCGCCCCGATGAGCGAGAACGGCACCGCAAGGAGGACGATCATCGTTTTCATCGCCGACTTCGTGTTCGCGTACATGAGAAGCCAGATGAGAACGAGCGTCACGGGGATGACGACCTTCAGGCGCTCCTTGACGCGAATCATGTTCTCGTACTGACCGCTCCACACGAGCGAATAGCCGGGCGGCAGCTTGACCTTTTCGGCGACGGCCTCTTTCGCTTTCTCGACGTAGCCACCGACGTCCTCCTTCGACGTATCGAAGTCGACGTACACGTAGCCCGATAGGAGGCCGTTCTCGTTCCGAATCATGGCCGGCCCTCGCACCTGGCGGATCGCGGCGAGCTGGCCGAGCGGCACCTGGGCGCCGGACATCGTCGGGACCAGGACGCGGGCGAGCCGGTCGAGATCCTCACGCAGCTCCCGCGAGTAACGCACGTTGACCGAGTAGCGTTCCCGGCCTTTGAGGACCGTCGTGACCGTCTCGCCCCCGATCGCCGTCATGATGACGGCGTTCGCGTCGTCCACGGTGAGGCCGTACCGGGCGAGGGCGTCGCGGTTGAGGTCGAAGTCGAGAAAGTAGCCGCCGGCGACCCGTTCGGCGAAGGCGGAGCGCGTGAGAGAAACGGCCTTTACGGCCGCCTCGACCTCCGCGCCGATCCGTTCGATCTCCGCGAGGTCCGCGCCGAAGATTTTGATGCCGACGGGCGTCCGGATTCCCGTGGCGAGCATGTCGATGCGCGCCTTGATCGGCATCGTCCACGCGTTCGTCGTCCCGGGAATCTGGAGTGCCCGGTCCATCTCGTCCACGAGCTCGTCGTGCGAGATCCGGTCCGGCCAGACGTGCCGGAGCGCGCCGGCCAGCCACCCCGGCGCCCACGAGGAATACCAGCGCTCCTTCGTCCGCCAT
>CALAQS010000117.1 GCA_937888435.1 uncultured Acidobacteriota bacterium
CGCACGATCAGAAGGCCGTCTTCAAGATCATCGATGCGCTGGCCGAGCGTCGGGCAAAGAGCCGCGGTGCCCGCGGATGAGCGCGCATCAAGCCAGAAGAAGCTACGTAAAGTGGTGGAGCATCCTGCTCGATTATCGAACTGCGGTTCTCGGAGACGCGTCTCGCCAGGGAGTGTTTCGGACGGCCGCAACGCGTTAATAGCGAGTCGCTTGTCGGTGATCTATGGACGGTCGGGGGTAGACTCGCCGACGCCAAATTGTTGTCCCCTGGCACCCATCTCGGCCCCTACGAGATCCTCTCGCCTCTTGGAGCGGGAGGGATGGGGGAGGTTTATCGGGCCAGGGACCCTCGCCTCGCGAGAGACGTCGCAGTCAAAGTTCTGCCCGAGGATTTCCTAGAAGGTGAGGAGCGCAAGGCCCGCTTTGAGCGGGAGGCGAAGCTGCTCGCCGCGTTGAACCATCCCAACATCGCGGCCATCTATTCCTTCGAAGAAGTCCCCGGTGTTTCCCCTTCCTCTTCGCGCCATCTTCTCGTCATGGAGTTAGTCGAAGGCGAGGGGCTCGACCTGAGAATCGCCGCTGGCCCTCTTCCGCTCGAAGAGACTCTCTCTTTCGCCCGCCAGATCGCCGAGGGGCTGGAGGCGGCGCACGAGAAGGGCATCGTCCACCGCGACCTCAAGCCCGCCAACGTCATGGTGACGAAGGGCGGGCGGGTGAAAGTCCTCGACTTCGGCCTCGCGAAGGTCGCCGCGTCCGGCGACGGAGCGCAGATCGACTCGCAGCTGCCGACGGACATGCGGACCCAGGAAGGCATCGTGATGGGAACCGTGCCCTACATGTCGCCCGAGCAGGTGCAGGGACGGCCGCTCGACCACCGCACGGACATCTTCTCGCTGGGGGTGATCCTCTACGAGATGGCGGGCGGGCAGCGGCCGTTTCGGGGTGGTTCGTCGGCCGAGCTCATCTCGTCGATCCTGCGCGACACGCCGCGGCCGCTCGGCGAGCTGCGCGCCGGACTGCCGCACGGGATGGATCGACTGATCGGGCGTTGCCTCGAGAAGGATCGCGACCTGCGGTACGCAACGGCCCGCGACCTTGTAATGGACCTCGACGGCCTGCGGCGCGATCGGACCGCGCCGACGATTCCGGGAGCGCCCGCTCCGCGCCGCGTGTCGAAGCAGCTCGTTCTGCTCGGCGCGGCCATCCTCGTCGCGCTCTTCGCCGCGGGCTCCTTCGTGCTTTTCCGGAGGGCCGCCCGCGGCGCCTCGATCGGGTCGGCGGCGGTACTGCCGTTCGAAAACGCGACTGGCGACCCCGCGATCGAGTACCTGAGCGACGGGATCTCGGAGAGCCTGATCAACACCCTCTCCCGCCTGCCCGGGCTCCGAGTCATCTCGCGCACGTCCGCCTTCGCCTTCAAGGGCAAGAAGCTGGACCCGAAGGAGATCGCAAGAAGCTCGGCGTCGACGCTCTTCTTCTCGGCACTCTCGCCCAGCGGGGCTCGGATCTCGCCATTAGCGCGGAGCTCGTGAGCGTCCGCGACGACACGCAGCTGTGGGGCGAGAAGTACGCCCGGCGGGCGGACGACGTTCTCAAGGTCGAAGGCGAGATCGTGGCCACTATCGCGCGAACGCTGCGCCGCACGCTGACCGGGGAAGAGAAAGAGAAGCTCACCCGCGGCGCCACCGACGATCCGGAAGCGTATCGCCTGTACCTCAAGGGGCGCGACTTCCTCGTGGGCAACCAGCAGGAGATGGACAAGAGCGTCGACTACTTCCAGCAGGCCGTGACCCGGGCGCCGGACTACGCCATGGCCCACGCCGGTCTGGCCGAGGCTTACACGGTCCAGGCCTTTCTCCGCGCGACCGGCCGTACGGAGGCGGTGGGGAAGGCGCGAACCGCCGTGACCCGCGCGCTCGAGCTCAACCCGGATCTCGCCGAGGCGCACGTCGCGCTCGCCCTCGTCAGGTTCTACTTCGAGTGGGACTGGGCGGGCGCGGAAGCGGAGTTTCGTCGCGGGCTCGAGATGAACCCGGGCAGCCGCGCGGTTCATGAGGAGTACGGGGACTTCCTGAACGCGATGGGCCGCCTCGACGAGGGGCTCGCGCACAGCCAGGAGGCCGCGCGCCTCGACCCGCTCTCGGTCGGCCCCTTCCACGACATCGCGCTCAACTACATGATCCGGGGTGAGTACGAAAAGGCGGCGGCGGGCTTCCGCCGCACGACCGAAATCGACCCCAACTGGACATGGGGCTACATCAAGCTGGCCCGGACCCTGGCTCTCCAGAAGAAGTGCCCCGAGGCCCTCGCTCAGGCCGAAATCTCCGAGAGGAGGATCGCGGGCGGCGCCGCGCCGCTGTCCCGCGCGTGGCTGGGCTTCACCTATGCGAAGTGCGGGGAGATCGCGCGGGCCCGCCAGAAGCTCGACGAGCTCCATGCGCTGGAAAAGAAGCAGTATGTGGACCCCGTGACCTTCGCCACCATCCACGGCGCCCTCGGCGAGATGGACGAGGCGCTCCGCTGGTACGAAAAGGCCTTCGAGGACCGTACGCCGAACATGGTCTTCGCCTCCGCCTTAATCCGAATCAGCCCCGAGCTCATCGGCAACGTGCGCTACGAGGCGATCGTCCGCCGCATGGGCTTCCCGGAGCCTGGGCGGTGAGGGCTGCATGCGACGAAGAGGCAGACCGTCAGGAGTAAGTAGGAACGATTGGTGGAGCTGATCAGGATCGAACTGACGACCTCCTGAGTGCGATTCAGGCGCTCTCCCAAACTGAGCTACAGCCCCACCCA
>CALAQS010000118.1 GCA_937888435.1 uncultured Acidobacteriota bacterium
CGGCTCTCACGCCGACGATTTACTCCGTTTCGCCGAGGACGGGCCCGAACGACGCCACGACACGCGTCTCGATCTTCGGCGACGGCTTCCAGTTCCCGATGCAGGTCTTCCTGACCGGCGGCACCTGCGGCGCGCAGCTCGTCGAGGCCTCGGTCGCCAGCATCACGCTCAACACGATCGTGTTCAGCGCGCCGGCCGCCGTGGGCGGAAACGTCTGCCTCTCGAGCCAGCTCGTTGACATCGTCATCAAGAATCCGTCGACCGGGAAGGGCACGTCGTGCCCGGCCTGCTTCAAGTACTACGCCTGCCCGACGATCACGTCGATCGGCCCCGGCTTCGGCCCGTACACGGGTGGGACGCAGGTCATCATCACCGGCCACAACTTCGAGGAGCCGGCGGTCGTCGGCGGCGGGGGCACGGCGTGGTCGCCGATCTCCGTGTCGTCGGAGCAGATCATCGCAGTCACTCCGCCCCTCATCGTGAGCGGATGCGCGGATGTCTCCGGGCCGGTCCTCGTAAACGGCACCTCATTGAGCTGTCCGACGGCTTCGAGCGCGCCTTCTGTCTTCACGTATTACGTGAAGAGCGCCAGCCCATTCATACAGAACATCGTGCCTTCGAGCGTTCCCGAGGCCGGTGCCAACGGAGTCGTGATCACGGGCGGCAACTTCTTCGGGAACGAGCGCGTCGAAGTGAAAATCACCCCAACCGCAAGGGTGATCCCGACCTCAGAGACACCAACGCAGATCATTTTCAACGCGCCGCAATTCACGGGCACATTCACTACGGTCGCGTGTACGACCGCTGGCGGTGCTGCGGGCAAAATGAACGTCCCCACGCCCGTCGATGTGGACGTCGTCAACGCCACGACAACGTGCCCCTCCTCGACCGAGCAGATCACGTACATCCCGACTGACCAGACCTGCAAATGACGTCCCGTTTCTGAGAACCCTGGTTCGGGCCGCCTCCGGGCGGCCCGAACTTTCTCGGCGCCGGATGCCGTAGACTTCGGAGTCGGATCAGACGCACATGGCCCTTTTCGGCGGTCCCTCCACCCCGGTGTCCCGTCTCGAGGAGCTCAAGAGGCTCCTTCAGAAGGACCCCACATCGCGCCAGTTCCTGGCGCTCGCGGAGGAGTACCGCCGCCACGGGAAGTACCGCGACGCCGTCATCACTCTCGAGCGCGGGCTCCAGATGCACTCGACCTCGGTGGCGGCGCACGTCGCCCTCGGACGGACCTATCAGCAGCTCGACCGCCTCGAGGACGCGATTCGTGCGTTCACGAACGCGCTCCGGCTCGATCGCGAGAACCTGGTCGCCATCCGCCAGCTCGCCGAGGTCTACCTGGCCAGGGGAGACAAGATCGAGGCGATCAAGAAGCTGAAGCTCTACCGCGGGCTCAAGGCCGGAGACCGCGATGTGAACGACATCATCCAGAAGCTCGAGGAGGAGATGTCGGCCGCGGTGGCCGAGCGCCCCCGCTCGGGCGTGCAGCCGGTTTTTTCCGACTTTCCCGAGGCGCCGCGCCCCTCGGCCCATTTTCCGAGCGGGATTCGGCGGGCCCAGATGATCCCGCGGCTGGAACGCGTCGAGGCACCGCCCTCGCCGCCTCCCCCGCCCGAGACGAAGCCGGATCTCATGGAGCTCACCTACGACGGCGCGGCGATCTCGAAGGCGGTCGAGGCCGTACGCCTGCCTCCGGCGGAGGCGTCGCCGCTCCTGCCGCCGCCGCCGCTCCTGCCACCACTGCCGCAGGTCACGGTCGTTCCGGTGGAGACCTCTTCCGTCCTCGCCGCTCCCGCCGAGGCGCCCACGCTCTCACCTTTCACCGCGCCGATCGCGTCGATTCGCGAGCAGCCGGAGCCCGAGAAGGCTCCGTTCGCGGTCGCCGAGAGCGAAGCGGAGCCGGACGTTCCGGAGGAGGAGGCGACCGCCCCGTTCACGTTCCCGGTGGATCTCTACCGGACGGAGGCGGCGACGTTTTCTTCCAGGGCGTCCGTCGAGACGGCTCCGTTCGACGTCTCCGACGCGCGTCCCGAAGTGCCGGCGAAAGGCGAGCTCCTCGTCTCGGAGACCCTCGGAGACCTCTACCGCGCTCAAGGCCACATGGCCGATGCTCGCGAGACGTATCGCACGCTCGCGGAGACCGCTGCCGACGAGGCGCGCGCCCGCGCGCTGCACGAAAAGGCCGCGGCGCTTTCCCCGGCCGAGCGGACCGACCATCCGCGCCTGCGGCGTCTGGCGCGGCGCTTCCCGAAGCGCCCCGAAGCGACCGTGGATGACCTGCACGGGATTCTCTCGAACCTCGTCGAGGGGACGGAGGGAATCCGCGCCGCGACGCTCACCGACCTCGCGGGGCTTCCGGTCGTGATGGCCGGACCGTCGTCGCGCGAGGCCTCGATGGAGACCCTCGTCGCGGAGCTCAGCTCTTTCCTGAAGAACGTCCGGCGCACGACGGCCGAGACCGGCACGGGCGAGCTCGAGTCCCTCGCGGTCGCCGGCCCGAATGGAGGGGTCGTCGTCTCACCCGTGAACGCCGATTACTCTCTCATCCTCAGGGTCGACCCCGAGGCGGCGCTCGGCGAGATCCGGTGGGAGGCAGCGCGCACGGCGCGCGCCCTCCGCCCGGCGGTTCGCTGAGAGGCCTCCTGGGAAGCGCCCCGGGAATCGAAAGGGAACGATGAACGTCAAGGAGATCAAGGAACTCGTCGAGCTGGTGTCGCGCCGGGGCCTTGCCGGTCTCGAGATCGAACGCGCGGGCTTCCGCCTCCGCATCGAAGGGGCCCCCGCACAACGCGCCGCGCCCGTCTTCACGCAAGCCCTCGCCGATCCGGCGACCCCTGAGGCGCCCGCGCTGCCCCCGGCCGCGCCGGCCGCGGCCGTCGCTCAACACGTGTCCCCGGGCCCGCCGGGCTCGGGAGAGCGCGAAGGCTTTCACGTCATCACCGCGCCGATCGTCGGCACGTTCTACCGCGCCGCGAACCCGGACGCCGAGCCCTTCGTGAAGGTCGGCGACGTCGTGGAGAAGGGCAAGACCCTTTGCATCGTCGAGGCGATGAAGCTCATGAACGAAATCGAAGCGGACATCTCGGGCACGGTGGTCGCCATCTACCCGCAGAACGCCCAGCCGGTGGAGTTCGGAGAGAAGCTCTTCGCGATCCAGCAGCGCTGACGGGTATACGTGTTTCAGAAGATCCTCGTCGCCAACCGTGGAGAGATCGCGCTTCGTGTCATCGCGGCCTGCAAGGAGCTCTCGATCGCGACGGTCGCCGTCCACTCCGAGGCGGACCGCGACTCGCTTCACGTGCGCGCCGCCGACGAATCGGTGTGCATCGGCCCGGCTTCGCCCTCGGGTTCGTACCTGAACATCACCTCGCTCGTGGCGGCCGCGGAGATTACCGGCGCCGACGCCGTGCATCCGGGCTACGGCTTCCTCGCGGAGAACGCGCACTTCGCGGAAATCCTCGAGGAGGTCGGGTTGAAGTGGATCGGGCCCTCGCCGGAGGCGATCCGGCGGATGGGCGACAAGGCCATCGCGAAGGAGACCGTCAGGAAGGTGGGCGTGCCGACGATTCCCGGCAGCCCCGGCCCGCTCGCCTCGATCGAGGACGCGATGAACGTCGCGATCCGGATCGGCTATCCCGTGCTGCTGAAGGCGGTCGCCGGGGGCGGAGGCCGCGGCATGCGCGTGGCGCGCTCGGACAAGGAGCTCGCGGCCGCGTTCGACCTCGCGACGTCGGAGGCCGAGCGCGCTTTCGGCAACGGGAGCGTCTATCTCGAAAAGTACCTCGCGGAGCCGCGGCACGTCGAGTTCCAGATCTTCGGTGATCAGTTCGGGCGCGTCGTCCACCTCGGGGAGCGCGAGTGCTCGCTCCAGAGACGCCATCAGAAGGTCCTCGAGGAATCGCCGTCGCTGGCGCTGACAGACGCGCTGCGCGCGAAAATGGGCGCCGCGGCCGTGGCCGTGGCGAAGGCGGTGGACTACGCGGGGGCCGGCACCGTGGAGTTCCTCGTGGACGAGGACGGCTCGTTTTACTTCATGGAAATGAACACGCGCATCCAGGTCGAGCACCCGGTGACGGAAATGGTGACCGGCTTCGACCTCGTGAAGGAGCAGATCCGGGTCGCCGCGGGTGAGCCGCTGTCGTTCGGGCCGACTCCGCCCGGCGACGGCCTCGGGTGGCGCCCGCAGGGACACGCGATCGAGTTTCGCGTCAACGCCGAGGATCCGGTCACGTTCGCTCCCTCGCCCGGCACGATCACGACGCTTCACCTGCCGGGCGGGCCCGGAGTGCGCGTGGACACGGCGGCCTACTCGGGCTGGAAAATCCCGCCGTATTACGACTCTCTCATCGCGAAGCTCATCGTGCACGGGCGCGACCGCGACGAAGCGCTCAGCCGCGGCAAGCGCGCGCTGGAGCTGTTCATCGTGGAGGGCGTGAAGACCACGATCCCGCTCCACCTGAGGCTTCTCGACGACCCGGACGTGCGCAGCGGCCGCGTCTCCACGAAGTGGCTCGAGCGGTGGCTCAAGAACGCCCCGCCTCTCTGACGGGGCGCTCGGAAAGTCCGGCATCCGGGGCGCCGGGCCGGGTGTACCTCGTCGGCTTCATGGGGAGCGGCAAGACGACGAGCGGGCGGATTCTCGCGGACGGGTGGGCAGTGCCTTTCGTGGACCTCGACCTCGCGTTCGAGTCGATGTCCGGGCGGACGATCCGCGAGACGTTCGAGACGCACGGAGAAGCCTATTTCCGGGAAAGGGAATCGGAGCTTCTGCACGGTACGGTGACGCTCGCCCGCGCCGTGGTCGCCCTCGGAGGCGGAACCTTCACGTTCCCCGAGAACGTCCGGTTCGTCAAAGAGCACGGCGTTTCGGTTTTCCTCGACCCGCCCTTCGACGTGCTCGCGGCACGGCTCGCCGAGAAGGCCGCCGACCGTCCGCTGTTCGGCTCGCTCGAGTCGGCCCGAAAGCTCTGGGAAGCGCGGCGCCCCTTCTATAAAATGGCGGACCGGACCCTGGACGTGGATCACGAGACGACTCCCGGCGAGGTCGCCGGCCGGCTGGCCCTCCTGCTCGACCCGGGGAATGCCGGGGGCCGCTGACGTGCGCTATCTCATCCTGTCCGACCTGCACTCGAACGACGAGGCGTTGACCGCAGTCCTGCGCCGCGTGAAGCGCAAGACGTTCGACCGGGTCGTGTGTCTTGGTGACTTCGTCGGCTACGCCGCGGATCCGAACAAGGTGCTGGACCGCTTCCGGAAGCTGCGCCGGACGACGATCTCGGTGCGCGGAAACCACGACAAGGTCGTCGCCGGCGTCGAGGAGGGGCTGCTGTTCAACCCGCCCGCGCTCGAAGCGGTGCGCTGGACGGTGGACCGCCTCTCGAAGCAGAACATGGAGTTCCTGAAGAAGCTTCCGCTCGGGCCCGAGATCGTGGACGGGCGCTTCGTCGTGTGCCACGGCTCGCCGCTCGACGAAGACGCCTACATCTTCTCGGACTTCGACGCGTCGCTGAATTTCGTCCAGATGCACCGCTTCGCCGAGGGCATCGACCTGTGCTTTTTCGGCCACAGCCACATCCCCTCGATCTTCACGCTGGAGCCGGGCGGCATTCGCGTGGAAGCCGTGCGCGAGGCTCGCCTGAAGCTGCGTCTCGAGCCGGGGAAGCGCTACCTCGTGAATCCCGGCTCGGTCGGCCAGCCGAGGGACCGGAATCCTCGTGCGGCATACGCGATCTACGACGCGAGCGCCCGCATCGTCCATTTCGACCGCGTGCCGTACGATGTGGGCGCCACGCGCCGGAAGATCCAACGCGCAGGGCTGCCCGCCGTGCTCGGCGACCGGCTCGTCGTCGGGCTCTGAGCGCCGCGGGTGGCCGGCATGCGTATCTCCCGCCCTCACGCGCTCGCTGCGCTCGCCGCCTCCGTCATCCTCGCGGGCTGTCTCACGTTCGGCGCCGTGAAGGGCCCGCCGAAAGGCACGTATCGCGAGCGGCTTTTCGGATTCGCGGGCCTCCTCCGCATGGAGGACCGCCGCGCGTACGATCCGCTTCTCGCGGGCCGCACGGCCGCCTCGCCCGACCCCTGGCTGCGCGCGAAAACCGCGCTCGCGGTCTCTCGCCTGAAGGATCCGGACGCGTCTGTGTACCTGCCGGTGCTCCTGAAGGACGTTGAGGCCTCCGTGCGGCGCGCGGCGACGTTCGGAGCCGGGCTTTCAGGCGACGCGCGCCTCCTGCGCTTCCTCGTGGCGGCGCTCGGGGATTCGGACGTGGAAACCGCTGCGAACGCCGCCGAAGCGCTCGGAAAAATAGGAGGGAAGGACGCCACGGACGCCCTTCTCGCCGCTCTTGCAAAGCCGGCAGGACCTCGGGCGGCGTGCGCGCTCGCGCTGTTTCGCAGGCCCGAGGCGCGGACGGTGACGGCCCTGCTGGGTGCCGCGGGAGAAGAGAATTCTGCTCCCGACCTTCGGCGCGCGGTCGTCTATGCGTTGTCGCGAAAGCCGCTGCTGGAGGCGGCGCCCGCGCTTCGCGCGGTGCTTAGAAAGGGGAATGAGGGTCCGAATGCGCCCTCGAGCGAGGAAGTCGCCTGGGCGGCTCGGGGCCTTGGAATACTCGAGGACGAAAAGAGCATGGGCGACCTCGTCCGCCTCGCGGCGAGCCGCGACATCTCGGTTTCCGTGCAGGCGCTGACCGCGCTGAATTCACTTTCTAAGAAAATCCCCGTTTCCCCCGGTGACGAGGTGACTCGAAGCGCCCTTGACGTCGCTCTCGTACGGGCAAACGACCCCCTTCCTGGAGTGGCCATTGCCGGCCTCCGGCTGCTCGGGGCCTTGCCCGACTCGCCGGCGTCGCGTGCGGCGCTCGAAGAGAATCTGCTTCGAAAAGGGTGGAGAGGGCAGACGGCTCTCGTCTCTCTGACGCGCCTCGACGCGGTGCGGGCGCCGGAAGCCGCTGCGGCCCGGATCGACGCGGCGCTCGTCGCCGGCACTCTCGAGCTGCACCTAGGCGCCGCCGAATCGCTGCAGTTCTTCGAAGGTGATGGTCCGCCGAAGCCTCTCGCGACGGCCCTCCTTGCCGATCGGGCCGCGCGCGTGCGTGCCGCCGCCCTTTCGTCCCTTTCGAAGAGACAATCTCCGCGTCTCTCCACCTGGCTGCTCGCCGGCCTGATCGACCGCGACCCCGCGGTGCGGGACGTGGCGCTCGACGCGGCCGCTCCGCTCCTCGAGAAGGGGAGCGCAGACCTCAAGCGCGCGTGGTCCGCG
>CALAQS010000119.1 GCA_937888435.1 uncultured Acidobacteriota bacterium
CCCTTCGGAGCATCCGTAACCCGCAGTAGGGAGTTGACATGTCAAGGACTGGCCTGCCTTCGTTGATACGTATCGAACTCTGCTGGCAGACCCGCCACCGGAGCTTATACGGCTATTCGAGCGGCTCCCCGAGATCACCGAGGCGGCCTGACGGACCTGATTCACCGCAAGAGGGCTGAAGCGGGATCGGGACTAGAATTCCCGCAGTAACATGACCCTTACGGGCCGCCGGAACGAGCGCCGCCGCGCGGGGGGCACGACCCGCCCTTCCTCCGACCCAGGGAGACAGGCACATGGGTCTCTCCGCGGGCACGCGCCTCGGGCCATACGAGATCGTCGCCCCTCTCGGCGCGGGCGGGATGGGCGAGGTTTATCGCGCGCGGGATACGCGGCTCGGGCGCGAGGTGGCTGTCAAGGTTCTGCCATCCGACTTCGCCCACGACATCGACCGGCTGGCCCGTTTCGAGCGCGAAGCGCGGGCCGTCGCTGCGCTCTCTCACCCCAACATCCTCGCCCTCTACGACGTCGGCGAGGCAAACGGCATCCACTACGTCGTCACCGAGCTGCTCGAAGGTGAGACGTTGCGTGAGCGGCTCTCGACGGGCGCGCTTCCCCAGCACTCGGCCGTGGAAATCGGGGTCGAGATCGCCCATGGACTTGCCGCGGCTCACGCGAAAGGGATCGTCCATCGCGATCTGAAACCGGCCAATGTCTCCGTGACCAGCGACGGCGTCGTGAAGCTTCTCGATTTCGGCCTCGCGAAGCTCGTCAAGCCCGAGGCGGCCGTCACACCGGACGGGACCACGGTGGACCGGGAGCCGCGGACGGAGAGCGGGACGGTCCTCGGAACGATGGGCTACACGTCCCCAGAACAGCTTCGTGGAGAGGCAGCGAGCGCACGTTCGGACATCTTCGCCTTCGGCTGCGTCCTGTACGAGATGCTCTCGGGCCGGTCGCCGTTTCTGAAGCCCACCGGCGCGGAAACCATCACCGCAATCATGAGCCAGGATCCGGCGCCGCTCTCAGGGACGGGTCGGGTGATTGTGCCGGCGTTGCAGGAGATCGTGAACCGGTGTCTGGAGAAGCAGCCGACGAATCGCTTCTCCTCGGCGCACGACCTGGCGCTGGCGCTGCGGGCCGTGTCGGGTGAGAGGGGCACGGGAAGCGCCCCGACACCGGCCCAACGCCCCTGGCAAGTCTGGCTGTCAGCGCATCGGACCATCGCCGGAATCATCGTGGTCCTGCTCGTGGCCGCCGCCTTCGTGGGCCTTGCGACGTGGAGACCATGGAAGGCAAAGCCTTCGCCTGCCGGCACGGCAGCCGCCGTCGCCCCCAGCCTCGTGGCCCTGCCGTGCAAGGTCCTGGGCTCCCCGGAATCGGCCTACCTGACCGACGCCGTGCCGAGCACGATATCCACGCTCCTGGGCGAGGTGCAGGGCCTGGACACGAAGGTGCCGCCCACGAGCTTCGAGGTCGAGAGGGTGCACTGCGACCTCGACAAAATCGCTGACGTCTACGGGGTAAAGACGTTCGTGCTCTCAACGGCGACGGCCGAGGGCGACCACCTCATTTTCAACATCCAACTCGCGGACGCCAGGACCCGCAAGGTCCGGTGGAGCCACCAGTATCAGGGCAGCAGGGCGAACTACACGGCGATGGCGTACGAAGCGGCGCAGGGGATTTCCAAGGCGGTGCTTCCGGGCGCTGTCCCCGCGGTGCCGACATCGAGTCCTACATCGAACTCCGAGGCCGAACTGGCCTTCCAGCAAGGGAAGTACTACACAGTCCGCTACAGAGACCATGGAGATCGAGCCGACTTCGACCGGGCTCTCGTTGCCTTCAACCGCGCACTCGAATTGAACCCGAAGGATGCCGAAACGCCAGCGCAGATTGCTTATCTCTATGCCCAGGCCACATTCATCCAGGGCCAAATCCCTCGAGCCCAGGGCCGCGCGGTGGCGGAGGCTTGGCTGCAGAAGGCCCTCGCCCTCGACCCTAGGTGCAGCATGACCTGGGTGGCACGAGCCTATCTGGAGTCCTTCAGACCCGATGCGGACATGGGGAAGCAGATCGAGTGGTCCCTCAGAGGAGCCCAGTTCGGGCCGAGTAATGCTCAGGCCCAGAACACTTTGTCCATCACGGGCCTGGAGACCGGCGGTTCCCTCATCCTCAGCGCCGAGGCCCTACGCGAGGCTCTGAGACAGGACCCGCTCTCTTTCGTTAGTTACTCGTTCTTGGCCTTCCAGCTCGCGAACCTCGGCCGTCCCTACGAAGCTCTCCCGGTCGTGGACACCGTGCTCTCTCTCGATCCTGGCAATCATTTCGCGCTCGTGTTCAAAGTCTACGCGCTAGTGGAGATGGGCCGGACGAAGGAAGCGGTCACTCTCTTCAAGCGCCAGAATGCCGACTGGCCCTCGGGGGGGGTTCAAGGCTACAGGGTCAAGGACATTCGATGGCTCCTGTCGCTGGCGGCCGACGATGACCGGGGCGCTGGCGCTTCCCTGAGGACGATCAGGGCCAGGTTTGCCGATCCAGCGGTGAGCTGGAACGCCCTGCAGGATGACATCGTCATGTTGCTCCCGGCGGTAGCCCGCCGGTTTGGCAAGGATGCTGCTCTGGACATCCTCACCCTCTCGACGAAGCGGGGCGGGACCATGCCCTACGACATGCTCATGCTTCGACCCGACCTCAAGGAACTGCGCGAAGACCCGCGCGCCGCGGATGTCATCAAGAAGACGAAGGTCCCGTTCGACCTCCTCATGCACATTCTCCGGGACGCCCGCGCTCGCGGAGAGCTTCCGAAGTACCTGGAGAAGCCCATGGATGACCTGGTGAGGCGACTCACGGAGCAGGGAGCATGGAGCGGATGAGGGGGAGAGGCAGGAAACGCCGGTGAGTCTGACGAACGGCACCCGCCTCGGCCCCTACGAGATCCTCGCCCCGCTGGGCGCGGGCGGCATGGGCGAGGTCTACCGGGCACGGGACGCGCGGCTCGGCCGCGAGGTCGCGATCAAGGTACTGCCCGAGGACGTGTCGGGCGATGCCCGCGCCCTCGCGCGATTCGAGTCAGAAGCCCGGGCCGTCGCCGCCCTTTCGCATCCGAACATCCTCGCTCTCTTTGACGTCGGGAAAGAGGGGGCGGTTTCCTTCGTCGTCATGGAGCTTCTGGAGGGCGAGACTCTGCGCGAGAATCTCGCCCGCGGACCGCTCCCGCTCCGCAAGGCTCTCGACGTCGGGCTTCAGGTGGCAGAAGGTCTCGCGGCTGCGCACGGGAAGGGGATCGTCCACCGCGACGTCAAGCCTGAGAACGTCTTCCTGACGAAGGACGGCCACGCCAAGCTTCTCGACTTCGGCCTGGCCCGTTCCGGACCTGTCCCGGCCGGACGCGACGAGACAGAGTCACCGACGGTTGACAAGCTGACGTCGCAAGGAGCGGTCCTCGGGACCGTGGCCTACATGTCGCCGGAGCAGGCGCGCGGGGAGAGCGTCGACTTCCGGAGCGACCAGTTCTCGCTCGGCGTCGTCCTCTACGAGATGCTGACTGGGAAGCGTCCCTTCGGGGGAGCCTCGGCTGCCGAGACGCTCGCGGCCATCATCCGCGACGAGCCCGAGCCGCTGGACAAGCAGGCGCCGCGAACGCCCGCCCCGGTCCGATGGATCAGCGACCGGCTCCTCGCGAAGGACCCGCGCGGCCGATACGACGCGACGTCCGACCTCGCCCGCGACGTCCGGATGTGCAGCCTCCACCTGTCCGAGACTGGCGAGGCCAGGGGGGCCGCGACGAGGGCCGGGGCCGGCAAGAGGAGCTGGCGAAGCCTCCCCATGTCCTATGCTGCAGGTGCTGTCGCTGCTCTCGCAGTCCTGTGCGCTCTCGCGGGGGCCTTCGTCGCGAAGACTGTCCGCACTAGGACAGTTCCCGAGCACCCTCCAGTAAACCGCGTGGAGATCCGGCTGCCGAAGGGCTACTACCTCTCAATGTATCGACAACCCTTCGCCCTCTCCCCTGACGGAAGGCTGATCGTCTTCTCGGCGTTTACCTGGAAGAAGCCCCTCGAGGAGCAGAACGAGCCGCAGCTCTTCCTTCGCCCCCTCGACAGCTATGAGAGCAGGCCGATCCCCGGAACCGAGGGCGGCTTCCAGCCGGTCTTCTCCCCGGACGGGAAGCACGTCGCCTTCAGTGTTGAATCAGAGGGCGGGACCTTCCTGAAGCGGATTTCCTTGGCGGGCGGGCAGGTCATGACGATCTGCAAGTGCGAGGCGCTCTACGGTTCAGCGTGGTCCCCGGATGGGACGATCCTCTTTGCATCGCAGTTAGGACCTCTGCAGAAGGTGCCGGAAACTGGTGGTACTCCTGAGCGGGTCACCACTCTCGATGTCAAGGAGAACGAGGTCAGTCACCGGCTCCCCCATCTCCTTCCCGACGGACGCACGGTCCTATACACGGCCATGCGCTGGGATTCCTGGGAGAGGCACTGGAGGACAGCCCGGATCTTCGCTCAGCGCCTCGGTGAGAAGGAGAGAAGCCTTCTTGCGGAGGATGGCTCCGACGGCCGATGGGCCGCGGATCATCTCCTCTTCGCACGGGAGGGGAGGCTCTTCGCCGCGGCATTCGATGCGGTGACCCTGCGGCTCACCGGAAAGCCCGTCCCAATCCTGGAAGGAGTCAGCCACGCGATCTGGACGGGAGACACTGACTTCGAGACCGGGGCCGCCATGCTTGACCACTCCGGGCGGCTGTTCGCCTGGATCCCCGGATCGGTGATGCCGGAGCACCAGAATTCTCTCGTCTGGGTCGATGCGTCGGGTAAGGAGACGCCGCTGGACATCCCTAAGGGTCCGTTCCTGGGCGGCCGCGTCTCGCCTGACGGCAATCGCGTCCTTGTCCAGTACATCTATCCAGGGAAGCAAGTGGAACTCCTTGAGCTTTCGCGGGGCGGCCGCCGGAACCTGACGTTTGGCCTCGATCCTCTGTGGGCTATCTGGGGACCGGGGCCAGATCGAATCACTTTCAACTCGTATCACGAAGGGTCGATGGGCATCTACAGCCGGAGAATCGACGCCGGCTCAGAGGAGGTCGAGACGCTCTTACGGCCTTCGGGCAGCGGCGGCTTCCAAGCAGTTGGCTCCTGGTCCCGTGATGGGAAGAACCTCGCATTTAGTCGGGAGGTTTGGGAGGGGGACAAGGGCTATGGAAATACCTGGCTCCTCGAACGGGGGAAGCAGCCCCGCCCGGTAGCTCCGAGCCGGTTTGACGAGAACCGGCCCGACATCTCCCCGGACGGACGCTGGCTCCTCTTCGAGTCTGACGAGCCAGGGCGGCCTGAGGTTTTCGTCAGGCAGCTCTCAAGTGGGGATGCTCCGCGGCAGGTTTCAGTCGGGGGCGGTGTCGATCCTCTTTGGTCGCGAGATGGCTCGGCGATCTACTACCGGTCCCTCCAGCAGGTCAGCGACCGCCGGCTCCTCTCTCGCGTTCGCATAAGCACGGCTGGAGATGGACTCTCCTTTGGCCGACCGGAAAGGCTCTTAGAAGTCCCCGTTTTTCTCATCTCCCCAGGCCACACTTGGGACGTTGCTCCAGATGGCCGCTTCCTCATTGTCAAGCTGCCTGATGAGGCCGACCGTCGTGCCTGGTGGGAGAAGGTCCTCTCAGACCGGATCCGAGTCGATCTCGACGGTCTGCCGACGCTCCTGTCTGAAACCGAAAAGAAGCCCTGAGACCCGGCCCCTACCGTGAGGGCGCGTGTTCAGAACAGCGGCGAGCCGCGCTCTCCTAGACGGAAAAGGTTGGCCTGCCTCCCCTGACACGAATCGGACTCTGCTCGTAGACCCAGAGGAGACCCAGCAGGTCGGAGTCATTGACTTGAGCCTAGCGACTTGACATGTCAAGAACTGGCCTGCCCGGGGAGATTCGAACTCCCGACCCTCGGCTTAGAAGGCCGATGCTCTAGTCCAGCTGAGCTACGGGCAGACGCG
>CALAQS010000120.1 GCA_937888435.1 uncultured Acidobacteriota bacterium
CAATGCCGAGTGGCGCATTCCCGTCGCGAGCGGCTTCGAGATGGCGCTCTTCTTCGACATCGGCAACGTCTGGGCAGATCCCCGAAACGTCGACCTCCGCGAGCTCAGGACCGGCACGGGACTCGGCCTCCATTATCAGACGCCGGTCGGCCCGATCCGGCTCGAATACGGCCTGAAGCTCGACCGCAAGCCGGGCGAGGACGCCGGGGCCTTCGCGTTCTCGGTGGGCTATCCCTTCTGAGACGGGGCGGGCGCCTCCCGCGCGGGCGACACTCTCATGCAGATGAATGAGCGCGGGCTTAGAATAGTTCATGCCCCGCTTCACGGTTCTCGAGACTTCGGCCCTCTTCTCGAACCGGGTCAAGTACGACTACCTGTTCGAGATGGAAATGTGGCTGAAGGGCCTCGAGCGGTTCTTCCAGATCGACTGCCTGCCGCTCTCGGCCTTCGAGCGTTCGCACGCGTCGCTCAAGAACTACGTGGAGGAGGTGGGCGCCGCGCGCGCTGGCGTGGCTCACATGGCGATGCTCACGACGCAGCTCCTCGGGGAAGGCAAGGAAGACCTCGCGTCGTTCCTCGTGTACCTCGACAGTCAGGTCGCGCGGACGGGCAGCGGCGAGGTGCCCGCGCGCCGCCGCGGGAACGCCGAGACGGAGCTCGCGCTCGTCGTCGAGAAGCTCGACGATTTCGCGAAGATCCTCGACGAGCTCGCGCGCGCGCCGTTCGTCGCGCTCCAGACGTATCTCTCGCTCGGCCGGATCGTGGTCGGCACGCTCCGGCAGGACCCCAATCTCGGCGTCCTCTTCCGCGAGAACCTGCGGCCGGTCCTCGACAAGGAGTCGAAGCAGTCGCTCGGTCGGGTGCTCGAGAGCCTGCCCGAACCTTCGCACCGGGGGGCGCTCGCGGCGCTCTTCGTCGCGCTCTTCAAGGGGCTGCGATACGCGGACCGGGCGCGCACCGCCGCCGAGTCGCCCGCCACGCGCACGCGCGCGCTTCTGGTCTTCAGTCTCCTCAAGGGTGAGAGCGAATCCATCGCCTCGTTCATCTCGAAGCGCCTCGCGCCGCGCTTCCCGGAAGGGTCGTCCCAGGCCGCCGGGCTGCGACGAATCGTGACCGCATTCGAGGCGGAGGTGAAGAAGGTCATGGACGTCGAGCTCGTCGACGTCGTGCTCATGAAGGATCCGGCTCTCGTCCTCACGCGCCTCGAGGATGCGGCCGCCCTCGTGCGCGACCTCTACCAGCAGAGCGTCATCTCGCTCGCCGAGACCTTCTCGTCGGGACTCGACGAGCGTACGCTCTTCCCCGAGTACCGGACCCGGCTCGATCAGAGCCTTGTTCTGAGGGACGAGCTCTCTCAGCTCGTGAAGGCGACCCACGATCTCGTGAAGGCGCCCGACAAGAAGTCGCTCCGGACTCTCGTGGCCGAGCTCGAGTCCTTCCGCCGGAGTGGGATGCGCCACCTCGTGTTCAAGGACTGGTCCCTGTTCGAGCGTTTCCTCGCCGGCTTCTCCCGCGAGAGGCCTCCGCGGTCATTCCTGCCGGCCGCGCACCAGTTCGAGGGATTTCTGAAAACACTGGTCAAGGAGATCGGCAAAAGGTCCGTCCTCGCGAATCATCCCTTCAAAGGATTCCGCCTCGACGGCGGCTCGCCGTCTGGCGGACCGGGCGCCTCCCGGTACAATTGACGCTTGGCGGCCGCCGCGCCGTCTTGGGATTCCGAAAGGACGCACAGCGTGGGATTCGTTTCCGTCACCGAGGCTGCGGCTGCCTACAAGCAGGGCCGCTTCGTGATCATCGTCGACGACGAGGATCGCGAGAACGAAGGCGACCTCTGCCTCGCGGCCGAGCACGTCACGCCGGCCGCGATCAACTTCATGGCCCGCGAGGGCCGCGGGCTCGTCTGCGTCTCGCTGACGGAGGAGCGCTGCGACGAGCTGGATCTGCACCCGATGGTCGAGCAGAACACGTCCAATTACGGGACGGCCTTCACCGTGTCCGTCGAGGCGCGCGGCAAGACCACGACCGGCATCTCGGCGGCCGACCGAGCGGTGACGGTGAAGACGCTCATCGACCCGAAGACGAAGCCGCAGGACCTGCTGCGGCCCGGCCACACGTTCCCGCTGAGGGCGAGGAAGGGCGGCGTCCTGAAGCGGGCGGGCCAGACGGAGGCATCCGTCGATCTCTCGCGCGTCGCCGGCCTCGCGCCCGCCGCCGTCATCTGCGAGATCATGAACGAGGACGGGACGATGGCCCGCGTCCCGGACCTCCTCGTCTTCTCGGAGAAGCACGGCGTCCCGATCGTCTCGGTGGCCGACATCATCCGCCACAGGATGCGCACCGAGCGCCTCGTGCAGCGCATCGCCTCCCCGACGCTGCCGACGCGTTACGGGCTGTTCCGCGTCGTCGCCTACCGCTCCGACGTCACGCACGAGGAGCACGTGGCGCTCGTGGCGGGAGAGTGGAGCGAGGACGAGCCCGTCCTCGTACGCGTGCACTCCTCCTGCCTCACGGGCGACGTCTTCGGCTCGGAGCGCTGCGATTGCGGGGCGCAGCTCGAGCGCGCGATGGAGCTGATCGCGGGGGAGGGCAAGGGCGTGCTCCTCTATCTCCTTCAGGAGGGCCGCGGCATCGGTCTCGTCAACAAGCTGCGCGCCTACGAGCTGCAGGAGCAGGGCCTCGACACGGTGGCCGCGAACGAGAAGCTCGGTTTCGCGCCCGACGTCCGCGACTACGGCATCGGCTGCCAGATTCTGCGGGACCTCGGCGTACGGAAGATCCGTCTCCTCACGAACAACCCGTCCAAGTACGTCGCGATCGACGGCTACGGCCTCGAGATCGTCGAGCGCGTCCCGCTCGAAATCCCTCCCACGGACACTACGCGCGATTACCTGACGACGAAGAAGGCCAAGATGGGGCACATCCTCAAGCTCGTCTGACCGGGAGCGGGGAGCATCCTGCCTTTGCGCGCGGCCGTCAGCGACGGTAGCGCTCCGACAGTTGCTCAGGCGGTTCGCCCCGCCTCGCCTTCCACAGAATCCTCCAGTTCCCGAGCACGGTCTTGACGACGCCACGTTCGAGGTAGCGGCGCGGCGAGGTTTCCACCGCGTCCCGAAGAATCTCGATACGCCCTTGTTTCCTGAGCCTCCTGGCGAAGTCCCAGTCGTCGAGGAGCGGCCAGGGCGGGTGCCCGCCAAGCCTTTCGTAGACGTCGCGCCGCACGAACGGGGCCTGGTCGCCGTAGGGAACGCGCGTGAACTCCGTGCGGGCATTCGCCCAGAAGGCGACCCAGCGCATGCGCGCGCCGCCGCCGAAGTAGGACAGCCGGAACGCGCCGCCGACGGCCCCCGAGGCGATCGCGCGGCGGATCGCGCTCTCCCATCCAAAGGGCAGCAACGTGTCGGCGTGAAGAAAGAGAAAGAGGGAGATTTCTTCTGACGAGGAAGAAGATTGCGCGGCGCGCGCGAGACGCGCGCCGCGGGGAGATTCTTCGAGGGTGAAGACGGTCGCCCCCGCGCATTCGAACGCAATGCGCGTTTCCTCCGCGATGCGCGCATCGGCCGCAGCGAAGAGCGAGACGGGCGGCGCGGCCCGCATGACCCTTTCGAAGAAAATCTCCGGTGGGGGAGCCTCGCCGGCCGCGACCGGCACGATGACCGCGATGCGATCGGAGGCCGGCGAAGGCGTTACCATCCCCGCCACGATGCCATACGGGTTCGTCCTCGTGGGCGGTCGCTCCTCGCGGATGGGCCGCGACAAGACGCGCCTGCCCTACCGGGGAAGGCCGATGGCGCTCCATCAGGCCGAGAAGCTGGCCGTCGTCTGCGGGCGCGTCGCCCTCGTGGGAAAGGACCCCGAGGCCTTCTCAGACTCCCGCTTTCCCTACGTGGCCGACGACGCGCCCGAGGCGGCAGCGGCATTCGGCGTCGAGGCGGCACTCGCGTTCTCGCCGGAGGAGACGAATCTCGTCCTCGCGGCGGACGTGCCGCGCTGCCCGGAGTCCTTTCTCGCGGCTCTGCTCGACGTCGCCGAAGCGATTCACGCGCCCGCCGTGGTGCCGGTCTCGGGCGGGCGGCCGCAGCCGCTGTGCGCCGTGTGGCGGCGGTCCGCGCTCGCCGCGCTCCGCTCGCGCCTCGAGGCCGGGGACTACTCTCTCGTCGCCGCCCTCCATGCCCTTCACGCCGTCCTCATCCCCGAGGAGGTCACGGCCGCGATGGCCGGAGGCGCTCCCGCGAATTTCTTCAACGTCAACACCCCGGAGGAATATGAAGCGCTCGAAAGGGAAGCCCCGGCGGACGGTCCGGCCGGCGCGGCCGCTCAGCCACCTCGACGCTGAGGGCCGGGCCCGCATGGTGGACGTCTCTCTCAAGCGGCCGACCGTCCGCACGGCCCGCGCCCGCGCTCTCGTGTCGCTCGGCAGGACCGCTTTTCTCTCGCTCGACGCCGCGGTGAACCGGAAGGGAGACGCCCTCGGCGTCGCGCGTCTCGCGGGGATACAGGCGGCCAAGCGCACGGCCGAGTGGATCCCGCTCTGTCATCCGCTCGCGTTCGACTCCGTCGCCGTGAGTCTCGTCCCCCGCCGTGAGACGTCCGCCGTCGAGATCACGACCGAGGTCAAAGGAACCGGCAAGACCGGTTACGAGATGGAGGCGCTCGTCGCCGCGTCCGCCGCGGCGCTCGCGCTCTACGACATGTGCAAGGCGGCGGACAAAGGAATCGAGATCCGCGAAATCGCCCTCCTCGAGAAGACGGGCGGCAAGAGCGGAAGGTGGCGCCGGGGGAACCACCGGCTGAGCTAGACTCGTTCTCAGGGAGGCGGCGGCATGGACCAGGCGCTCATCGACGGGCACGGACGCCGTATCACCTACGTTCGGATCTCCGTGACGGACCGCTGCAACCTCCGCTGCGTCTACTGCATGCCGGAGGACCAGAAATTCCGGCCGCTGCCGCACCTTCTCTCGCGCGAGGAGATCCGCCGCGCGGCGCGCCTCCTCGCGGATTTCGGCATCGAGAAGATCCGCATCACGGGCGGAGAGCCGACGACGCGCCCCGATCTCGTGGACATCGTGCGCGACCTCGCCGGGATCGGCTTTCCGGGCGGAATCGCGCTTTCGACGAACGGCGTTCTCTTCCCGCGAAAGGCGCACGACCTCCTCGCGGCGGGGCTCACGAAAGTGAACGTCTCGCTGGACGCGGCCGAGGCCGAGCACTTCCGCAAGATGACGCGGCGCGACCACTTCCAGCCGGTCGTCGACTCGATCGCCCTTGCTCTCTCGCTGCCGTTCGACTCCGTGAAGATCAACGCGGTCGTCATCCGCGGCCTAAACGACGACCAGATTCTCCCGCTCGCGGCGATGACGGTGGACAAGAGGCTCGGCGTTCGTTTCATCGAGTTCATGCCGTTCGGCGACAACGACTGGAAGGAATCGGACTGGGTGGGCTGGGAAGAGGTGTGGGACCGCCTGGCCGCCGCCGGCTACGTCCTTTCGCCGATCGCCAAGACGCTCGTGGCCGGGCCCGCCGACGAGTATTCCGTCTCGTCGCCCGCGGGCGCCCACGCGGGCACGCTCGGCTTCATCACGCCCGTCTCGGACCGCTTCTGCGACACGTGCAACCGCATGAGGCTCACCCAGGACGGGTTCCTCAAGGGCTGTCTCTTCGGGCACGCGGACGTGGATATCCTGAAGCCGATGCGCGCGGGGGCGAGCGACGAGGAGCTGCGCGCTCTCGTGACGCGCGCGGCCGCGATCAAGGAAGAGCGCCACCCCATGTTCGTCGGCATGAGCAAGTCGGCGCTGCCCCTGCATGCCCGCAACATGAGCGAGATCGGCGGCTGACGGCGCCGTGCGCGTCGCGATCCTGACGATCTCGGACCGGTCGTACCACGGCGAGCGCGCCGATAGGAGCGGGCCCGCCGTGGCCGAGGGGGTGCTGCGCCTGCTCGCCGGCGCTGTCGTCGTGGAGCAGACTATCCTGCCCGACGAGCGCGAGGACATCGCGTGGAATCTCAAGCGCCTCGCGGACACCGGCGCCGCCGATCTCGTCCTCACGACGGGCGGCACGGGCCTCTCGGCGCGGGACGTGACGCCGCAGGCGACGCGGGACATCTTCGATTACGAGGTACCCGGACTCGCGGAAGTCATGCGGGAAGCGACCCGCGCCGCCGTGCCCACCGCGATCCTGTCGCGGCAGGTCGCGGCGGTGTGCGGGCGGACGCTCATCGTCAACCTCCCGGGCTCGCCTCGCGGCGCGGTGGAGTGTCTGGAGGCCGTGGCCTCCGTGCTTCCCCACGCGGTGGCGACGCTCCGCGGCGAGGCGGGCGATGCACATCCAGGCCCCGGCGCCGGACGCGGCTGACCTCCGCAAGGCTGACCTCTACAATCCGTCTCACGTGACACGGCGGTTCCTGCTCGCTTCGCTTCTTGCGCTCGGCGCGCCGTTTCGGGCCGCGTTTTCGGCCGCTCCACGCCTACGAAAGATCCTCCGGCTGAAGACGGGCGCCGTCGAGGAGGTCGATCTCGAGGCGTACGTGGCGGCCGTGGTGCCTCCGGAGATCGGCCGCGCGCCCGCGGCCGCGCTCGAAGCGCAGGCCGTCGCGGCGCGTTCGTACGCCCTCGCGCGAGGAGAGCGCCATCTTGAAGACGGCGCGGATCTGTGCGACGGAACGCACTGTCAGGTCTTCCACGGGCTCTCGGCCGTCACGGAGGACTCGCGCCGGGCCGCGGCCGCGACGGCGGATCTCGTCCTGACGCAGAAGGGGCGCGTCATCGCGGCTCCTTTTCACGCCGTGTGCGGAGGCCGGACCGCGCGCCCCAGGGACGTCTGGGACGACGAGGAGACTCCCGATCTCGAATCCGTCGAGGACGACGCCTGCCTCGCGGCGCCGGGCGCGACCTGGTCGTTCACGATCCCACGCGTCGCGCTTTCCGCCCTGTCTGGCTCACTCGGGTTCGGGGGAGCTCGTTTTTTCGAGGTGTACGGCCACGACGCGAGCGGACGCGTCTCGATGGTGCGCTTCGCCGCCCCGGGCGGGGCGTCGCGCGTGGTGCGCGGCTTCGAGTTCCGCAGGGCGGCGTCGGAACTGTGGGGATGGGACTCGGTCCGCTCGACGGATTTCACGCTCGATGAGACGCGGCCCTCGTACCTCCTGTCGGGGCGCGGCACGGGGCACGGCGCCGGGATGTGCCAGGCCGGTGCGATCGCGCGCGCCAAGCGCGGCGAAAGCCGGGACGCGATCCTCGGGCTCTACTACCGCGGAGCCGAGTTGATCTCGCTAGACTCCATCGGATGATCGCTCCCGTTCTCGCGACCGGCCTCGACGTTCTCCTGACGGACGACGAGAGGACCGGAAGAATCCTTCGAGGGAAGAGGATCGGCCTTCTCGCGAATGCGGCCTCGGTGACGTCCGGCTTCGTCCCCGCGTCCCGCGCGCTCGTCGATGCCGGGTGCGACGTGCGCGTCCTTTTCGGGCCCGAACACGGCTTCTGGGGCGCGGCGCAGGACATGGAGGCGGTCGCGGCGGGAGAACCCCACCGCCTTCCGGTCGTCTCCCTCTACGGTTCCACGTTCGAGGAGCTTTCCCCCCGACCCGAGGACCTCGAGGGTCTCGACGTCGTCGTGTCGGATCTGCCGGACGTCGGCAGCCGTTACTACACGTTCGTATGGACGACGGCGCTCATGATAAAAGCCTGCGCCGCGCGTGGAATTCCCGTCGTCGTCCTCGACCGGCCGAATCCGCTCGGCGGAGAGATCGTCGAGGGCAACCTGCCCGAGGCGAAGCTGCTCTCCTTCGTCGGCCTGTACCCGGTGCCAGTCCGCCACGGGATGACGCCGGGAGAGATCGCGCGCTTCGTGAACACCGGGCACGGCCTTCGCTGCGATCTCACGGTCGTGCCGATGAAGAGCGGCGAGAGGCTCGCGTCGCGCACCGAGATCGGAGCATCGGGACCATGGGTGCTGCCGTCCCCGAACATGCCGGCACCCGAAACCGCATGGGTCTATCCCGGCGGATGCCTCGTCGAAGGCACGAACCTTTCGGAAGGGCGTGGCACGACGCGGCCCTTCGAGCTCGTCGGGGCGCCGTGGCTGGACGCCGAAGAGGCCGCAGGGCGCGCGAACGCGTTGAGCCTTCCGGGCGTCACCTTTCGGCCGCACGTCTTCAAGCCGACGTTCCAGAAGCACGCGGGGAAGACCTGCGGCGGCGTGCAGGCGCACGTGACGGACGCCGAAACCTTCCGGCCGTATGAGACGTACCTGCGCCTCCTAAAGGCGCTCTTCGACATGGACGCCGAGCACTTCCGGTGGCGGACGGAGAAATACGAGTACCGCGACGACGTCCCGGCGATCGACCTCCTCACGGGCACGGCGCACTACCGTCGCCTCATCGGAACCGGAGAGCCGCTGGACGAATGGATTTCGACCTTCGCACAGGACGAGTCGCGTTTCGAGGAAATGCGGCGGCCGCATCTGCTGTATTCCACTCGGAAGAAATCTCCGGTCGTACTCGTCGTCGTCGGCGCCCACGAATCGGGCAAGACGACGGTCGCCGTGAAGCTCATCGAGGCGTTCGTGAAGGAGGGGCTGAAGGTGGGCTCCCTCAAGCACACGGACCACGAGTACGAGACGGACGCCCCCGGCAAGGACTCGCAGCGCCACAAGGCGGCGGGCGCCGAGCCCGCGATCCTCGTCGCGGGGCGGAGAAGCGCGGTGCACCGCGGCTCATCGGAAATTTCTGCTTCGGACCCTCGTACGGGCGCCGGCACCGCGCCCGACAGACCGGCTCTATCCGTTTTCTTAGAAGGGGAATATGGGCTGAGCGGTTGTGACGTTGCGATCGTCGAGGGATTCCGCGGCGAAAAGCTGCCGAAGATCGAGGTGTGTCGCGCGGCCACCGGCCGCGCGCCGCTGTGCGAGAGCGATCCGGACGTCATTGCCGTCGTCACCGACCGCGCCACGAAGCACGCTTCTTCCGTTCCGCGATTTTCATTCGAAGAAATCCCCGGTTCCCTTCTTCTCTTTCTAAGAAGATCATCCGAGTTCTCTTCTCTTTTCTCCTCTTTCCCGGGAGCCTGATGAAAGCCATCCTCGTCCCGAAGCCCGGCGGACCCGAAGCGCTCGTGTGGGGCGAGGCGCCGGATCCGGTGCCCGGCCTCGGCGAGGTCGTCGTACGCGTGCGCGCGACCGCCGTTAACCGCGCCGACCTGCTGCAAGCGCAGGGCAAGTATCCGCCGCCGCCGGGCGCCTCGGAGATCCTCGGCCTCGAGGCGGCTGGCGAGGTGGAAGGAACCGGCGAGCGGGTCTTCTTCCTGCTCGCTGGAGGCGGCTACGCGGAGAAAGTGGCCGTGCCGCGCTCCATGCTCATGACGATCCCGCGCTCGCTCTCGTTCGCGGAGGCGGCGGCGATCCCCGAGGCGTGGTTCACCGCGTACCTGAACCTGTTTCAGGAAGGCGGCCTGAAGGCGGGAGAGCGCGTTCTCGTCCATGCGGCCGCTTCGGGCGTCGGAACGGCCGCGATTCAGCTCGCGAAGCGCGCGGGCGCGTCCGTCGTCGCGACGGCGCGCAGCGCGAAGAAGTGCGTCGCGCTCGTCGCCCTTGGGGCGGATCTCGCCGTCGACACGTCCCGCGAGGAGTTCCTGAGCCGCATCGAGCAGACCTTCGGCAAGGAGTCGGTCGACCTCGTCCTCGATCCCGTGGGCGGCCCTCTCTTCGCGCCGAACCTCAAGGCGCTCCGCCGCGGCGGACGGGTCGTCCTCATCGCGAGCATGGCCGGGCCTTCGGCGGAGATCGACCTGCGCATCGTGCTCGCCAAGCGCCTGCGCATCATCGGATCGACGCTCCGAAGCCGGCCGGTCGCGGAGAAGATCGATCTCACGGCCGCGTTCGTGAGGGACGTCCTGCCCGGCTTCGTGGACGGCTCGCTCGTCCCGGTGGTGGACCGGAGCTTCCCGCTCTCCGCGGCCGCCGAGGCCCATCACCGCATGGCCGGGAACGAGAACGTGGGCAAGATCGTGCTCGTCGCGGACTGAGACGTGGCGCCCCTTCCATCCCATCCGCGCGCGGTCATCTTCGACCTCGACGGCACGCTCGTCGACGCCTACGCGGCGATCCACGAGTCGATCGGTGTCGTCCTCGAGGCGTTCGGCCGTCCGCCCATCACGCGCGACGAGACGCGCCGGATGGTCGGTCACGGCCTCGAGGTGCTCGTTGCGAAGGCAGTGGGAGAGGAGAACGTCGCCGAAGGCGTGCGGCTCTTCCGCGAGCGCTACGAGAGAGTTGGGCTCGAGTCCACGAGGCTTCTGCCGGGTGCCGAGCTCGTCACGCGGAGGCTTTTCGAGAAGGGCATCCGCCTCGCGATCGCCTCCAACAAACCGGCCCGCTTCACCCGGCCGCTTCTCGAGGCGTTCGGCCTCGCGAGCCGCTTCGGCTTCGTCGCGGGGCCCGACGATGGATTCCCGCCGAAACCCGCGCCGCACATGGTGTTCATGGCGCTCGCCACGCTCTCTGTCCCGGCGCGCGAAGCGGTGTTCGTGGGCGACATGCCGATCGACGTCGCGACGGCACGGGCGGCGCAACTCTCCATCATCGCACTTCCGAGCGGCAGCGCGACACGAATAGAGCTCGAAGCGTGCTCTCCTGACGCAATCGTCGAAAATCTCGAAGAGCTTCTTCCGCTCCTTCTTGCCTCGTAGAATCCCGCGTATGACAAACTTCGATTCGACCGCCGGCTCTCCCGGCCAGGTGCGTTTCTTCAACCCCGGCCCCGTCTGGGTGAGGCCGCAGGTGATGCAGGCGCTGACCGGCCCCATGCTCTCCCACCGCTCACAGGCTTTCATGGACCTTTACGGACGCATTCTCGAGAAGCTTCCGAAGGTCTTCCGAACGGCGCGCACGGCCCACACGCTCGCGACCTCGGCGACCGGCGTCTGGGAGTCCGCGCTCGTCTCCTGCGTCGAGGGACCCGTCCTCGCGCTTTCCAACGGGGCCTTCTCCGGAAAGTGGGGCGAGATGGCTTCGCGCCTCGGGCTCGAGACCGACACCGTGAAGTTCGAGTGGGGCGAGTCCGTCAAGCCCGATGCCGTGAAGAAGAAGCTCGCGGAAAAGAAGTACGCCGCCGTGACCGTCGTTCACAGCGAGACGTCCACGGGCGTGATCTCGGACCTCGCCGCGATCGCGAAGGTCGTGCACGAGAATTCCGACGCGCTCCTCTTCGCCGACGCCGTGACGTCCGTCGCGGGAACGCGCGTCGAGACGGATGAATGGGGCCTCGACGTCGTGCTCACGGGCTCGCAGAAAGCGTTCGCGCTTCCGCCGGGGCTCGCGCTCTTCGCCGTTTCCGAGCGCGCGATGGCCGCCGCGAAGAAGAAGAAGTTCCGCGGCCTGTACCTCGACCTCGTGGACATCGAGGCGTTCGCGGCCAAGAAGCAGACGCCGACGACGCCGTGCCTGCCGCTCCTGTACGCCCTCGACGTTCAGCTCGACCACATCCTCGCCGAGGGGATCGAGAACCGGTGGGCGCGGCACGGCGCGATGCGAAAAGCCGTCGAGGACTGGGCGGAGAGGAACGGTTTCCGCGTCCTCGCCGAGGCGGGCGCGCATTCGCCCACCGTCACGTCGCTCATCCCGCCGGAGGGCGTCAATGCGGAAGAGCTGAACAAGACGCTCAAGGGCATGAAGTGGACGACGGGCTCCGGCTACGGAAAGCTGAAGTCCACGAACGTGCGCATCGGCCACATGGGCGACGTGGACGTCGCCTCCGTGGAGGCCTACCTGAAGGCGCACGAGGAGGCCATGGCCTCCATGCGGTCGAAGGCGGGAAGCGCTGCGTGAGCGCACCGCGAGTTCTCATCGCCGAGCCGCTCTCCCGGACGGGCCTCGCCGTTCTTTCGAAGGAAGGCCTTTCCGCGGACGTCCGCACGGACCTTTCCCGGGAAGCGCTTCTCGCGGCGATCGGCGACTACGATGCCCTCGTCGTGCGCTCGGCCACGCAGGTGGACCGTGAGCTCCTGACCGCCGGAAAGAAGCTCCGCGTCGTCGGCCGGGCGGGAGTCGGCCTCGACAACGTCGACGTGAAGGCCGCCACGGAACGCGGCGTCCTCGTCGTCAACGCTCCGTCCGGGAACGTCGTCTCCGCGGCGGAGCATGCGATCGCCCTCCTTCTCGCGCTCCTGCGCAAGATTCCGGAGGCACAGGCTTCGCTGAAAGCCGGGGAATGGAAGCGCACGAAGTTCGTCGGAACGGAGCTGCAGGGCAAGACCGTGGGCCTCGTGGGCCTCGGGCAGGTGGGAACCCGCGTGGCCGCGCGCCTGCGCCCCTGGCAGGTCACGCTCCTCGCGTTCGACCCGTACGTGACGCCGGAACGCACCGCCGAGCTGGGCGTCACGCCCGTCTCACTGGACGAGCTGCTCGCGAAGTCCGACATCGTGTCGCTCCACGCGCCGGGCGGCTCGGAGACGAAGCACCTCATCGGAGAGAGGCAGCTCGCGGCCATGAAGGAGGGCGCGATCCTCGTGAATTGCGCGCGCGGCCCTCTCGTGGACGAGGCGGCGCTCGTCAACGCGCTCGATTCCGGGCATCTGGCTGGCGCGGCGCTCGACGTTTTCTCCGTCGAGCCGCCGAAGGACTTCTCGCTCATGAAGCACCCGAAAGTGCTTTGCACGCCGCATCTCGGCGCGTCCACGGTCGAGGCGCAGGACCGCGTGGCGGTGGAGACGGTCGAGATGCTCGCCGAGGCCCTGAAGGGCTCGCCCTTCGTGGCGGCGGTGAACCTGCCGTTCCCATCCGGAGGCGACCCGCACGCGGCGCTTCCGTGGATGCGCCTCGCCGAGACGGTCGGCGTTTTCGTGGGGCAGGCGATGCCCGAGGCGCCGAAGCAGCTCACCGTCACGCTTGCGGGAATTCCCGAGGCGATCCGGAAGGCCTGCGTCGTCGCCGCCGTGAAGGGCGTCGTCTCGACGTTCGCCGAAGGCGTCAACATCGTGAACGCGGTCTCGCTCGCGAAGCTGAACGGGATCTCGGTCTCGGACTCCGTGCGAGAGGACGCGGGAGGCTACGCGAGTCTGGTCACCGTCGTCGCGGGCGACCGGAGCGCGTCGGGAACGCTCTTCGGCGACGGGCCCGGCCGGATCGTGGCCCTCGACGGTCTCTCTCTCGAGTTCTCGCCCGAGGGGACGCTCCTCGTGATCGCGAACCGGGACGTGCCGGGCGTCGTCGGGCGCATCGGAACGCTGCTCGGGTCGCGGGGGGTCAACATCTCGGATCTCGCTCTCGCCCGAGGGAGGGATGGCCGGGCGGCCGCCGTCGTTCGGATCGACCGGCCGGACGGCGCGATCGGACAGGATCTCGTCAGGGCGGTCTCGACGCTCGAGGGCATCGATTCGGCGCGGCTCGTGACGCTCGGGTGAGCGCGTGAGCCCGGCGCCCCGCGTCCGCGCACGCCGGCGCGTCGGCGTCGTCTTCGGCGGCCCGTCCCGCGAGCACGGCGTGTCGTTCGTCTCGGCGGCATGCCTTCTCGAGAATCTTCCCCGGGACACGTACGAGGCGATTCCGCTCTTCGTCGGGAAAGACGCGGTCTGGCACGCGCCGTCCGCCTCGAAGGCCGAGCTCGAACGCCAGCTCTCACGTCCTCCGAAGGAGCTGCTTCTCGACGGCATCAAGCCGGGCAGCAGGGCGGCACGCACGCCGGAGATCGTGGATTCGTTCTTCAGCGCGTGGCACGCGGCCGGTGCGGAGGTGCTCTTCCCGATCGTGCACGGGACGTTCGGCGAGGACGGCGTGCTCCAGGGCCTCCTGGAGTCACTCGGCATCCCCTACGTGGGCTTCGGCGTCGCGGCCTCGGCCGTGGGCATGGACAAGATCTTCATGAAGGCCGCGTTCGGCGCGGCGGGGCTGCCTCAGGTGGAGTACGTCGCCTTCTCTCGCGCCGAGTGGAAGTCGAAAGAGAGCCGCGCGTCGATCGTGGAGCGCGCGAGCCGCCTCGGATTCCCGCTCTTCGTCAAGCCCGCGTGCGCCGGCTCGTCGGTGGGGGTGTCGAAGGTCAAATCCGAAGCCGGCCTGGCGCCCGCGGTCGAGGAGGCGCTTCTCGTGGACGGGCGCGTTCTCGCGGAGAGAGGAGTGGATGCCCACGAGATCGAATGCTCGGTCCTCGAAGGCGAGATGGGCCGGCCGACGGAGGCCTCCCTCCCGGGCGAGATCGTGCCAGGCCGCGAGTTCTACGACTACGAGGACAAGTACATCGGCACACTCTCGCGTTCGATCATCCCGAGCGACCTGCCCGAGTCCTTCTGCGACGAGGTGCGGGCCCTCGCGGTCCGCGCGTTCGACGTCCTCGGCGGCGCCGGCTTCGCGCGCGTGGACTTCTTCCTCGAGCGCGGCACCCACCGGCTGCTCGTGAACGAGCTCAACTCCCTGCCGGGCTTCACGCCCATCTCGATGTTCCCGAAGCTGTGGGAGGCCACGGGGTTGCCGCTGCCGAAACTGCTCGACCGTCTCGTCAGGAGCGCGTTCCAGCGGCCGGCGCGTGGGCGCTGAGGGAGTCTACCGGTAGATGACGACGATGCCGGCGAGGCCCATCTCGCCGAGCGACTCACGCGCGGCGTCGGCCTCTTCGCGCGTCCCGTAGGGGCCGAATTTCACCCGCTTGAGGCCCTGGAACTCCTCGATGAAGGGGTTCGGGTAGCGCGCGGCGAGGCGGTCGCGCAGGCGGACCGCATTCGCCTCGTCGCCGAACGCGCCGGCCTGCACGGCCCACGCGCCCGGCTCGGAGCGGCTCGCCGTGTTCGCAAGGGTCACGGGGGGCGGCTCGTCGGAGCCGGCCCGGACGCGAAAATTGTCGCCGAGCGTCACGACGCGGAGCGTGACGGGGACGACGCCGTCACCGACCGACGCGATCTCTTGGGCGGCGGCCTTCGAGAGATCCAGGATGCGGCCCGCGACGAACGGCCCACGGTCGTTGATCCTCACGCGGACGGTCTTCCCGTTCTTCTCGTTCGTCACGTCCACGACCGTGCCGAGCGGCAGCGTGCGGTGGGCGGCGGAGATCTTCTCGGGCCGGAACGTCTCGCCGCTGGCCGTCGGGAGCCCGTCGAACTCCTTCCCGTACCAGGAGGCCAGGCCTCGCTCGCCTCCTGTCG
>CALAQS010000121.1 GCA_937888435.1 uncultured Acidobacteriota bacterium
CCTGCTTCACGACGAGGAAGATCACGAAACCCACGATCAAAAAGTCGAGGACGGCGTTGAAAAAGATGCCGTAATTGACGGTCGGGAGGCCGGCCGCCTTAGCCGCCGCGAGCGTCTCTGCCGGTTTTCCGGAGAGATTGATGAACAGGTTGGAGAAGTCGACTTTCCCCAGCAGCAGGCCGACAGGCGGCATGAGGACGTCGTTCGTGAACGACGACACGATCTTTCCGAACGCGGCCCCGATGATGACCCCGATGGCGAGATCGAGAACGTTGCCCTTGCTGATGAATTCCTTGAATTCCTTGATCATGAGTGCTCCTGTCATGGAACCGGAATGGTTCCCCTCGATCAGTCGCAAAATATACGAGAGGCGTATGAACGCAAGTGCGGTGCCGGTTGGCGCGTAAGGTCCGGCGAGAGGTGGTTGCGACCGCAGCTCCCCGGCCCGCGGTGAACGCGTGAGCGCGCGCGCTTACACGCTCGTCTACGACGGAGACTGCCGGTTCTGTGTCCGGTCGGCGGAGCTCGTCGCCGCTTGGGACCGGGAAGGTGCGGTCGAGCTCGTCCCGCTCCAGCGCGGTGGCCTCGGCGAGCGCTTCCCGTGGATCCCAAAAGACGCGTACCACGAGGCCATGCAGCTCGTCGGTCCCGCCAACGAGACATGGAGCGGCGCCGCCGCGGCCGAGCGTCTCGTAAAAATCCTTCCAGGCGGGCGCCCGCTGGGATGCCTTTTCGCGCTACCCTTCGCGCGGCCGGTCGCCGACCGCGTCTACCGCCTCATCGCGCGCAACCGGTTCCGGCTCGGCTGCGGCGCGCACTGCGCGCGGCCGGGCCGATGACCCTTATTCCGGGAGGATGACCTCCGTCCGGCGGTTCAGCGCGCGCCCCTCGGCCGTGCCGTTCGAGGCGACCTCGAACTGTTTGCCGAAGCCCTGCGTCTTGATGCGCGCGGCGTCCACCTTCTGGTTCACGAGGAAATTCCGCACTGCCTCGGCGCGCTGGAGCGAGAGCTTGTCATTGAGGGCGTCGCTGCCGGTCGAGTCCGTGTAGCCGCAGACGTAGACCGCGGCTTTGGGGAAGTACTGATTCAGGATCTCGGCCTGCTTCGCGAGCACGGGGAGCGCGTCCGGCTTGAGGTCGGACTTGGCCGAATCGAAACAGACCTTCTCGGCGTATTCGAAGACGAGGACGCGCGTCAGGCCGAGCTTCTTCGCGACGGGCGAGATGTCCCCCTTGCCCATGCGGAAAATGACCTGGGCCTGATCGGGCGAGACGATCCGGATGCGCTTTTCGACGACCTCGAGATCGGCGTTCGCCACTGTGATCGACGAGACGTCCTCGAAGGTATTCACGTTGAGGGATTTCGGCGTCTCCCCGAGAACCTTCCCCTTGTAGGAGACCGTGGCTTTCTCGGGCTCGGAGAGGACGTCGATCGCCATCTTCATTTCGACGCCGTGCGTGCAGCCCGCGAGCAGCGCGGCGAAGGCGATCGGGAGCGCGAGGCGAACGGGTTTCTTCATGAACAGCCTCCCTAGACCGGCAACGGGGAGCATTATCCGACGGATCGGGCGCCGTCAAAAGCGAATCGAGAGGCCGAAACGGCCTTCGACGGGCTGGCCCTGCTCGTCCCGCGCCGCGCGGAACCGGTACCTCGAGAGGGCCTCGAGCGCGAGCGCGTCGCACGCCGACGAAACAGGGGAGATGACGTGGCGGCTCTTCAGGCTGCCGTCCTCTCCGATGACGACCGAAATCCCGACGACCTGACCGCCGCATTCGCGCTCCTGCATAGGTGACAGCGCGATCTTGACCCCCTCCTCGACATCCGGCTTCGTCACCGCGCGTCGGGGGACGGGTGCGGGCAGAGCGGTGTGGACGGGCACGGAAGCGGGTGCGCCGGTGGTGACCTCGCGGGCGGCACGGGCCCGCGCCGGAGCGGCCGTCGTCGCAGCCGCGGGAAGGGGCGTGGGCACGGTCAGAAACGCCGTAGGCGTCGGCGCCTCGACGCGAGGGGGAACAGCGGTCGGGGCGGGCGGCGGAGCCACTGCGGTGATCGCCGGACTCGCCTCGGGAGCGACCTTCGGGCCTTGCTCGCGCGTCAGGAAGTAAGCGCCCGCCGCGAGGGCCGCGAGGACGAGGATGCCGACCGTTGGCCAGAGCCACGCCAGACGCCGCGCCGGGGCGAGAGCCGCCGGAACCGGAGCCGTCTCAACCGGAAGTTCGGGCCGCGACTGCGGGGAGGGCCGCGCGAGCGGCGGTGCGGGGACGGGCGCCACGGTCGGGACCGCGGGACGCTCGCTGGAGGAGCGCGAGCGCGTCGTTCTCGGGTGGACTTCCGCGAGAAAAGCCTCGAGGTCCTCCCGCATCTCGGCGGCCGTCGCGTAGCGCGCCTCCCGGTCGCGCGTCAAAGAGCGGTGGACGATGCGTTCGAGCTCGGGGTGAACGCCCGCGCGCCGGCCGGAGAGCGGCGGGGCGTCCTCGGTCAGGCGCCGCGCGAGAGCCGACATGTTCTCCGTGCGGTAGGGGATGATTCCGGCGAGCATCTGGTACAGCGAGACGCCGAGCGAGTAAACGTCGGTGCGCCCGTCGAGCGGCAGGCCCCGGAGCTGCTCGGGCGAGAGGTAGGCCGGCGAGCCGAGAATGAATCCCGTCTGCGTCTTCACGAGGTTGTCACCCGTCTTCGCGATGCCGAAATCCATGAGAAACGGCCGTCCGCGCTTGTCGAGGATGACGTTGTCGGGCTTGATGTCGCGGTGGATGATCCCGCGCGTGTGGCTGTAGTCGAGCGCGTCGAGAAGCGGAACGACGATCCGCGCGGCGGTTTCTTCGTCGAACGCGCCGCGCCTCGCGAGCTCACCCGTGAGCGTCGGCCCCTCCACGAACTGCATCGAGTACCAGAGCGTGCCCTCGACGTGCCCGAAATCGTAGATCTTCACGATGCTCGGGTGCTCGAGCGAGGCTGCGACGCGCGCCTCCTGCCGGAAGCGCCGCGCGAACTCGGAGCCCTCGACGTGCGTTTCGAGCAGCACTTTCAGGGCCTCGAATCGCTGCAGGCTCGCGCTCCTGACCTGATATACGGACGCGAACCCGCCACGCCCCAGGAAACCCAGCACCTCGTAACGGCCGGCAAGAAGCTTCTCGACCGCCCGGCCGCGGTCGTCGACGGGCTGCACGCCGCATGGTAACGCCTCGAACGTGGCATCGTCCTCGGAGTCGCGGACGGCCGGCGGCTGAGGGTTCAGGCGGGCCGGGGCTTGCGGGCGCGCGAGAAGCCGAGGACGCCGGCGAGCGGTGCGCCCGCGTTGCGCCGGCGGCCGAAGAACGACGTCGACTCGCGCCGGATGAGAATCGTCACGACGGCCG
>CALAQS010000122.1 GCA_937888435.1 uncultured Acidobacteriota bacterium
AACGCAGTCGGGATCTGGTCGATGCTGATCGACGAGGCGCGCGGACGCATTTTCTTCGGGACCGCAGGCGGGTTCGGGATCCTCGAGCCTCCACCGAAAATCGACCCTGCGGAGCTCTACCTCACGGCGGCCTCGAGCAGGCCCCTCCCGTCCGATCCCTCGCGCGTCTCGCGAACGCAGGTCGCGACGTGGAACCGGGGCACGCCCGATTCCAGCAACCTGACGCACACGCTCACGTACAGCGAGACCCTGCTCCCCGACGGCTGGATCACGGGGCTCTTCGGAGCGGCGACCGGCACGGTGCCCCCCGGGACGATTGTCTCGCAGGACGACATGGTCGGAACCGACATGGGCGCTCCGAACGCCCTCGGAGGCGTGCGCATCTACACGGATCAGATCGCGGACACGTTCGCCTGGTCGCGCACGTCGGTGCCGGCGCCAGGAGGCGGAACGCTGGGGTACGCCGCGAACGCCGTGACTGGCGCCGTCGCGCTGGGCACGGGGGACACGGGATTCCTCTTCGCGTCTCCCGACCTGTCCCGGCAGACGATCGCCGGCCTTCTCGTCACGGAACCTTCCACCGGCACGATCTCGATCGTCGACGCGAGCGGCGTCACCCGGGGAACCTACGGGTACGACTGGCCCGGCGGATACCGGGTCCAGGGCACGTCGATCTTCGACGCCTTCGCTCTCCCGGCGCTCGCCTCCGCGCGCATCGTCTGCACGGTGACGGCGGGGCACGTGCTGATGTTCGGCTCCGTCTGGGACGCCACGAGCGGCGACTCCGCGGGCCTCGACTCCATCGGAGTGTCCGCGCTCGCCACCGGACTCCAGATCGCCGGCTTCACCTCCGGGGGCGGCGTGACCCCCACGCTGCAGATTTTCAATTCGGGGACGAGCGCGGCGAACGTGAGCGTCTCCCTGCGCGTTGCGCAGCCCGTGGACGGGCCCGTGCTCGCGCCGGGCGGTTCGCTCGCGACGGCAACCGTCCCTCCAGGCGCCGTCGTCACGCTCGACCTGGGAAACCCGGCGGGTGCCGCCGTCACGGGCACGCTCGACATCGCCTCCGATCAGCCGGTCGCGGCCTTCGCCACATTCCTCACCACCCTTCCTTCGGGTGGCAACGTCGTCTTCACGGCTCCCGCGACCTTCTTCGCCTCTCCTTCGGCGATTCCGCCGGGTTCGCGCGGCGTCTTCCTCTCGGCCACGCAGAACGCCGCCTTTTCCTCGACACTCCAGCTCACGTCGACGTCGCCGAATCCCGGCGACATCACGGTGAGCTTCACCGGAGCGGACGGCACCGCCGTCGGCAGCCGCACCGTGACCGTCCCGGCGTGGGGCGTCGTCTCGCTTCCGGGCTGGGTCTCCGGCGCTTCGACGGACCTCGGGCGCGTCGACCTCGTTCCGGCCGACGGCACGACGCCGTTCATCGCGGTCCTCGTGAGGCAGGATCTCACGACCCGCGACACCGACGTCATCCTCCCGCTCGTCATCCCGAAGTAGCGCGCGGAGATTCCATGCAGAGGACGATCCGGACGGTCGTCCTCGTCAGAAGCTCACGCGCTCAATTGGCGACTTGGGGCCGTGGCGCTTCCGGCGCCCACACGGCGTCCGGTGCGACGACCCAGTTGTGATCGGTGACGGGGGAAACGTGCCCGAGCTCCCTGAGTCGGGCGATCACGAGGTCGCGGATCTCGTCGCTGACGAACTTGACGACTTTCGCGCCCTTCAGGGCCGCGTAGCCGCCCGAGCCCTGCGCGCGGTAGGAGTTCACCGCGAGCGTGAAACGGTCGCCGCTCTTCAGGGGTCGCCCCCGGAACGTCAGGTCCTTGATGCGGGAACCCACGGGAGCCGTCGGGTCGATCCGGTAACCCGCGCCCTGTACGACGTCGAAGTTGTAGGGAATCATCCCCTCCTTCGGCTTCAGGACGAGCCGCCCGTCCTGCCACGTCGCGCTCCCATAGAACTCCGCCGCGTGCTCGAGGACCTTCTTCAAGGTCGCGCCGTCGATCTCCACGACGACGAGCTGATTCTCGTAGGGATACAGGCGATAGACGTCGCGCAGGACGATGACGCCGCGTTGGAACCCTTCGTAGCGCCCCGAGGGAATGAGGGACGTCATCGAAAGGTCCGCTCCCGTGACCCTGAGCTGGGTGTCGTTCACGAGGTCGACGAGCGCGGTGTCCTCGAGCCGCGCCCGGCCGGCCGGAAACTCGTCGTCGGCGACGGCGACCGCCTCCTCCATGTAGGCCCGCGCGCGTTCGTCGTGCTTTTCGGCGATCTTGGCGACGGCCGCGTCCGTCGCCACCTCGGGCCCGGAGAGCAGCAGGGCGCCCTCGAGGTCGGCGACGCGCCACGCACCGCTCCTGTTCTCGAAGGCGACGTCGACGCGCGCGAGCGCTTCACCCCACCGGCCCGGCTGGATGAGGGGAACGCCGTTGAGGCGCGTGAGCGGGATCTTCCGGTGCGTATGACCGGTCAGGAGGAGGTCGATGCCCGGCACGTCGCGCGCGAGGGCCGCGACCCGGTTCTCCGCATCCGTGCCGTCGGGCTCCAGCGTTTTCAAGTCCACCTCGGGCCCGCTGTGGATGAGGACCGCCACGAAGTCGCACTTCTCCACATTTCTCAGGATCGGAACGAGCCGCTTCGCGGTGACGACTGGATCCTCCCATTTCAGGCCGGGGCGGTTCCGCTCCGGCTCCCAGGTCGGAATGTTCGGCGTCGTCAATCCGAGGACGCCGATCTTGACGCCGCCGACCGTCTTGACGATGTACTCGGGAAATGCCGGCGAGCCGTCGGCCGCCTTGCGCGTGTTCGCCGAAAGCCAGGGGAAGGAGGCCTCCTTCTGCGCCTTGCGGAGCACGTCGAGCCCGTAGTTGAACTCGTGATTGCCGACGGCCATCGCGTCGTACTTGAGCGCGCTCATCGCCGCGGACATCGGATCGGGGTCGTCGTTCGGACGGCGCGCGTGGAGGTACTCGATGGGCGTGCCCTGGATCGTGTCTCCCGCGTCCAGAAGGAGCACGTTCGGTGTCTCCCTGCGGATGGCTTCGATCCGCGAGGCCACGCGGGCGAGGCCTTCGTCGGCGGGTTTCGCGAGCCCGTAGTCCCACGGGAGAAGGTGACCGTGGAGATCCGTCGTTTCGAGGATCGTCACGACGACGCGACCCTCCGCGGCGCGGGCGAACGAGGAAAACGAGAGCGAGGCGCACGCGACAAGAGCTGCGAGGGTGCGCACGGGTAACCGGCCGGGTCTCAACGTGGCGCGAGTCTTAGCACCGCCGTTCGGGCGAAGCAAGAGCTGCCATGCTTCACCGGCGGCTCGCCGCGGTTATGCTCCGCCCCTGAAATGGCGGATCGAGACGTGCGGAACGCGGCCCCCGTCTGCCCGACGCTGAAGCGGCTCATGCACCTGTATGGGGACGCCGCATGCTCGCTCGATTTCCAGAAGCCGCTCGAGCTCCTCGTTGCAACCATTCTCTCGGCGCAGTGCACCGACGCGCGCGTCAACCAGGTCACGCCGGAGCTGTTCCGGCGCTTCCCTGACGTGGCGGCCCTGGCCGCCTCGCCTCCCGGCGCACTCGAGGAGATCATCCGGTCGACGGGCTTTTTCAACGCGAAAGCGAAATCCCTGCGCGGCATGGCGAAGGCCCTCGTGTCGGAGCATGGCGGCGAGGTCCCGCGCACGATGGAGGCCCTTCACGCACTGCCGGGCGTCGGGCGCAAGACGGCGAACGTCGTCCTCGGAAACGTCTGGGGTACGCCGGACGGCGTCGTCGTGGATACGCACGTCGGGCGCCTCGCGCGGCGCCTCGGCTGGACGCGCCAGACGGACGCGGTGAAGGCCGAGCGCGACCTCAACCGGATCATCCCGAGGGACCGCTGGACCTGGATCAGCCACGCGCTCATCCAGCACGGCCGGCGCATCTGCACGGCGCGCCGCCCGCAGTGCGAGCGCTGCACCCTCGCGGACCTCTGTCCGAAGGTCGGCGTCGCGGCGGCACTGAAAGAAAAGAAGGATGAGAAAGAGAGAAAGAGAAAGATTTCTTTGAAGGGAAAGAGGGCAACGAGGACCAGAAAATGAACCCACCCGGCACCGGTTCCCTCGAGGTGATCTGCGGCTCGATGTTTTCCGGAAAGTCCGAAGAGCTGATCCGCCGTCTCACGCGCGCGCAGATCGCGAGGAGGCGCATTCAGGTTTTCAAGCCGAAAATCGACGACCGCTTCTCGGAAGTCGAAGTGGTCTCCCATGGCGGCCTGCGGCTCCTCGCGCTCGCCGTCACATCCTCGGCCGAAGTGCTCGACCGAACCGACGCGCGCACGGAAGTGGTGGGCCTCGACGAGGTGCAGTTCTTCGACGCCGGAATCGTCGATGTCGCGAGCCGCCTGGCCGACCTCGGCAAACGCGTGATCGCCGCGGGCCTCGACCAGGACTATCTCGGCCGGCCGTTCGAGCCGATGCCCGCGCTCATGGCGGCCGCCGAGGAGATCACGAAAACGCGCGCCATCTGCGTGCGTTGCGGCGCGCCCGCGAGCCGCACGCAGCGCCTCGTCGCGTCGCGCGAGCGCGTCGTCGTCGGTGCCGCGGGTCTCTACGAGGCGCGCTGCCGCCGCTGCTTCGAACCGGGCGTCGCGTCGGTCGAGGGCTTGCTCGCCTTCCCGGAAGGCGGCGAGGGGCCGCCTCCAAACCCTTGAAGACGAGGGATTTCGGAAGATCCCCAGAGATTCTGTGAATTGTCCTGTGCATTCGCGTGTGCAAAAAGCGGAGAGGGCGCGCCAGACGGCCTCTTCAAAAAGTTTGCACATGTTTGGGTGCAGGCGACAAATCGCCCGCTGACAATCACTTGCGATTTGTACGCCGTGTAAGAACGGCGCAAACCCGCATTCGGAGCGCGTTCCGGCGAATTACACAGGTGCGAGTCGGCATTCCGGGCGGTTCGCAGCGTCTCTCACCCTCTCAAACCCGCATGGAATGCCGGTTTGACGCATCTGGACGGAGACCATGTGTCACCAGGCCGCGCTCTCACGGTGTTCGCCGAAGACCGACCGCAGTGACTCGATGATCTCGCCGAGGGTGACGAGGTCCGTGACGGCATCCACGAGCGGGGGCAGGACGTTTCGCCCCTCGCGAGCCGCCTCGACGAGCGCGGCGCGCCTCCTCCCGACCGTCGCCGGATCGCGCCGCGCACGCAGCGCCTGAAGGCGCAGGACCTGGTCCGTCTCTACGGCCGGATCGACGACGAGCATCGGAATCGGATGCTCCTCGCCGCCCACGAACTCGTTGACGCCCACGACGATCTGCTCCTTCTGCTCGATCGCGCGCTGGGCCCGCCAGGCGCTCTCCTGGATCTCGCGCTGGAAGAAACCCGTCTCGATGGCCTTGAGCGCGCCGCCCATCCCGTCGATCTTCCGGATGAGGGCGCCCGCGCTTTCCACGAGAGAGGCGGTCAGCGCCTCGATGGCCCACGAGCCGCCGAGCGGGTCGACGATGCGGGTGACGCCGGTCTCGTGGGCGATCACCTGCTGGGTCCGGAGCGCAAGAAGCGCGGAAGCCTCGGTGGGGAGCGACAGCGCTTCGTCCTTGCCGTTCGTGTGGAGCGATTGGGTGCCGCCGAGGACCGCGGCCAGCGCCTGGATCGCCACGCGCACGACGTTCACGTCAGGCTGCTGGGCCGTGAGCGTCGATCCCGCCGTCTGGGCATGAAAGCGCATTGCCGACGCGCGCGGGTCCGTGATGGAGAAGCGCTCGGCCACGAGCCGCGCCCACAGCGTACGCGCCGCCCGGAACTTCGCGATCTCCTCGAGAAAATCGTTGTGGACGTTGAAGAAGAACGACAGCCGCGGCGCGATCGCGGACGGGTCGAGGCCCGCCGCTTTTGCGGCCGCGAGATACTCGAGCCCGTCCGCGAGCGTGAAGGCGATCTCCTGCACGGCCGTCGCCCCCGCCTCGCGGATGTGGTAGCCCGAGATCGAGATCGTGTTCCAGCGCGGAACGTTCTCCTGGCAGAACGCAAAGACGTCGGTGACGAGCCGGAGAGAAGGCTTCGGCGGGAACGCGTACGTCCCCCGCGCCGCGTATTCCTTCAGGATGTCGTTCTGGATCGTCCCCGAGAGCTTCTTCCACGACGTGCCGCGGCCCTTCGCGACGGCGAGGAGAAACGCGAGGAGAATCGACGCGGTCGCGTTGATCGTCATGGAGATCGAAACCTCGTCGAGCGGGATTCCGGCGAGCAGCGTCTCCATGTCCTCGAGAGACGCCACCGGGACGCCCACCTTTCCGACCTCGCCGCGCGCGAGCACGTGGTCCGAGTCGTAGCCGATCTGGGTCGGAAGGTCGAAAGCCACGGAAAGGCCCGTCTGCCCCTGGTCGAGGAGAAACCGGTACCTCAGGTTCGACTCTTTCGCGCTCGAAAAGCCTGCGTACTGCCGCATCGTCCAGAGCTTCGTGCGGTAGCCCCCGGGAAGAGGGCCGCGCGTGAAGGGCGAGACCCCCGGAAGAGGCGGTGCCCAGCCGGGCGGGACGTCCGCCGGGCCATAGACGGTCCGGAGCGGAAGGCCGGAGGATGTCGTGACAATGGAATCGCTCATGCCCGCGATGCTAAGCTCGTCACGGCGAGGTTTGAAAGTGCGCCTTCGCCTCGCGCCCCCCCGGGTGACATCGAAGTCGAGGTCGTCCGCCGCGCCGGGGCGGCTTCGTGTCAAACTCGGGTCAAACGTGGCACGCACGCTCAGCGGAAACCTCGACACCTTTTCGCTCGCCGATCTTCTTCAGTGGCTGGAGATCAACGCCCTCTCCGGCCGCGTGACGGTCTGGCGCGGGGAGGTCCTGCGCACGATCGACCTCAAGGGCGGCGCGATCGTCTTCGTGTCCTCCTCCCTGCCGAACGAGCGTCTCGGCGTCTACCTGACGCGCCGCAAGGTCCTGTCCGAGGCGTCGGTTTACGAGCTTCTCGCCGAGAGCTTCGCGACCGGCAAGAACCTCACGCGACTCATCCTCGAACGCAACCTGCTCGGCCGCGAAAAGCTCGCGGAGGCTGTCGAGGGCCTCGCGATGAAGATCCTTCTCGACCTCTTCCACTGGGGGGGCGCCTCGTTCGAATTCGACCCGCTCTTCAAGATCGAGGACCTCATCCGGATCCACCTGTCTCTCCGCGGGCAGGTTCTCGCGTTCCACGGCGCCAAGTCGGTGGACGACTCGCGCGTGAACCTGGGAGCGGCCCCCAGCGCCGACGAGACCGGCGCCCGTTGGGAGAAGGAGTTCAAGCCCGACGCGCTCGCGGCCCTGTTCTGGACGATTCTCGAGGGCCTGCCCGGCGAAACGCCTGCGCCCGCGGCCCTGCGCGAGGCGTTCCAGGGCTTCACGTCCTTCGCGAACCGCGTCCACAAACGGCTGCGCGAGCCCGCGCGCCTTTTCCCGATCTACGACGACACCGCGACGATGCTGAAAACGGCACTGGACGAAAGCGGCGATCTCGAGCGCATCGTGCAGATCGCCGCTCTCGACCCGTTCCTGACGATCGACCTCCTTTACCTCGCGAACTCCCTTCGCACGGACCCGAAGGAGCTCATCGGCACGGCCCGGGAAGCGGTCCGGGTCGTGGGCGCGCCGGCGATCCGGCGATTCACAGGCCTCCTCGCGGACCCCGGGTCTCCCAAGGTGCCGTCCGACGAGAAGATGGAGCGCGTGGTGAGGCGCTCGGCGCTGTCCACCGCGGTGGCCGGCTCGCACCTCGCCGAGGACCAGGGCTTCGAACGGGAGGACGCGTACACGCTCGGGCTGCTCGAGCCTCTCGGGAGCTATGAGCTTCTCAAGCTGTTGATCTCCGTGGCTTTTCCTCCCGGTCCGATCCGCGCGGGCGCCCTCTCGCGCTTCCGGGCGGCCGCGGGCCGCGTGCTGGCCCGGAAGTTGAATCTCCCGCAGACGGTCGAGGACGTCCTCGGCTCGAGCGGGCGGATCACCACCAGGAGCCCGGCCGCCGAACGGTTGATCTTTCTCGCCAAGCAGGCCGCTCCCTCCGAGCAGATCGGGCAGGAGTGGATGAGCGACGACCCGCGGCTCACCGAGCAGGTCGTGGCGCTGACGGCGCGCCCCGAGCGGAGCGACGTCATCTCCCGGGACGCGGCGATGCTGCGCGAGATCCTCCAGCTCTGACCGACAGGCTCCAATCGAGGTCACTCATGCACGTCGCCCGTCACTCGCGACACGTTTTCGCCATGCTCCTCCTCCCCGCCCTCGCGTTCGCCCTTCCGGCGCTCGCGGCCGACGTCCTGCCCGGAATGCCGGGCGTGCGCGCGGCCGTCGACGTCACCGTGATGGACCTCGACGTGGTCGCGACGGGGAAAGACGGCCGGAACGTGCCGGACCTCACGCGCGCCGAAATCTCGGTGACGGTGGACGGCAAGCCGCTTCCGCTCGACTATTTCGCCCGGGTCGAGGCGGGCCAGCTCCACGGCCCGGATCTCGCGACCGCTTCGCCGGACTTCATCCTCGAGACGACGGCGGCGGGCGCCGACCGCTACGTGCCCCGCCAGTTCCTCGTGTTCTTCGACGACGAGCACCTCCTGCCGTTCGACCGCAAGCGCGTCCTCGAAGGGCTTCGCGATTTCGTCACCCGGCTCTCCCCGTCGGACAGCATGGCGATCCTGTCGTACAACATCTCGTCGCACGTCATCACGCCGTTCACGAGCTCCAAGGAAACCCTTCTCGACGGCCTCTCGCGCCTCGAGAAGGTCGCCCCGCGGGGGCTCTTCTGGGACTCGCAGTACCGCCAGGACGTGAATCTCGCGCGGCGTTCTCGTTCCCGCGACTCCATCATCCGAAACTACAGCGACCAGATCAGAGGCCGCGAGAAAGGCACGCTCGACGAGCTCAAGCGCGCGTTCGCGGCCCTCGCGGCGCGCTCGGGCAAGCGCGTGGTGTTCTGGGTCTCGAGCGGGATCGAGCTCCGGCCGGGGCAGACGTTCGCAAATGCGCTCTCGTCCTCGCTCCTCAACCAGTTCGACTACTCCGTCGTCGAAGAGTTCCGCGCGGTCGTCGCGGAGGCGAACCGGTCGGGGATCACCGTGCACGCGTTCGACGCGCGCGGCCTCGCGACCGACGTGGATGCCTCGGAGTCCACGACGTCACCCGTGACGGGCTTTGCGGCCGACGTGAACCGCCGCGAGGCGCTCGCGGGAATCGCGGACGAGACCGGCGGCGTCTTCGTTCAGAACCGCAACACGTTCGGCGGCGCCCTCGAGCGCATCTATCAGGAGTCGGCGAGCTATTACTCCATCGGGGTCACGCTCACGGCCCTCGACCCGCAAAAGACCGACCACGCCGTGCGGGTCACGTCGGCGCGTCCGGGCGTGACGCTTCGCGCGCGCCGTGCTTACGGCGCGAAGACCGCGGACGAGAGCGCCAGCGACCGCCTGGAGCTCGCGCTCGTGACGCCGGGCGCAAGCGGCGAGTTTCCCGTCGCGCTCGCGATCGGCCCCGCGAAGAAGGG
>CALAQS010000123.1 GCA_937888435.1 uncultured Acidobacteriota bacterium
CGGAGCTCGTCCGACACGACGAGCGTCGAGAGGAGGGAAAGACCCGTCGAGAAGACGAGCGCGAAAAGCCCTCCCGGGGACAGCGCCACGCTCACCGCGTTCGGCGCGTCGTAACGCGGGAACAGGGCGCCGAGGCCGACGTGGAGCGCCGGAATTGCGAGGCCCCCGGCGAGCGCCGCGACGAGCGCGAGCGCGGAAGTCGTCCTTTCGGGCCGGAGGAAGAGCAGGCTCGCCCCGGTCAAGGCGAGGGCCACGCCCGCTGCCGGGAGGGCGCGGACGGCCCACCGGACGAGGAGCTGGCGCTGCGGGTCGAGTGGCAGCGTCCGGAGGACGAGCGCCGCGCGGCCGTCGGAGGAGACCGCCGGATAGGCGAAGCGCAGCGACAGCGCCGAGACGAGAAAGAGCGAGAGGCCGGTCTGCAAGCCCGCAACGAGGTCGCGTTGGGTGGCGTCCGTCCCGGGCAGGAGCCGAACGTTCATCAGGTCGAGCAGGAACACGGCCGCCAGAGATCCGAGCTGCGCCGGCGTGGAGGCATCGCGAAGCAGGCTCGCGGCTTCGGCGCGGAGGAGCACTCCGTCGAGCGAACGGGCCTCCGGGCCGCGGCGCGACCGGCCCGTGGGCGCCGCGGATCCAGCCCACGAGTCGCGGAATACGTGGAGATGGAGGCGCCACAGAGTCGCCGGAACGAGGAAAAAGACGGCGAGGCCCGCGAGAAAGAGGGCGGCAGCGGGAACGAGGCCGCCCGCGTCGCCGAGAAGACCGCGGGTCGCCGCGCGCGCGGCCCACGCGGCCGGGTCGAGCCCCGGCGAAGACGGACGCGCGGCGCCGAGACGCGTCACGACGGAGAGAGCCTCGGGCGGATCGAGGAGGCGCTCCGGCCGGGCGGCGCGGAATCCGACGAGGGCCACCGCGAGGCCGGTCGCCGAGAGGAAGGCCGCGAGCAGGCGCGCGCGCCTCGGGGGCACGAGACGCACGAGAAGGAGCGCCGCCGCGATGCCTGCCGAGCCCGCGAGGAGCATCACGCCCGCGAGCGGCACCGCACCCGCCGCGAACGCGAGAAGAGGACGGCTGCTGGCTCCCGCGGCGACGAGAAGGGCGGGGACCGAGAGGAGAAGCGCCGGCGTGGACGCAAGGGCGAGCGTGAGAGAGGCCTGCCTCAGCACGAGACGCCGGTGCGCAAAAGGGAGGACACACAGCGCGCCGAGCTCGTCCGAGAGGAAGAGCGTGGAGATCGCCGTCGTGAGCGATCCGAGGAATCCGAGGGCGAGGGCGGCCGCGAATGCGAACCCGAGAAGGCGTTCGAGGAGAAACGCAGGTCTGATCTCGGGCAACTCGCCCAGGGCGGCGCGCGAGGCCCGGAGGGCGCCCTCGAGGCCGGCCGTCTCGAGGCCGGTAAACGCGAGAAGGGCGAGGAGTCCCGCGATGGCGGCGAGGCGCCCGCGGGCGTCGCCCGCAAGAAGCGTCCGTCCGGCGGCCCGGGCGGAGTTCCACCGGAAGGCCGCGTTCACGGCTTCGGCGACCCGCCCGCGAGGTCGAAGAAGACGTCCGACAGCGCGCCTCCTCGGCCCGAGGCGGTCTCGAGATTCCGCGGCGAGCCGCGCGCGACGAGCCGGCCCTCGACGAGGAGGCCCGCGATGGTCGCGATCTCCTCGGCGAGCGCAAGCTGATGGGTCGTGAGAAGGACTGCCGCGCCCTTTGCCGCGTGGGCGCGCAGGCGTTCCGAAAGCCCGCGCTGGGCGAGCGGGTCGAGGCCGACCATCGGCTCGTCGAGGACGAGGACGGACGGATCGTGCAGAAATGCCTGTGCGAGGGCCACACGTTGCCGCGTGCCGTGGGACAGGGTTTCGTTGCGCTCGGAGGAGAGCTCCATCAGCTCGAACGCGACGAGCTCCGCGTCGATGCGTTTTTCGAGCTCTACCCCGCGGCCCCCGAACGTTGCGCCCACGAAGCGCAGGGTCTCTCGTGGCGTCCACTTCGGCCACAGATACGGGCGGTCGGGCACGAAACCCAGGCGCGCCTTGGCCCTCACGGGATCGCGCGCCACATCGATTCCGCACACGAACGTGCGCCCCGCGGTCGGCGCGAGAAGACCGGTCAGGAGGCCGATCGCCGTCGTCTTTCCGGCGCCGTTGGGCCCCACGAGGGCAAAGACGGCGCCCGCCGGCACGTCGAGCGTCAGGCTCGCGAGCGCCGTCTTCTGGCCGTAGTTCTTGGTCGCCCCGTCGAACCGGATCGACGGGGTGGCGGTCCCGTCACGCGTAGAGACCACGCATCTGCATGTCGTATGCGACCCGCTGGATCGCGACCATGTAGGCCGCGATGCGGTACGAGACGCCGTTGGCGGCGGCCATGTCGCGTACGTCGCCGAAGGACTGCACCATCATCTCCTCGAGGCGCTCGTTGACTTCCTGCTCGCGCCAGAAGAAGCCCATCCGGTCCTGCACCCACTCGAAGTAGGACACGGTGACGCCCCCGCCGTTCGCGAGGATGTCCGGGATGACGATGACGCCCTTCTTCTGAAGGACCTCGTCGGCATCGGACGTCGTGGGCCCGTTCGCGCCCTCGACGATGATCTTCGCGCGGATGTCCCTGGCGTTCTCGGCCGTGATCTGGTTCTCGAGAGCGGCCGGGACGAGGATGTCGCAATCGATCGTGAGGAGGTCGCTCGCGTCGAGAGGCGTGCTCGCCGGGAAGCCGACGACGGTTTTCGTCTTCGCGACGTACTCGAGGAGCGCGGGGACGTCGAGCCCGGCCGTGTTCTGGATGGCGCCGCTCACGTCGGACACCGCGATGACCTTAGCGCCCTGCAGGAAGAACATTTTCGCCGAGATCGACCCGACGTTCCCGAATCCCTGTACGGCGACGCGCGCGCCCTCCAGCGACACGCCATGAGCTTTTCCGGCCTCGCGGCCCGCGATCATGACGCCGCGGCCCGTGGCCTCGACGCGGCCGCGCGACCCGCCGATCGAGATCGGCTTGCCGGTGACGATGCTCGTGACGGTGTGACGCATGTGCATGGAGTACGTGTCCATGAGCCACGCCATCGTCTGGGAGTCCGTGCCGACGTCGGGGGCTGGAACGTCCTTCTCGGGCCCCAGGACGTCCATGAGCTCGGCGGTATAGCGGCGCGTGATGCGCTCGAGCTCGCCGCGCGAGAGCTTGCGCGGGTCGCAGATGACCCCGCCCTTGCCACCGCCGAACGGAATGTTCATCACGGCGCACTTCCACGTCATCCACGAGGCGAGCGCGCGCACTTCGTCGAGAGACACCCCCGGGTCGTAGCGGATTCCGCCCTTTGCGGGGCCGCGGGCGATGTTGTGATGCACCCGGTATCCGATGAAAAGCTCGATTCTTCCGTCGTCCATGATGACGGGAATCGCCACCTTCACTTCCTTGATGGGCTCGCGAAGCACCTTGCAGAGCCCGGCATCGAGCTTCAGGAGACGGGCGGCCTCATCGAAGCGCGACGCCATCTCCTCGAAGGCGTTGATCGCCGCGCCGCGGGCGGGGCGGTGCAGGACGCCCGAAGTGGATTCGGGATTGAAAGTCACGGAACCTCCTTGGAAGGCCACTGGCCGATGCGTATTCTATCTGCCCGAGGCGGGACGGTATGACACCATCTCGTCATGTCGGCGCCCGATACGCGCGAGGACACAGAGCTCGTCAAGCTCGTCCTTGCGGGCGACACGGAGCTCTACGCCGTCCTCGTGAACCGCTATCGGACGCGCGTTTCGCGGTACGTGGAGCGTTTCACGCACGACATCGAGGATGCCCGCGACGTCACGCAGGACGTCTTCATCAAAGTGTATGGCGCGCTCGACTCGTTCGACCCGCGTTTCAAGTTTTCCACCTGGCTGTTCCGGATCGCCGGGAACGCGGCGATCGATCACTTGCGGCGGCGGCGAGTCCGCCTCCTGCCGCTCGAGCGCCCAGCCGGGGAGAATGGCGAGGCGCGCGCCGTGGATCCGCCTGAGACGCGCCCGAATCCCCACGAGGAGCTCACCCGCCGGCGGCTTCGCGAGGCCCTCTCGGTGGCCATCGACCGTCTGCCCGACGACTACCGCGAGCTCATCAGCCTTCGTCACTACGGCGAGATGCCTTACGAAGAGATCGCCGAGCTCAAGGGCATGCCCCTCGGCACGGTCAAGAACAAGCTCTTCCGGGCCCGACAGGCCCTTCGAGATCTTTTGCCCAAGGACATCGTATAGAGGATCGAGATGAACGAGAGCACCGGCGCCCGCGTTCAGGACGTCCTGCCGCCCACTCTGGAGGAGCTGGAGCGGGATCGTCGCATGGAACTCATTCTGGATGAGTGTGTTATGGCGTCGCCGGCGCCTCGCTTCGAGGGGGAGCTCACGGCCTGGGTCATGGCTTCGCGTCCCTTCGCCGCCTGGGAGGTCCGCCGGGCGCGGGCCTGGCGCATTCCGGCCGTCGCGGCGGCCGCGCTCCTCGCAGCCAGTCTCGCCATCTTCCTTGCTCCCCTCTGGTCGCTTGGGCCCGGCACGGCGTTCGAGACGTGGGCGCGCGTGATGGCGGCGGGCACGGCGGGAGGCCTCCCCGCGCTTCTTGCAGCCGTCCCCGCTCTCGCGAGCGCCCTCGCGGCGGCGCTCGCGAGAGCACCGGGCACGCGGCCGGCGCTCGCCGGAGCCCTGCTCGCCTCGGGTGGCGTGTTCACACTCCTCGCGCGGCGGCTCGCTCAGCGTCCCTCGCGCCTCAACACCGGTGCGCGTCGCGGCTGACGCGGGACCTCGAATGAGCCGCTCGACCCGCATGACCGGAAGCCGGGGGATTCTGGCTCTTTTTCTGATCCTCGCTCCCGCAGTCGCGTCACGCGCGAAGGCCGAGGGAAGCTCATTGTCCATTCCGAAGGGCACGATCCGCACCGGGGATGTCGTGGTTCTCGGAAGGCCGTTTTTCTTAGAAGGTGAATTGGAGGGAAGCGCAGTGCTCGTCGGAGGAGCCTCGGCGGTCGTGTTGGGGCGAATTCGTCGCGATCTCATCCTCCTCGGGGCGGACGCGACGATCCGCCGAGGCGCCCGCATCGACGGCGACGTGCTCTGCGTCGGTGGTTCTCTCACCTTCGAAGAAACCCCCGGTGGTCACTCTTCGAACGCGACAGCAAGCGCGACCCCGTCGCAGGTCGGTGGCCGCGTCCGGACGATCACCGCGCTCGAAGCGGCCGTCGTCTCCGAGCTCGAGACGTCGCCGATGACGTCCGGCAAGACCTCGCCGCTCGTTCTCTCCTTCCGCCTGTTTCTTCTCTTCTGCTGGCTCGTCGTCTCCATCGGACTTCTCTTTCTCGCACCCCGCCCGGTCCTCCAGGCGGTGGACGAAACACGAGGCCGCGTCGCGTTTCTCGCCGTGCTCGGCGCGACCGCGGTTTTGACCGCAGTCTTCCTCGCGGCGTTCGCGCTGTCCGTCCTGCCGGCCCGGTTTGCGCTCGTCCTAGGCGTCGCGCTGCTCGGAGCGCTCGCCGCCGCGAAGATCTTCGGTCTCGCGGTGCTTTTCGTCGTCCTGGGCCGCCGCGCGACGCGCGGCGCCGTGCGAGGCGATCTCCTCTTCGGCGACCCGGCGGCGCTCGCGGGCGGCCTCCTGCTCCTCGGCCTCGCGTCTCTCGTGCCGGTCGCAGGCCCTCTCGTCTGGGGTGTCGCGTCGCTCGTGGGAATCGGCGTCTCGCTCGCGGCCGCCGCCTCGCACGAGCCGCGCCTCGTGCTCGCACCCTCCTGATAGGCTCGGGAGAAGAGCCCTCGCGGTGGGCCACGAAGGAGAACGAGATCCGATGACACAGGGAACGATCGGCGTCGTCGGCGCCGGACAGATGGGCGCGGGCATCGCGCACGTGGCGGCGCTTGCCGGCAAGAGGGTCGTGCTCGTCGACGTGACGCCCGACCTCGCGGGAAAAGGGCTCCGGGGAATCGAGAAGAACCTCGCGCGCCAGGTCGAAAAAGGCAAGGTCGCGGCTCTCGACCGAGACGCGGCGCTCGCGCGCATTGTCGCGACGGCCGACCTTTCGCGGCTCGCCGAGGCCGGCCTCGTCGTCGAGGCGATCGTCGAGAACGAGGCCGTCAAGAGGGACCTCCTCGCACGGCTCGACGCGCTCGTTCCACCCCTCACGATCCTCGCGACGAACACGTCATCCATCTCGATCACACGACTCGCGGCGGGCACGAGGCGGCCGGAACGCTTCATCGGAATGCATTTCATGAATCCCGTGCCCGTCATGGCGCTCGTCGAGGTGATCCGCGGGATCGCGACCTCGGACGAGACGACGGAGGCCGTCCTCGCTCTCGCGAAGGACCTGGGGAAAACCCCGCTCTTGTGCCGCGATTTTCCCGGCTTCGTCGCGAACCGCATTCTCCTGCCGATGCTGAACGAGGCGTGTTTCGCGGTGCACGAGGGGGTCGCAACGCCCGAAGCGGTGGACGGCATCATGAAGCTCGGCATGAACCACCCGATGGGCCCGCTGGCGCTCGCCGACTTCATCGGTCTCGACACGTGCCTCGCGATTCTGCGGGTCCTGCATCAGGGGCTCGGCGACGACAAGTACCGCCCGTGCCCGCTCCTCGTGCAGATGGTCGACGCGGGCTGGCATGGCCGGAAGACGGGCCGCGGCTTTTACCGCTACGACGGGCCGGGAGGCGAGCGGCTCCCGTGATCTGCCAGGTCTGCGGGGCGACGAACGCGCTCGATCGCGAGTACTGCATCAAGTGCCAGAGCAAGCTCCTCGTCGTCTCGGGAGCCTCCGAAGCGTACGAGGAAGGCACGCCGCAGGAGGAGGGCGTCTCGCTGGACGAGCACCTCCTCGAGCGCGTCAGCATCCTCGAGGAGATCGTCAAGCGTAGTGCCGAGACGCTGAAGATGCTCCTCGACGCTCTGAATCGGCAGGAGAAGAGCGGCTTCGTCGCCCAGACCGGGCTCTTGGCCCTCAAGGACCTCCTCGAGAGGAAAGGTCTCCTCGTCGAGGAGGAGCTGCTCGACCTCTGGGAGACGCGCGTCGACTACCACATGACCGCGATGGAGAAGCGCGAGCGCTTCCTCGAGCGCAAGGAGCGGATGCTCGGCGGCTTCTCGGGAGACCGGCGGGAGCGCTTCAAAGGGCTCCTTTCCGATGCCGAGTTCGCGTTCTACGCGCTCGACCCGGACAAGGCCGTGAAGGTGCTCGAGGAGGCGTACCGGCTGGACAAAGGCAACGCCGACCTCGCGTTCTTCCTGGGCGAGACGTACTTCAACGAGGGAGAGACCGACCGCGCGGCGGCGATGCTGCGCGCCGTCCTCGCGAAGGAGCCGAAGCACTTCGACGCGCTCGTGTACGTGGGCGTCCTCGAGAACGAGGCCGGCCGCACGGACCGCGCGCTCGAGGTCCTCAAGGAGGCGGTCGCGGTCAGACCCGACGCCTTCCTGCCTCACTTCACGCTCGGAGCGCTCTACGCGCTTCAGGGCCAGCTCGCGCGCGCGGAGACCTTCCTGAAGAAGGCGGTCACGTTCGACGAGAACGCGCAGGCCTTTTCGCTCCTTGGCACGATCGCGTACGAGCGCGGCCGGCTCACCGAGGCGATCGAGGCGTTCCAGAAGGCCGTGCGCCTGGATCCCGACGACGAGGACGCGCTCTACCAGCTCGGCCTCTGCTATCTCGACCGCGGGTGGACGCAGAAGGCGGCCGAGCGCTTCCAGTCGGCGCTCGAGCTGAATCCGAACCGTATCGAGTACCAGGAAGCGTCGAAGCTCCTCGCGCCTTCCGGGGCGCGGGCGCTTCCGAAGGTGACGGGCGAGGCGGCCCAGCTCGCCCGCAGGGCCGAGGCGGCCGCGCCGCGCGACCCGCAGAAGGCGATGGCGCTCTATCGGCGCGCGCTGAAGCTCGACCCGGAGAACCCCACGCTCCTCATCGCGCATGCGCTCCTGTGCTCGGCCGTGGGCAAGACGTCCGACGCGGTCGCCACGACGCGACGCGTCCTCTCCCGCGCGCCGGGCGAGATGGTCGCCGCCGCCGCGTACACGACGCTCCTCGAGGCGCTCAAGGCCGAAGGCAAGTTCCGCGAGGGGAGCCGCGTCGCCGAAGAGATGCTCGGGGCCGTGAAATCCAACTATGCGCGCTCGATCGCGTACTTCCAGCGGGCGACGACGCTCGCCGAGATGGGGGAGGACCTCGACGCGGCTCTGGAGCTGGCGGACCTCTCGCTCAAGCTCTCGCCGAAGGAGATGAGGCAGTTCCCGCTCGCGGCCAAGGGCTGGGTCCACTACAAGAGGCGCGAGTACGACCGCGCCGTGGAGTGCCTGCGCCGCGCGACGGACCTCGGCGAGACACCGACCTCTCTCACGCATCTCGGCCTCGCGTACCTCGCGCTCGGAGACGCGCGCGCCGCGAGGCAGGCGTTCGGGCG
>CALAQS010000124.1 GCA_937888435.1 uncultured Acidobacteriota bacterium
GGGCCTACGGCGCCGCGAGCGTCTTCAGGATGTTGACGACCATCACGGGGAGGCGCCCCGGGTTGCTCTCGATGGAGGCGAGGACGGCCCCGATCGTCGTGGCGCCTTCGAGCTCGGCCCACTTCGCGACCTCCTCGGCGCTGGGGCTGAGGTAGGCCATGCTCCACGACGCGAAGGCGCGTTCGTCGACTTCCTGCTCGTAGAACACCTTGACGCCGCGATGTCTCGGGTCGCGCTCGATCCGCTCCATCAGGCCGAGGACGTCGTCCCTCTCGCCTTCGAGGATCTGGAGGAACGCGCCCTCGACGAAGAGGAGCACTCCCGTGATTCCGTACACCTGGTTGCGGATCCGCGACTCCGCGAGCATCTCCTCGAGCTCGGCCGCGGCGAGGCCCGGTGTCGCCTCGGAGGAGTAGATCAGGCGAAAGGGCATGGACGGCCTCCTGCTGTCCGGAGTCTATGACTCCCGCGAGAAGTCGCTACCCCCCGCCTCATCCTCGAACTCCATTCTTCTCCGCCGCTTCCGGATCCCCGCGACGATCGCGAGGAGAGAGATCGCGAACCACAGGGCCGCGGTGCTCGTGAGGATCGGGATCCAGCGCTTCAGCGACGCCTGCCGCGCGTAGAACGCCTCGCCGATGTCGAGGATCGACGCGCCCGTCGCGCTGCGCATCGCCTCGTCGAAGACGTCTCCGCGCGCGAGGCGCGCGAGGACGATGCGCGGCACCGCCGGGCCGTAGCGATCGAGGAGATCCTGCACGAGTGTGCCCGACAGCGCGTATCCGTGCTCCACCTCCCGTCGGTCCCCCTGAAACAGGTCGTCCAGCTTCCAGAGCGGCACCCGCGGGCCCGACAGCACACCCAGCGCCAGCTCGGTCTCGTCGCGCAGCCGCCACGAGCGCGCCGCGAGCATCGCGAGGCCCTCGTCGAACCACCTCGGCACCTTCCGCCCACCGCTTGCACGGTGGATGAGGACATGCGCGACCTCGTGCGCGAGCACCTCCTCGAGGCCGCCGTCCGGGTATGACGGCGTGCGCTCGGCCAGAAGGACGACGGCGTTCGAGACGCCGTCCGTGTACCCCGACACCCAAGCCGGCACCGCGCGCGCGAACGGCGACGACTCCGGCGCGAGGATGACCCGGATGTCCGGCCCCGGCGCATCGAGGCCCACCAGCTCCATCACGCTCGCGACCCACGGATGCGGCCCGGCGACGAGGCGGTTCGCGGCTGGCGGGAGGCCCGCCTGCGGCTCGATGACGAGACGTGTGGGCTCAGCCGCCGCGAGGGGCGAAGCGGCGAGGAGCGCAGCCAGGACCAAGCACTTCGAGATGACGACTAGGGTACTGCGATCAAGATCTCGGGCTTCCTCCGAAAGAAAAAGGCGCCGGAGCGTTTCCACTCCGGCGCCAAAAAGAAAGAACGGGATTTCGATCAGTAGCGGTTGCGGCCGCCGCCACCGAAGCCACCGCCGCCACCGCGGTTCTCCTGGGGCTTGGCCTCGTTCACCTTCAGCGCGCGGCCGTCCTGATCGCGGCCGTTGAGAGCGCCCATCGCCTTCTGCGCATCGGCGTCGGCCATTTCGACGAACCCGAAGCCCTTGGACTGGCCGCTGTCGCGGTCAGAGATCACGCGGGCGGATTCGATGTTGCCGAAGGGCTGAAACAGTTCCTTCAGGGTGGAGTCGTTGACGGAATAGGACAGGTTTCCAACGTAGAGCTTCATGAGGTTCCTCTGTGAGAACGCGCGTCCAAATGGACGAGCGCGGCTGGGAGATGGTGGGGAGGGGAAGGTTGGGGTCGACGGGGACCTTTCGGTTCTCGGTCCGCTCCGTCAATAGAAAGGAGATCGAACGAAAGGAGTATACGCCTAAGCGCCCATCTGAGAGCGGTGCCTCGAAACACCCCGCGGGAAGGTCGCGGCACAATCCCCCCGTGCCCTCTCCCCCCGACCCCTCCGTCAAGCGCCTGCTGCCCTGGCTGGTGGCGGTGGCGTTCCTGATGGAGTCGCTCGACACGACGATCCTCAACACCGCCGTCCCGACCATCGCCGAGGCGCTGGGCGTCGTGCCTCTCAGCATGAAGGCGGTGCTGTCCAGCTACACGCTGAGCCTCGCCGTCTTCATCCCGGTCAGCGGGTGGATGGCGGACCGGTTCGGGACGCGCCGCGTCTTCGCGTCCGCGATCGGCATCTTCACGCTCGGGTCTCTCCTCTGCGGGCTCTCCACGAACATCCACGTCCTCGTCGGCTGCCGCATCCTGCAGGGCATGGGCGGCGCGCTGATGGTGCCGGTCGGCCGCCTCACCATCGTGAGGACGTTCGAGAGGTCCGAGCTCGTGCGCGCGATGAGCTTCGTGTCGATCCCCGCGCTCATCGGGCCGATGCTCGGGCCGGTGGCCGGCGGGTTCATCGTGGGCTACTTCCACTGGCGGGTGATCTTCTTCGTCAACCTGCCGATCGGCCTCCTCGGCCTCGCCCTCGTCTTCCGCCGCATGCCCGACTACCGCTCCGAGCGCGTCGACAAGCTGGACGTCCTCGGCGGAATCCTCTTCGGCTCCGGCATCGGCCTGCTCTCCTACATCCTCGAGGTCTTCGGCGAGCACAGGCTGGGCACGGGCGCGATCCTCGGCCTCTTCGCGCTCTCGCTCGTCCTCCTCGCCGGCTACTTCCGGCACGCCCTCGCCGCCGCGCATCCCCTCCTCAGGCTCGGCCTCTTCCGCCTCCGGACGTTCCGGTCGGCTGTGATCGGCAGCTTCATCACGCGGCTCGGCGCGGGCGGGATCCCGTTCCTCCTCCCGCTCCTCTATCAGGTCGGCCTCGGCTACACGCCCGTGCAGTCGGCCTTCCTGCTGATGCCGCAGTCCATCGCCGCGATGGCCCTGAAGCCGTGGATGCCGGGCATTCTCGGGCGCTTCGGCTACCGGAGCGTGCTGCTCGCGAACACGATCGTCATGGGCGGCACCATCGCGCTCTTCGCCACGATCGGCTCCGGCACCCGCGTCACCGTCATCGTCGTCCTCGCGCTCCTCTTCGGCTCCGCGGCCTCGCTGCAGTACACCAGCATGAACACGCTCGCCTTCGCCGAGGTCGCCGCGCCCGACGCGAGCATGGCGAGCACGATCGCGAGCACCATGCAGCAGATGTCTCTGAGCTTCGGCGTCGCGGCCGCCTCGATCGCGACGGCGATCTTCATTCCTGACCGGTTCCGGTCACACCCGGGCGAGCTGCTCCACGGCATCCACCGCGCGCTCCTCGTCCTCGGCGCGATGACCGTCCTCTCGGCGATCGTGTTCCGGGAGCTGAAGCCGGGAGACGGCGACAACGTGAGCCAGCACGGGGAGGGGCACGGGGAGTGAACGTCCAGGCGAGGGCGTCAGATGCGAGGGGCGCGGCCTGAGGAAACTCGCCTCTCCACGTCCCCGCGCCGCCGTGTAGCATTCCCGTATGGCCGACACTCCCAAATCCTCATTCGACCTCGCAATGGAACGACTCCGCGCCTCCGACCCCGCCGGCGCCGACGAAAAGCCGCTGAGCGCCGCGCAGAAGGAAGAGATCGCCGCGGCACGGCGCGTCGCCACCGCGCGCCTCGCGGAGTGCGAAATACTATTCAGGGACGCCCTGAAGAAGAATCTCGAGCCTGCCGACCGGGAGAAGGCCGAGGGCGAATACCAGATCGACCGTCAGCGGATCAACGACGACTGCGACCGAGCGCTCGAAGCGATCCGCCGGCGGCGCAAGTAGGACGTCGCACTTTCAATACGGCCACGGCGTTCGGACCATCAG